>DATKZH010000031.1:0-2218 GCA_035528065.1 Thermoguttaceae bacterium | reverse complement strand
AGGTCGACGCCGACATACTTCATGGCTTGGCTCCTTTTGTGGAAATCGCTGGTTTGAGACTCGTACAAACCCCCGGTTTACCACGTGTTCAAGGACCAAGCTAGTTCGGCTCGGCCTCCGCTTCCATAGTATCACCCTACCAGATTGCTTGGATCATCGGGCCATTCAAATGCCCTTCTGCATCCTCCACGCCTTGATGTAGTCGTCGCTGTAGAGGTACTTTTCCAGGAGCACGTCGGCGGAGATCGCCGCTTCGACCAACTCCTTGTCGGCGGCGTCCATGATCGCGGCGTCGAGGCCGGCCGTGATCGCCATCACCAGGTAGGTGCGGTTGATCAGGCTCCGCATCAGGCACTGCTGGCTGACGTTCGACAGCCCGAGGATGAAGTGCGGCGGGGGGTCGCTGAGGATCGCCAGTTGGCGGATCGCCTCCATCACGTTCGAGGGCTGCTTGGGGGCGACGTTGACGGGGAGGATAATCGGGTCGAGGTAGATATCGTCGGGCATGACGCCGTTTTCTATGGCCATCATGAAGAAGGCCGCCCCGCACTCGACGCGCTTCTCGACGTTGCCCGGCACCCCCTCCTGATCCATGGTCAGCCCGATGATGCTCGCCCCGCTGGCGGCCGCCACGGGAATCAGCTTCTCCATGCAGTCCTGGGCCGCGGTGGACGAGTTGATCACCAGCTTCGTGCCTGGCAGGGCTTCCTTCACGCGGGGAACGGCCTCGGCCAGCACCTTGGGCTTGGCGCTATCGAGCGAGATGGGCAGGTCCGTCACCTCGCTCACCGTCTGGGCGAGCCAGACGAAGTTCTCCACCGGGTCGCCCTTGGTGGGCCCGAGGTTGATGTCCATCACGTCCGCCCCGCCGGCCACCTGCTCCTTGCAGAGCTCGTGCACGACCGACTTTTCTTTCTCGTTGATCGCCCTGCGGACGTCGCGATACATGCCGTTGATTCGCTCGCTGAAGATGATCATCGGTTCCCTCTCGTTCGACAGACAGGATCTTGCCGGGGGCGGCTGGGCGCCGCTCGTCCCACGTGTGTCGTTGTTCGCTCAAGCAATGGGCCTACCCACCCATCAGTTGGCAGACGGTGGTGCGGACCGCCTCGATTGCTTTCGGGTGGCGCATGATCAGGATATCGGCCCCGCCTTGGAGGAGGTCGCAGGCGGTGACGGCCTCCCACGCGGGTCCGCGGTCTTGAGCGGGCCCCCAGACGTCGGCGAACTCGTCGCCCGATCGGGCCTCCTTCGCCCGCCACGCTTCGTGGCCCACGTCGAGGATCACCGGCTGGGCCATGAGCTTGTCGCCCGAAAGCGCGGCCAGCCGCCCCCGCTCCAGGATCGAGTAGATGTATTCCATGCCGTATCCGAGCGAGGTGGTGGTGGGGTAGATGACGACGTCCTCGATCGGAAAGCCCATGTCGCTGACCAGGATGTTCACCTGCTTCTGCTTGTTGATGTCGCACGGTGCCAGGGCGATTACTTTATGCCCGTACGCCTGGGCGGCCGCCGTGAGCGTGCGATAATCCTCCTCGGTCACGGCGCCCAAGAGGCAGTTCTCCCCCTGGCACGCCTCGGCCACCTTGGGCATGACCCGCTGGTCCTTCTGCGGCACGAGCGAGCCCCAGACGATCAACGGCAGGTCCACGGCGGCCAGCACCGCCTTGACCGTCTCGGCGGCCTGCTGCGGCGGAGCGTCGTCTTCGTCGGGATGGGTGGAGATGAGCCGAAGGTTCACGACGTCGGCCCCGAGCTCCTTCACCCTCACCGCCCACGCCGCCGGATCGGACCAGACGTCGCCGTACACTTCCGCGAGCGGCTGCGGCCATTCGCCCGGCTGCTTGTCGAGCACGTCCATGGCCACGACGGGCGCATGGGGCATCTCGCCGTCGTAGCTGAGGAAAGGGATGCCCGACGCGCCGCCCACGGTGACCGTGCGTCCCCGGGTGCCCCCTTCGGCCGAGGTGGCCCCGATCGTCACCGTGTTCACGCGCCCCGACCACTTCTCTTTGACGTCAGGAATAGCCATGGAAGATCTCCTAGGGCCGGCTTAGGTTGAGAAAGCCGTTGTCATTCCGCGGTGGTTTTCATTCGGCTGGAACCGATCTTCTCATCGGGTCTCCAAGCTCCGGCTTGGGAACGAGCAAATCACGTACTCGTAGGGTGGGTCGAGGCACGAGACCCACGCGCGTGACATGAGACTGCGACATTTCGG
>DATKZH010000030.1:0-4743 GCA_035528065.1 Thermoguttaceae bacterium | reverse complement strand
ACCTACCGAGAAGGCGGGAAGGTCAAGCATCAGACGCTCGGCAACCTCTCGCACTTGCCGGCCGACCTGATCGATACCATCCGACGACGGCTCCGCGGAGAACCGCCCGAAGATGGCGGCCCGTGGGAGATCGTTCGCAGTTTGCCGCACGGTCACGTCGTCGCCGTACTGCGAACGATCCAGCGGATCGGGCTCGACAACGTCCTCGCCTCCCGGCCGTCTCGCCAGAAGGCCGTGGCCGTGGCGTTGATCGTCGCACGCATCTTGAAGCCGGGCTCCAAGCTGTCCACGGTACGCGCGCTACGGCAAGAGACGGCCACCACCAGCCTGTCTCTGGAGCTTGGCCTCGAAGACGTCACCGAACGGGAAGTCTACGAGGCAATCGATTGGTTGCAGCAGCGCCAGAAACGAATCGAAAACAAGCTTGCCAAGAAGCACCTCCAAGACGGAACGCTGCTATTGTACGACGTCAGTTCAAGCTATTACACGGGCCGCAAGCCCGGTCTGGCTCAGTTCGGCTATAACCGCGATCGCAAGCGAGGCTTTCCGCAGATCGTCTACGGGCTGTTGTGCAACGGCCAGGGCTGTCCCCTGTCGATCGAGGTCTTCGAGGGCAACACGGCCGACCCCCGTACGCTGGCCTCGCAGATCCAAAAGGTGCGCAAGCGATTCGGCGTCCGGCGCGTGGTCTTCGTGGGCGACCGGGGGATGCTCACCAGTCGGCGAATTGACGAGGAATTGCGCGGAGTCGAAGGACTCGATTGGATCAGTGCGTTGCGCACCGACGGCATCAAGAAACTCGTGTCGCACGGCGCCATCGAGCTATCGCTCTTCGACGAGCGCGACTTGGCCGAAGTCAGTTCGCCCGACTTTCCCGGCGAACGCCTGGTCGTCTGTCGCAATCCGCTGCTGGCCGATCGTCGGGCGAGGAAACGAACCGAATTGCTCGAAGCGAGCGAGAAGAAGTTGGATGTCATTGTCGCAGCCACGCAAAGGAAGAAGCGGCCGCTCAGAGGCAAGGACAAGATCGGACTGCGTGTCGGAAAAGTCCTCGGCAAATACAAAGTCGGCAAGCACTTTGTGCTCGATATTTCGGACAAGTCGTTCTCCTACCAACGCGACGAAGCAAAGATTTCCAAAGAGTCCTCGCTGGACGGGATCTATGTGGTCCGCACATCGGTGCAGCCGGACGTCATATCTTCGGAGGATGCGGTGCGCGCCTACAAGGATTTGGCCAAGGTGGAGCGTGCATTCCGGTCGATGAAGACGGTCGACCTGAAGGTTCGTCCGATCTACCACTGGCTTGACGACCGTATTCGCGGCCACGTCTTCTTGTGCAGGTTGGCTTACTACGTCGAGTGGCACATGCGCAGGCGGCTCGCGCCGATTCTGTTTGACGATCACCAACGCACCGAGGCCGAGCAATCGCGCGAGTCGGTCGTCGCCCCGGCGCCTCGATCGCGTGCGGCGCGTCGAAAGGATTTCGAGAAACGCACCGAGGACGGTGCCGCTGTCCAAAGTTTTCAAACGCTGCTGGACAACCTGGGCACCTTGACGAAGAACCGCGTTCGCCTCCCGGGCAGCGACGACGCCGAGTTCTATGTGCTCGCCCAGCCAACGCCCCTCCAGCACCGGGCCCTCGCGCTACTGGAAGCCCTCCCGTAGCCAGAATCCGCGCAAATCCATTCGTACGTAACTCGTGCCATGCCCACGCGTTGCATTCAGATCCCTGGGAGAAGTTAGGTTTAATGCCCTCAGACGGCCCCGAGCCCTGGACGGCCTACCCCTCGCCCGTGCCTGAGATCGGCGATCCTGGGGCACCTGGGGCCGTCTGGTGCCCTCCTCGTGAGGAAGCAGGGAGAACACGCCGCCGGCTTGACCGGGCACATCGAGCGCGGTGGGTGGCACGGGCGTTTCGCCAGTGCGTATCCCGGATGCGCCGGGAGCCTCATCGGTCACGGCGGCTTGGCGATCGTCACCCGGATCGCCCCGTCGAGGATGGCCGCGTCGGCCGTGCTCTTCACGACGATTCCCTCGATGAGGAAGTGTCCCTCGGCGCTTCGTTGGCCGTATGATTTCCACGGGGCCAGGCGGCCGCCTGGGATAGGGACGAGCCGGGCCTCGTGGGTCACCTTGCCGGGGCCGCTTCGGGCGGCCGGGTCGTGGATCAGGTAGGTGAAATCGTCGCCCTGCCGCCGGTAGCCGACCAGCGTCATGTAGTGGCCGTTGAGCCGGCTGTAGAGGTCCTTCTCCTCGTCGCGGCGATACCATCCGATGTTCAAGACGACGTTCGACTCGCCCGACACGCCCTCGCGGAGCCAAGCGAGGTCGACGAACCGGCCAGTCGCGAAGTCGCCGCCGTGGCGCCATCCCTTCCACTCGAACTCGGCGTGGTAGCCGCGCGCCCGGATGAACCGATCGAGCCCGCTCATGATGCCGATCGGTCCGATGCCGTGCCGGGTGGTTTCGAGGTACGGCTTCGCGCTGAGCTGTTCGAGCAGCGCCCGCTGCACGGCCTTCGAGCCGACGTCTCCCTCGACCAGATGGTCAAAACCCCGCTGGTCCAGGGCCACCAGCACGTTGGCCACGGCCGTGGGGCCGCAGGAGTATTTGCCCTGGTAGGGTAGCGAGCGGAACGCCTCGTCGGTCTGGCAGAGGTCGGGCATCACGTCCACCTTCTCCGTGCATTCGGTGAGCGCAGAATCCGCGGGGCGTGCGTCGTCGGCCGAAGCCGGAACACCTGGAAGCAGACAGACGCACAGGACGATCGCCAGAACCGACTTCATCATCCTCTCCACCGATTCCATTGGGCGTAGGGTAGGTCGAAGGCGTAGCGATTCGCGGGGTAAGGTCGGACGGAACGTACACCGACCACGGAGGCACGGAGAAGACGGAGGTTGAACGGATGAAGAACGGGTTCTGAATCGCAGGTGCAGGTCGCAGCGCTCCGCGGATTCCATGGGACACAGGCTGGTTCGAAGGCGCAGGGTGGGTCGAGGCACGAGACCCACGCGATTCTCCCTTCCCATCCAACCTCCGTTCAACCTCCGTGCCTCCGTGGTCGGCTTTCCTTCCCCCCGTACCCGCTCGAAGAAGTCTCCAAGAAGACGCGCGTGGGTCTCGTGCCTCGACCCACCCTACCATCCATTCTACCCGACGACCGCGCTCACGTCGATCAGGTGGAGCTGGCGCCCGCCCGCGTGGGGCGAGTCGATCACGACGTGGCGGCCGTCCGGGCAGAAGCGGGGATGCAGATCGCAGCGCCACTCCCGGAAACGGGGCTCGCTCCAATACTCCGGCGCCTCGTAGAACGACCCGAGGTCCACGCGGCGGTTCTCCGCGATGTGGTACATATACACCTTCCTCTTGCGCTCGCGGTCGGGGTAGGTGTCGCAGAGGATCCAGCGGAGATCGGGCGAGTAGGTGCAATGCCCGTCGCCGTCGTACATGACCCCTTCGCCGATCCGCTCGACCGTTCCGCCGGGCTTGTCTTCGTGGAGGTGGAAGCCCCACGGGTCGTCCGGCGTCGGCTTGGAAAAGGCCAGGACGTGGGTCGGGTCGCGCCAGATGAAGTGCGAGACGGCCCCGGAGCCGATGGCCACGCGGACGTCGGAGCCGTCGGGCGCGGCCGTGAACATCCGCGTCAGGTGCCGGCCTTGGCCCTCCTTCCAGCGGTGCAGGAACTCGATCCGCGTGCCGTCGGTGTTGACCAGCAGGTGGTTGAACCAGTGCTTGGCGGCGCCGAAGTCGGCGTACTCGAAGGGAATCTTGGCCGCGTCGGCCAGCGAGAAGATCAACTCGCGCCGGCCGGTCTCCAGATCGACGCGCCAGATGCCCGACTCCGCGGGGGCCGGCTCGTCGCCGTACGGGTCGGCGATGCCGTTGTAGCCGTAGCCGGGCCGCATGTCGCCCAGGCGCCGGAAGTCGGTCGAAATGGCCCAGCGACCGTCGGGGCTGACCGCGTAGACCGGGTACGGGATGGTCCGCTTCGCCCGGGTCTTGACGTCCAGCAGGTGGCAGACGTACCGATCGCCCTGGCGATCGTTCCACAGCACCTCGCCGTCGGCCCGGGGGCGCCACTGGAGCATGCACCCCTGCTGCCAGCACCAGGCGGTCGACCGGCCCAGCTCGATCCAGCGATCGTTCTCGGCCAGGTCGACCATGCCGACCTTGATCACGTCGTCGGGGCGCGGCGAGCGATGCTCGAAGTCGACCTCCATGCCCAGCACGTAACGGGCCGTGGGGTCGAACTCCAGCTTGTCGTAGTAGCCGAACCAGTGGTACTTGGGTCCGCGGGTGATCTGCCGGACCGGCGCGGGCGACGCGGGCTCTTCCTTCGCAATCGCCAGTCGCGGCAACGCCGCGGAGGCCGCCCACGCGCCGGCCCACTGGAGGGCCGTTCTTCGCGAAACGGAAGTTCTTCGGTTCATGGAAGGTCTACCTCGGGGGCTATGAAACGTAGGGTGGGTCGAGGTACGAGACCCACGCAGAGACACCTCGGTCTCATACGAGGCGCGTGGGTCTCGTACCTCGACCCATCTATGGGAACGTTTTTGTCAACCGGGTAGTTTGTTGTTCTTTGCTTGTTGCGAACTGGTGAGGGTGCGGGGCTGTCCACGAGGCCTCAAGAGCGAGGGCTCAACCATCTATTCGGGATCGCCGCTACGGCGACGTCGCCATGATACCGGAATTCAAAGCAGCGCCACCATTCACCCTAACGCGGGTCGGACGTACTCGCCCGCC
>DATKZH010000029.1:0-13387 GCA_035528065.1 Thermoguttaceae bacterium | reverse complement strand
TCGCCAACGGCAAATCCTCGACCAACTCGGCTTCCACACCCCCGCCCAAATCCTCAGCCGACGATTGCCCCGCGCCCCCTGAATTTTCCCACCCCCCCACCCCGTTGCAGCGCACGCCAGGGTGCGGAAAATGGGGCTAGCCCAAGTTCTCAAACGCGATCTTGGTGCGCTTGACGGCGTATTCGACCTCGCGCAGATAGTCGCCGTAGATGGTGATCCAGTGGTACCCGCGCATCTGCCGGGCCAGAAAGGTGCTCTCACAGGCGAAGCGGACGACGATCTGGGAACGGCAGATGGGCAGAAACGGCGCATCGACGATCTCGCCCACGAAGCCGGCCAGGCACTTCGCCTGGAAATCGGGGATCAGGTTGGTGACCTTCTGGCCCTTGTGCATTTCGACCTTGGGTGCCGCACCGTAGTCCGATTCGTAGTGGGTTACGATCCGGGCGGGCTCACGCGTCTTCCCGTCCATCATGCGCGGGGCCGTGCAATGGGCCAACGCGATCACGCCGTGCTGCGGATAGCACGGATCGTTGAGAAACATGGGCCGCCCCGCAATGTTCGCCGCCAAGATGCCGGCGGGAATGACCACGAAGTCCGATTCGCAGAACGCCATGTAGCCGGCGTCATTGAGCACGCTAAGCGTGAGGCAGGCAGACGTCTCGGCGATGGGCATGATCGTCCCCATGCACCCGTGGACGGTGATCGCCCGGCAGTCGGCCTCCCGCATGAGGCCGCGGAAGACCTGCTCCAAGAGGAAGGCGTTTTCCACGAACGGCTTGTCGGTCTCCAGGGTCGTTCCCGGCAGTTTTAGATACTCGGCAGCCCGGTCCCGTGCCCGTTCGACGGCGGCCTTGTCGGCCCGGGCGGCTTTGATCAGCTCGCCCAACTCCTTGTACTCGACGGTACGGATGTCGAGTTTCCAGCGATCGACGGCCAGCGCCGGCGCCTGAGGGCCGATTCCCCATCCCCCGGGCCCGCCGACGGCCACAATCCGGCTGCCGATCGTGTTCCGCAAACCGCACAGTGCCCGCAGTCGCCAAAGCAGCTCCTCCTGGCTGTCAACGACGACGTCCAACTCGTCCACCCCTTGAACGGCCAGTTGGTCGTTCGACCCGCCGCGCAGCAGGCAGGGGCTCACGGTCGTGCAGGAAGAGTAAAACGGCCCCGACATGAACCGGGAGAAGACGATCGCATCCTTGCCCAGCCGTGCAATGGCGTCGGCAAATCCGGAGAACCAATAGTCACCCGCGGCGTACAAGATCAGCACGTCGGCCGAGGCGAGGTCTTCTGCGGCGTCCAGCTCCTTCGCGTCGCGTATTGCGGCGGCCGGGAGAAACCGGACAGGGAAGTCTGCGGCGGCTCGCAGCGCGCCGAGCTCGTTTTGGATCCGGGCGACCTCCTGCTGGGCATCCTGCTCCGTCTGAATGCCGCCCCAGATCCGCCAGCTCGTCTGAAGCCTGCGCGTGCACACCTTGTGGATCAGGATCGGCTTGACCACCAACGGGCGACGCTCGGGGAACGGTTCCGCGTCTGCCGCCACGGCCGACAACGCCGGCCAGGACAAACCTCGAAGCGCCATCCCGGCCAGGGCCGCGCCTCCCAGGAAGCCGCGGCGCGTCATCCCCGGCTCGGCGGCCCGTTCATGCCCACCGCACGGGCAGCAGCGAGCCAGGCCGTTGGGCCGTTCCTGTTCACCGTAGTCGGTCATCGCGAAAGCTCCTCGCCGGAATCCACTCGTCTGCCGGTTGCCCGGATACTCCAACCGCCCGGAGCCCTCATTCAGGATTTCCCGAATGGACCGCGTCGAAGGTGGCACCGCAACGGGTCGGGGTCGAGTATAGGCAAGGAGCGATGGGGCCGCAAGATTCCGGCCCAAGGCGAGTTGCCTTGATACGGCGATGGACCGTGCAGGCTGCCACGATTGCCCGCACCCGCCAAGACGTCCACTGCCCTGGTGGGCATCGATAGCAGCCACCCGACCCGGCCCTCTACAAGGATTCGCTGCTCGTTGGCACAAAGACACGTGCACCGGGGCCGCCACGGAATGCCGGTATGCGGATGCGATATGGTCGGAGTCTGTCCGGTGTTCCGCCCTCGGCAAAGCGCTATTCGGTTTCCCCCTTTGCGGGCTCGGGCCTCCAAAACGCCATCAGGATCTTGGAGAGGATCTGCTCCCCCTGCTCATTGGCGTGAACCACGTCGCGATAGAACCGATGCGGATGCACGTTCGCCGAGCGGATGTACTCGGCCCACGGCGTGGTCATGTCGAGGTAGGCGCAGCGCTCGTCGGCGGCCAGCGCCTCGAGCGACTTGCCGTAGGCTCCCGTACCCGAGTGGGCGGCCTTGGCCAGGGCCTCCGGATCGCGGGGATCGGCCGTGCCGAAAGTGCCGGCGGCCAGAAGGATTTCGACTTCCGGCAAGGCGGCTCGCAACTGCCCGATGACTTCTCGAATGCTTTCCGTGTCCCTCTGGCTGATGCCGCCGATGAAGACCAGGTCGGGCTTGCGCGGGACGACGTGTTTGGCGATGCGTTCCTCTTCCTTGTAGTGCTGGCAACCCCCCCCGCCGCGCACGTACACGGTGGCTCGAATGTTGGCCTTCGGGTAGGCCTCTTGCAGTTTCGCCACCCATCCGGAGCGCATCGTGTCGTTCACGATGCTGTCGCCCAGGGCCAGCAAATGCAACTCGCCCCCCTCGGTCAAGAGGCGGTGCGTTCGCTGAAGGTGCGTCCGGTCCTGCGGCGGCGCGGAGAACCGGCCGGTGGGCATCTCCGACCGAATCTTCGCGATCTGCGCCAGCGAGCGTTCCGGCGTGCCGAAAATGTAGTAACCTTCTTCCGGGGTTTCGCGGTTCCTGGATGGCTGATCGGGTGGGTACTTCGCGGGCAATGCGCCCTGTTTCGGGAACCTGACCGGCGAGTCGGCCATCATGTCGGCGTGGACGTTGCGCACGCCGCCACCCAAGGCGACGAGCAAGAGGACGACTTTTGGGACAATTGGGGTCATGGTTGATTGCCTCCCGGTTGTTCTCCAGGCCCGCCAAGTCGCGGACCTCAAACGGTAAGCGCCGAGCTGCTATCTGCCGAGAGCCGCGTGAAATGGCGGATCCGGCCGTCGGCTTTCAGCCATCCGTGTTCACCGCGCTCTCTTCAAAGTGAATCGCACTCTCTTCAAAGTGAGTCGGGTCGACGGCCGTTCAGCGGACGCCGAGCCTGAGCCCACTCCCGACCAGGTAGACCGGATTCTCCGTCAGCTCGATCGAATCGGATACGGCGTGAGCGGCGCCCATGATGTCGACGGCCGTCTCCAACTTTCCAACCCAGGAGACACGTTGTGAACCGGCCTCCGTCCACGCCACCACCACGTCGCGGCCGTCCGGCCGGCGATACCAGGCCGTGTAGGCCGATCCGTCGCGACGCAACTCTCGAAAGTCGGCCCGGCTTGTCATGCGGATGAACACGCTCATCGCCACGACGCCCGGCTTGGGAGCGCAACGGTACGTTTGGTGGCGGACCAAGCCGAAGTTGTGCTCGTTGTAGTCGCGTCTTGTGCCGTCGTCCTTGAAGTCGTACCAGAAGACTTTCTCCACCGCGCCGGTCGATTGCAGCAGTGCCAGCGAGCGGACACAATATCGGGCTTGAACCCGCTCGTCGCTGCCGCCCGACGTGCGGTGGGTCGGCCAGCCGATTTCCGTGACCCACACCGGCTGGTGAGCCCCCGCCTTCTCGACGCGGTCGGCGATTCGCTGCACTTCGCCCACCAGGTCGGAGCGCTCCGGGGAGCGCGGATAGCGATAGGGGTGGATCGACCAGGCGTCCATCGAATCGCTGCCCGCCGTGCCCAAGGCGCGTACGATATTCTCCGCGCAGTCCCGCCCGTACTCGCCGCCGATCCCGACGACGGTCCGATCGGGGAACGCCTGCTTGACGGCGGCGTAGGTCGCTTTGAGCAGCCGTCCATACGCCTCCGGACCGTGATCGCCGGGGCGCCCCCCCATTCCGCAACCGCCGATCCACTCGTTCCAGACCTCGAACGTGCCCACCGTGCCGCGCGTCTGCCGAGCCAGATCGACGGCATAGGCGGCGAACGCGGCGATCGCCTCCGGCGAATTGGGAAAGCCGTCGTCGTCGTAATGCGGGTTGTTGTAGTCGAAAATGATCAGTGGCCGCATCTTCAACTCGGCCGCGTGCTTCAGGTACGCGGCGGCGTGCGCGGGCATCACGCGGCGGCCCTTTTCCGTTTCGTACGATCGCCAGGCAATCTCGTCGCGAAACTGGTCGATCCCGTAACGCCGCATCAGATCCATGCTGGGCAGCGGATAGTTGTTCTGTCCGTAATGGCTCGATACGCCGACGAAATCGGATCGCGCGGCTTCCTCGCCGTCGGGCAATGCCGCGCAGCAAAACAACTGGATCTCGACCGGCTCTGCGCCGCGAAGCAACTCCAGCCGGCAAGCGAAGTAGCCGGGCTGCTCCAGGAGGAATCGCGCCTCGACCCCGGCGGCCGGCCCTTCGCCCCGAGCCAGCGTCCGGCCCCAGAAGTCGTCCAGGCTCCAGCGGACGTGATCGCCCTGTCCCGAGGCCCGCAGCAGGACCGACTCGCCGACGGCGTACAGATTGCCGAAGCGTCCGTCGGGTGTTTCCACGCGCAGCGTACGCGACGGATCGCGGGGACGAAGCAGCGCCACCTCGTCGACCCACAACGAGCCTTTGCCGACGTAGCCGCGCTCGGGTCGGTCCAGACAGATCCCCACCAGGCGGCACGGGTAGTCGCGGCGTCGATTTCCGTCGCCGCCCCAGGAGGTGCTGGGACCGTCCAGCGACCCGGCAACGAACTGCCAGCCCGGCTGCCCACCGGAAAAGAGCTCGACCTGATGCGTTTCCCCGCTGGCGTCGACCATCCGCAGCCGCGTGGGGAAGCTCGTGCCGCCGTGGTTCAACCAGAATCCGAAGGCGCAGCCGGCCGTGGGGACGTCGAGCGGGGTAGTGATCTGAATGTACTCGTACTCGGGTTTCCCCACGAAATCGTAGTCCACGCGCAGGGCCGCCTGCCCGCCGTGGCGCATCTCGGCGTCGCGGCCAAGAAGGCACTTTGCGTTCTGGCCGCCCTCCAGTGCTTGCCAAGCAAGCGCCGCGGCCTCGAAATCGTCCACCGGCTGCGTCACCTCGAACATGGCCTCGGGCGGCAGGTCCGCGGGAACGCAGGCTACGGTCTGCCATTCCGCCGCCGCAGTTTTCGGGGCGGCCGAGCAAGGAATCTGGAGGACACACACGAGCAGTAGCCCAGATTGGAACCAGCAACGGCGCTTCATGGATCGGAGTCTCCGACGGCTTGCCGGCATTCTCTTTGCACTCGACGGCGATTATAGTCCCCGGCTTAGCTGCCTGCAAACATGCGGCGGTTCGGCGGCCACTGCGCCGGGTTCCGGTGAGATTCACGACGTTCGTTCTTGCCCACGCACCACGCAATCGATCGAGCGGTTCTCGGAACGCCTCGGCCATGCAAGACGCCCCCGTGAGGCGAAGCGGCGGCGCGGCAAACGGCCGGTCAATCGCGGGGCTGCGGGCCTTGATCCGCACGCCCGTGGAAAGCGCGCCGGCACCCGGCTACAATCACCAGCAGAACGACGCGAAGCTTCGGCTCGCTTTCGAGGCGACCGCGGACGATCAAGACGAGGCCGGCGGATAGCCGGGACCACGCCGGGAGGGGACTGATGAAAAGCATTGTGTCGATGATCGGCCTCCTTCTACTCGGCACGGCGCCGGCGGGCGCGGTCGACTTCTACGTCGCGACCGACGGCAACGACGCCTGGACCGGCAGGCTGCCCGAAGCGAATGACTCAAAGACCGACGGCCCGTTCGCCACGCTCCACCGGGCACGAGATGCGGTCCGGCAGCACAGACGGAAGGAAGCATCCAAGGGACCGCTCACCGTGAGCGTACGGGCGGGTGACTACTTCTTCGCGGAAACGCTCGTCTTCACGGCCGAGGACTCGGGCACGGAGCAGCACCCGGTCACTTTCCGATCGTATCCGGGAGAAACCGTCCGGCTCGTCGGCGCCAAGCCGGTGCGCGGCTGGAGAGCGAGCGGAGCGAACGTGTGCGTCGCCGCACTGGCGGATCAGGGCTTCGAGCGATTCCGATTCCATCAGATCTTCTTTCGAGGCAGGCGGCAGATCCTCGCCAGGCATCCGAACCTCGATCCGGCGCACCCGCATACGGGCGGACTGCTGTACGTCGACGCTCCGTCGTATCTGAGCCGGACCGCGTTTCACTACGACGAAGGCGACATCCCGTTCGCGTCGTGGGGAGACGTGCTCCAAGCCGAGGTGAACATTTTCCCCTACAACTGCTGGGACCATAACATCCTGCCCGTCACCGACGTCGATCCGCGGCTCCGTCACGTCAAGCTTCGGTACCCGGTGGCGGGGAGGATCAACGAAGCGAATCGCTACTTCGTGCAGAACGTGCTCGGCGCGCTCGACGCGCCGGGAGAATGGTACGTCGACTACGCCACCGGCGAGTTGCACTTCTACCCGCCCCAGGAGCCCGTGAGAGACGGCGACGTTCTCGTGCCGGTGCTGGAGAACCTGGTCGAGATCTCGGGCACCGCCGAGGAGCCGGTTCAGCATTTCCACTTCCAAGGCTTCCACTTGGCCCATGCCGAGCAGGACGGAATCACGCTGGAGGGTGCCCGGTTCTGCGAGATGACGGGCAACGTCGTCAGCGAAGTGGGCGGCGTGGGGATCAACGCCGGCTATCTCCGTAATGCCCAAAGGGGCATCGGCAATCGTTGGCTCAAGCCCGGGCGGATCAGAACGAACGTCCACTCGGGCGACCGGGCGCTGTTGCGCAGCCACGCGTGCACCGGCTGCCGCATCGCGGGCAACGACGTCTATTCCACGGGGGGCGACGGGATCGCGCTGGTCGGCACCGACAACGTGGCCGACAACAATCACGTCTATCGGACCGGGCGATACGACATGGTCAGCGCGGGCGTGACGGTGATCGGCGAGGGGAACGTCGTCTCGCACAATGAGATCCACGACGTCCCCCGCGACGCCGTCTTCCTCAACGGCGCGAAGAACACCGCCGAGTACAACTCGATCCGCAACACGATGCTCTACACGGCCGACAACTCGGCCATCGCGATGAGGCAGCACGAAGTCGATCGCGCGGTCCAGGACCGCGGCAACGTGATCCGGTTCAACAAGATCCTCGACACGATCGGGTACGGCAGCTACCCGCACTGCACCTATCCGCCCGAGGGGTATGGATCGCCGTATTGCAGTTGGGGTATCTATCTCGACGGGTCGATCTCCGGCGTCTCTGTGTACGGCAACGTCATCGCTCGCTCCGGCGCCAACAGCATCTTCATCCAGTTCGGCGGCGGCAACGTGGTGGAGAACAACGTCTTCGTCGAGACCCTCGACCGAGCGATCCAACTCGACAGCGTGGTCCACTTCGGCTGGTTCATGCATTCCGATGCCCAAGGCAGATTCCAGGAACCCCCCAACGAGATCCGGCGGAACATCTTCTACTACACCGGAAAAGACAAGAAGCTCTATCTGACGGGCCTCTGGGGGCACCCTGAGTGGAACGCGAAACAGGCGGTGTTCGATCACAACGTGATCTGGCACGGGGGCCTGCCGATCGAGGTCGAGTTGGACGCGAAGCGAACCTATCGATCGCTCTTGGAGTGGCAGGCCGCCGGTCACGACCGGAACTCGATCGTGGCCGATCCGCGGTTCGTCGACGCGGCGAAGGACGACTATCGACTGCGGCCCGATTCACCGGCCTTCGGGACTGGTTTCCGGAATATCAACGATCAGATCGAGAAGATCGGCGCCTACGAGAGCCCCGATCGGGCAACCTGGCCGCTGGAGAATCTGGTCCTCCCGCGCGAAGAACCCGTGGTTTTTCAATACACGAAACCGCCGAAACCGATCATCGACGGCTTCGAGCTAACGCCGCCGGGAAGCCCTCCCGCTCGAGCACAGGTTCACACCGAGGGCGCCGCGTCGATCGAGGTCGCCGAAGGCGCTTCCTGCACCGGAAGCCGGAGCCTCCGGTTCCGCGACGCGGCCCACCTGGAGCAAGTCTACAATCCGCACCTGGTTTACGCGTTGAACTATCCACCCGGCAAGTTGCGGTTCTCCGTGGATATCTGTAACTCCGAGGACGCACCCGCCCAGTGGTACATGGAATTCCGCGACTGGCGTGACCGGCTGTTCGTCGGGCCGACGTTCGCCGGCAGCGCCGACGGCACCTTGACCGCTTGCGGCAAGTTCGGCGGCGGCGGCCGCAAACTTGCCGTCATTCCGAATGGAACCTGGTTCACGGTCGACGTCGCGCTGGAAAGTGGGCCGGGCGCTCCGAAGACGTACACACTCACGCTGCGAGTGCCCGGTCAAGAGGATCGAGCTTTTCGCGACCTGCCCTTTGTCGACGACGGCTTCGTCCGGCCAACCTGGCTCGGCATTTGCAGCATGAGCGACGCCCACACTCTCTTCCACGTAGACAACCTGCTATTCGGGCCCGCCGACGCCGAGGACACGCAGCGCGCGATCCGCTCGCCGGCAATCCGGGGGCTGCCGAGACGATCCGCCGCCGAGCGAATGCAGAATGACGACCAGTTGGCTCTCTACTGGAAGTGCGACGAGGCGAGAGGCTACAAGCTTATGGACAGTTCGGGGAACGGGCTCGACGGCAACCTGGGCGGCGCCGCCCGCGCCCAGGGTGCTTTCGGTCGCTCGCTCTACCTCGACGGAAGCGGCGGATTCGCCGACCTGGAGGATTGTCCGCTCATCCAGCTCGGCACCGCCGACTTCACCATCGAGTGCTGGCTCTGCCCCACGATGCTCGACGTCGACTCGCCGCACAAACGTCGAAGGCTGCTCGACAAGGGGCTTTATCCCGAGACGTGGTGGAATCTCGACGTCACCAGCGACGGTCGCATCCACATGGAGATGACCGACGCCGACCAACACCCCGGGACCACCGAATCGGACGGCGCCGTCCGCGAAAACGTATGGACCCATCTGGCCGTCGTCGTGGAACGAAAGAACTTCCAGACCCGGTATTACCTGAACGGAAAACGGGACAGCGCGAAAGACTTGCCCGCGGTCTTCGCCGGTAGTCTGGATATGGCGGGCAAGTCGCTCACGACCGGCAATTGGCAGCCGTTTACGGGCCTGATCGACGAGCTGAAGATCTACAAGCGCGTCGTCACCGAGCGAGAAATCGGGGAGAGTTTTCAGCGGTCGGAAGCGCGATACACGACCTCGCGGTTCACTGTGGAGTGGGACTGAGAGGCTCCCAACGTCTCGCCTGCCTGATGGCCGTGCTGTTGCCCCCGGAGGCGTTTGCGACGCAGCGAATCAATGCAAGCCCACTGTGCTGAACGAAAGGGAGGATAGGTCGTCATGAAGGTCGTTCTCAACCGCACGATTCCGGCAGCGGCTCTGATCCTGGTTGGCATGGCCGTCCACGCCAGCCGGGCTGCGGAGCCGCGATTGCAGGACCGGCCGGAGCCCGCTGCTTTCAGCGTCCCCGCGATCTGGGAATACAGCGCCCCGCTCATCGCTCCCGAGAAGCGCGACCGCGATCCCAGCCGGGCCCAGAAGGATCCAACCGTGGTCTTTCACGAAGGGAAGTGGCACGTCTTCATGACCGTCAAGCTTCCAGGCAGATCGGCGATCGAGTATTGCTCGTTCGAGCGATGGGAGGACGCCGACCGGTCTCGGCGCACGATCCTGAAGGTCAGCGACAGCGACTACTATTGCGCCCCGCAGGTCTTCTACTTTTCCCCGCACAAGAAATGGTATCTGATCTACCAGATGGGTGTGCCGAGGGCGAAACGCATGTGGGTCGCCTATTCCACGACAACCACGATCGCCGACCCCGACTCGTGGACGCAAGCCGGGCCGATCCTTGACGGCGGCCGGAAGGACCCGCGCGAGGTCGGAGGGCTCGACTATTGGATTATCTGCGACGCCGAGCGCGCCTACCTGTTTCTTACCAGTCTGAACGGCAAGATGTGGCGGCTGCGGACGAGCCTGGCGGACTTCCCGAGGGGCTTCGACCATTGCGAGCTTGCCCTGGAGGCCGCGATCTTCGAGGCAAGCCACACTTACCAGCTCAAAGGCACGGACAAGTATCTGACGATCGTCGAGGAGAACGGCCGGCGGTATTACAAGGCCTATCTGGCCGACCGCCTGGACGGCAAATGGACGCCTGTCGCCGATACGGCGGACCGTCCTTTTGCCGGATGGAAGAACATCCACCCCGCCCGCGGCGTCGAGCCCTGGACCGACAACGTCAGCCACGGCGAGCTCATCCGCGACGGATACGATCAGACGTTGACGGTCGACCCGGGCAACCTGAGGCTCATCTTTCAGGGCATGCTGGACAAGGACAAGGCCGGCAAAGGTTACGGCCGGTTCCAATGGCGGATCGGCATGCTGACGCCGGTTGAGGAAAGGTAGAGCGAGGAATAGCCCGCGTGGACGCGCCTGTCAATCTGCCTGCTTTTCGGGAGACGGCGGAATCAACAGCGCCGACAGGACCTGGGCATAGAGGCGATGGCCGAAGTCATTGGGGTGGTTCACGCCGTTGCCGGTCAGATCCCGGTCCTGTTTGTGCTTCAGCAGCTCGGTCCAGAGGGAGGTCATGTCGGCCAGCGCGACGCCGGGCCGGCACAGGGCGGCCAGGGCATCGCGGTACTGCGGGAACAACGGCTGTTGGAGGGTCGTCCAGTCCCGGTTTCCCAGCATGGTGGCCACGAGGAGGAACTCGGTCTCGGGGCGGGCCTCCGACACCTTCTCGATCATGGCGCGGACGTTGGCCTGATACTTCGGGGCGGGCCGCCCGGCCGCGTCGTTCATGCCGAAGGCCAGAATGACCAGGTCCGGCCGGCCCCGGATCACCTTGTCGATGTTCGCCAGCCCCCACGCGGTGTCCGTGCCGCCGACCGCCAGGTTCGTCAGCGTTACTTGGCCGCCGTACACGGCCTGGAGATTCAGAACCAGCAAGTCCTGGTACGGGGGTTGGAACGGGGCCACTTTCGCCCAGCCGGACGCATTGCAGCCCGTGGAAATGCTGTCTCCCAACAGCACGATCGCGAGCGGCCGTTTGTCGCGCAGCTTTCCGATCGTGCGCGGCAACCGGTCGCCCGCAAACGACGGCCGAGGGCCGGCCCAGGCGTCCGGCTCATGCTCGTAGGTGACGGTGGCCTGCATGTCGTGGTATTCGTGCCCTCCGCCAAAGAGAATCTCGCCGTTACCGTCCCGATGCGTCAGGGCGTAGCGCTGCGATTTAGCCGGGCGGCGGAGGTCCTGCGGCCTCTGGAAGGAGACTGCGGACCCCGGGGGCAGGACGATCTCCTTCGTCCCCGGTTTCCAGAGGTAGTCTCGCCCTTCCTGGTACGTGACCTCGCCCGACGAGCTGCTCAGCGACAGAATCCGGGTAGGCTGAAAGAGCAACGACGCCCGTGGCCGGCCACCCGGGTCGTCCTGGACGAACAGCAGGCTCTCGCCGTGCATGGTGGCGGAGAGCCAGAACGGACGGAGTGTGTCGCGAGAAAAAGGCCCCGTCCCGGCACGCTCCTGGGCAAAGACCGCCGAGGGAACCGGGCCGGCGGCGCCAAGCTGCCACCACAACACGCCCACCAGCGTGCAAACGCTCCAACGGAACATGGGGCTTCTCCGCTTACCGTGACTTCCACCGCCTTTCGCAGACGCTTGTGCCGGTTCAGATTTCCACCCACTTACCGGGCACCGGCGCCGGGTAGCGGCCTTCCGCGTCGGCCTGCACCGGCGCGGGACTGTCGGCTGTCAGCGTGTCCACGTCGGCGTAGAACCGGAAGTCCGACGCCATGGCTTCCTCCCACGTAACGACGCGGCCCATGTGAACCGCGGCGCGGCCCATCACGGCCCCGAGGTTCGCCAGTGCCGCGCGGCGGGCCTCGTTGTGCGGCCGATCCTGGCGAATGGCGCTCAGCAGCACGTCCCACTCGGCCTGCCAGGGGTTCACCTTCTCTTTCTCCGGTTCCCAGGCAACGTTCGACCGGTGCATGTGCTGGTCCTTGTAGATTCGACACGTCGGCCGGTGGACGTTGCCGGAGAACTGCCCGGCACTCTTGGTTCCCTGGACGAAGGTCGCAAAGTCGTTGTGGCAGTTGGGGATGTAGCGGCCGGTCACCATCGCCTTCGTTTCGTCGGCAAAGGTGTATTCGATCGAGTAGGTGTCGAGGTTCTGGCTGCAATCCGTGCTTCCCGGGAACCGCCCGCCGACGCCGTGCGCCGAGACCGGCCAGGAATCCTTGATCCAGAAGCACTCGTCGATTTGGTGGATCATCAGTTCGATGAAGATGCCGCCGGAGGGCCACATGAACTGGTAAGGATGGCCGGGACTGAGCTGCCAGAGGAGTTCGTTCTCGCCGCGAGGGAACGGGCCCATGCAATAGCCGGGGTCCATGCGGTAGGCGCGGATGAGCTGGATATCGCCCATGGCGCCGTCGCGGATCTGTTGGATCATGGCCTGGCGTGCGGAAGAATGGCGGCACATCAGTCCGGCGGCGATCTTGAGGTTCTTCTTCTCGGCCGCCTCGCCCGCGCGGATGATACGCTTCATTCCGCCCGGATCGGCCGCGAAGTCCTTCTCCATGAACACGTTGATTCCCTTTTCCACCGCGTATTCCAGGTGGGGCGCGCGGAAGGCGGCGTGCGTGGTCAACAGGGCCACGTCGCCCGGACGCAGGCAATCGATCGCATGGCGGTAGGCATCGAACCCCAGGAACCGTCGTTCCTCTGGGGCTTCGATCATTTCGCCCAACACCTGGCTCAGCACCTTGTGCGTCTGGTCGAGGCGGTCTTGGCGAAGGTCGGCCATCGCCACCAGCTTGATGGGTCCCCCAGCCGCCGAGCCCGGCGTCCTCTTCGTCCCGGAATCATCCTCCAGAACGAGCCCGCCGGCCGACATGGCATTGGCCACGGCGCCCCGGCCGCGTCCGCCGCAGCCGATGAGTGCCAGGCGGATGGTGTTGTCCTCGCCGGCATGGACTGGCGGTACGGACACGCCCGCCAGGGCCAAGCCCGCGGCGACTCGGCCGGTATTCGCAATGAACTTGCGACGTGGCGTGACGTTCGTTTTCTGTGCGCTCATGGGAAGTACCTGTTGAGAGAGTAGTGACGTTCGTAGTACCGCCTTCAGCCAACCCGGCCTATTCCGAGAGAGCCCCCATCTTAGGATCCGGGATTTAATAACGTCCTAAACTGTTTACGCCGGAGAAATGACGTAGTTCCATTCGGGCAGACTGCGGTCAAACCGGATGTGGAGGTCATTCACCGATTCGACGATGGCTTGTTTGCCCTTTTCGTAGAAACG
>DATKZH010000028.1:0-33219 GCA_035528065.1 Thermoguttaceae bacterium | reverse complement strand
GCTTGTTTACGTTCTTTGACCGCGGCACCGCGGAAATCGGTCGCCTCGACCGCGGCCCAGTCCACTTCGTCCAGTCTTGCCAAGGAGTCGTAGAAGCTCGCATAACGTGTGCCGGCATTCGTGTTGCTGAACGTCCAACGCACGCCCTCTTCCTCGGCAACCCGCACGGTCTCGTACAGGTCCGCCTGGAGATGGACGATAGGCCGCTGCCCTTGGCGATAGCTCAACTCCGGATGATTGGCCCGGTAGAGGATGTAGAGCATGATCGACCGCGGGCAGAAGTAGAACGGCACGTACTGTCCGACGGTGGTGCTGGGATGGCAGGAGACTGCCAGCTCTTCCAGCCGTCGCCTCTTGATTTCCGACATGCCCACGACGACGCAGTCCAAACCCAATTCGCTCCGCTTGGCGTCCGACCAGAGCCTGCCCGCCCTGACGATCTGCGGCAGATTGCCGAGATGCGTGATGTGGTAGATCTTCGGTCGAGAGGGAACGGTCGCCATCGTGACTGTCAGTCTCTACCATCGGCCGCTGCGCGGACCGTGTTAGACGCCTCGTCTTCCTCCCCCAAATCATCGCTCTCCGTCGAGAAAACACAAGGGGGCGGGGGTGCTTGCGACTCCCGCTTCTCCAATTCGGCGTGGAACGCGCTTCAGCCAAGGTCAACCACACACCGGAACCCGATCGTAGCACATCGGTCGAGGCCCGGCCACGTGAGGAGGAACTTGGCGGCGAAGCTCGAGGGACGAGGGCCGCCGTCCGCGTACCAGTGCGAGCCTTCGGCCTGGTAGTGCGATCCGCCTTTGAGGATGGCGAATCGCGTGCGCCCGTCGCTCCGTTGGCTCTCGGTCCACTCCCAGGTGTTGCCGCACATGTCGTAGCACCCGAACGGCGAGCGGCCGTCGGGGAAGGCGGCGACGCCGGTCGTGCCGCCGCGCTCGCCCCCGTTCGCGCGGCCGGGCTCCATCCCGTTGCCCCACGGATACTCGAGCGCCTCGGGGCCCCCGGCGGCGAACTGCCATTCTTCCTCGGTGGGGAGACGTTTCCCGGCCCAGCGGGCGTAGGCCCGGGCGTCGTCCAGGTCGATGTAGACCGCCGGGTGGTCCTCCTTGCCCTCGGGCGGGCGCCCGGCGCGCCAGTGCTTGAGGAAATTCTCCGCGTGCCGCGGCTGGTAGCCCGAGGCATTCAGGAACTCCCCGTACCGGGCGTTGGTCACGGGTACCAGATCGATGGCGTAGGGCGTCAGTCGCACGTCCCGCTCCAGCACCCTCGGCTTGTGGAAGCCGGGCCGAACGTCGTCATGCGAGTTGTAGAACCCACATTCCCGGCTGCGGAAGGTAACCTTCATGCGCAGGTCCTGGGCCGGGATGGCGACCATGCCCTCGGGCAATCCGTCCATGGAGTAGCGATTCGTCGGCGCAGGCGGCGCGAGCACGGTTTCGCGCTGGGGGAACTCGGTGTTGAAATCGGCCCGGGCGTGGAGTTCCTTCTGCGCTTGCAGGAAGGCGGGAAAGTCACGGCCCAGGGCCGCGTCGGTGCCGGAGACGAAGCCGCCGATTCCACGCGGCCCGATGCTCCCGCGGAGCTCGAGCCGACCATCGCGAAGCGTGCCGGGGATTTCGACGCCCTGAATCAGGTCGAAGCAGCCACGCGGCGGTCCGGCGCGCGGCACTCGAAGCAACGTGCCCTCCACTCGCTGGTCGCTTCGATTGACCAGCGTCCAGAGGCGCAGGCCCTCGCCTTCCCACAGGCTTGCGTACACCTCGGGTTGCTCCGTCGGCACCAGGGGCGTCCAGCCTTCGCCGGAGAAGAGTTTCACGTAGCGGCGCTGGATGGGGAGCATGGACCGCAGGATCGAGCGGTCCCGGGCGTTCCAGCTCACGAGGTTCCCGAACACGTTCTCCCAGACCATCATCCCGCTGCCGTTCATCCAGGCCATGTGCAGCTCGGAGGTGTGGTCCGTGCTCCACCGCTTGATCTGGTGCTGCATGTGGCGCCGCTCGAGCCACTTGTTCCGCAAGACGCCCGGCACATGGCTGTCGTTGAACCACTGGGCCCAGGAGAGGTGGTGATCCGCGATCGACTCGACGGGCAGGGCCAGCTCGCTTTCGAGCACCAGCCCGGGGCGGAGACGGTCGAGCTTCTGGCGGAACTCGGCGGCGGCCTGGTGCATGGTGTCGAGGAAGATGCCGTCGGCGCCGGTCGCTTCGAGCAGGGCGGCCAGGGCGTCGAGGTCGGAGACGCCCTCGCGCCGCGTGCCCACGTCCCAGGGGTTGTAGTCGACGAACACCTTGACGCCCGAAGCGTGCAGCTCGCAGACCAGGGCCTTAACCCCAGCGAGCCCGCCGGGCATGTCGCGGTAGAAGTCGAACTGGTTGCGGTCGTCGAACCCGATCCGCGGGTAAGCGTGCCAGAGGACGACCGCGTCGTAGCCGCCGAACTCCCGTTCCGCCTGATCCAGAAACGCGTCGACGGTATAGCGGCCCTGCTTCGGGTCGTAGAACGTCTCGTCGCCCATCACCACGAAGCAGCACGAGTACGTGGAGGGAACCCAAGCGAAGTCGTCCCGGCGGTAGAGCGAATCGTCATACTGGAGCCGGTGCTTCGTTTCGTCGCGCCACTTCGCCAGGGCATCTCGATACGCGTCCCACAGCTTCGGATCGTTGGGGGCAGCGAAGAGGGATGGGTTCGGGTCGAGCTCGATCTGAGCGGGGCCGGTGATCTGCGCCGACGCCAAGCGCGTGCCCGGCCACGCCGTCGAAGCCGCGAGCACGCCGCTTCGTCTCAGAAATCGTCGCCGGTCGATTTCATTCATGGGTCTTGTGCAGCTTACATCCAGCTCGTGGCGTACAACAACATCGCCAAGAGCAACGCCGCTCCGATCAACGAGACGACGAATATCAGGATCAGGCCCCCGCAGCCGGCTCGGGCACCGGGGCCGGGGGATCCGCCGGGCAGTCCGGTGAACATCGGCTCGACCTCCGCGTCACTCCACGAGACTGGTCGACTCGGCCGTGGGGAAGTTGTCCGGAATGGGCGTCACGCACTTGCCCGTCGCGGCCCATTCGCAGCAGCGGCGGAGCGTGACCTGGAAGCCGACGCACTTCATCGGGTCGAGCCCGCCCACGTGGCCCATCAGGTTGGTGACCACTTTGCCCTGGCCGTAGGGCACCCACCAAACGATCGGCTCGTGCTTGCCCGTGCCGCGGCGGCCTTCGCCGGGGTCGGAGTAGGCGGTCAGCAGGATGTGGACGTTCTGGGCCGGGCCCCGCTGGCCGTGGTAGAGCTCATCCTTCTTGTGCTGCCAGTGGAGGGGCATGCCCTGGGTGATCGGGTGGTCGGGATCCCGGGTGGTCATCATCCAGTCGTACTGCGAGCCGTGGCCCATGCCGCGGCCCTCGCCGGGGGCCTCGCGGGCCACCGTGCCGTCGTCGTCCGTGTAGAGGCTCGCGCCGTAGGTCGGCCGGCGCCAGAGCAGGGCGAGCATCTCCTCGAACTCCTTCCAGCCGGTGAACGAGTTGTTGGCCGCGTGGATGGCGACGACCCCGCCGCCGGAGCGGACGTAGTCGACGAAGGCGTTCTTCACCCGATCGGGCCACATCCGGCCGTTGTAGTCGAGCACGACGCAGTCGAACCGGTCGAACTTCGGCTGCCAGGCGTCCCAGTCGGCTTGCGGGGCGTCCTTGGGCGGGGCGTTGTCGACGGTCACGTCGAAGTGCCCGGCCGCCTTCAGAATCCCCTCCATCATCGGCGTCGACTTCTTCCAGTCGTGGTTGTTCTGCCCGCCGATGATGATCACCTTGATCTTCGGCTCGGCGGCCGACGCGGGAGCGAACGCCGAGGCCGTGACAATCAGAGCGGCCAATGCGAGACGTGCGATGCGGTTCATGGAAAGGCCTCGGAGTTGGGTATCAGCGATCAGCAGTCAGCAATCAGCCAAGTGCAGGGTGGGTCGGTATCGAACGGACGGGAACCGTACGCTGCCGGGCAAGATCGGCAGCGTAGGCGATTGCCGCCTGGACGTCTTCCGCCGTGAGCGACGGATAGCTGCCGAGCAACTCGTCCAGCGGGACACTCGCGGCGAGGTTGTCCAGCACCACCGAGACCATGATTCGGGTCCCCTTGATACACGCCTGCCCGTGGCAGACGGCCGGATCGACGGTAATCCGCTCTTGCCAGTTCATTGGGTTATCTCCAGGGGAACGGCTATAAACTACCGCATTCTACCGGATTCTGGCGGACAGCGTCAGTTCGGGAACGCGCTCGTCGGAAGCTCCAGCTTCCGTCACACCCACTCCCACTCCTTGAGCCACTGGTAGTGGCCGGGCAGGTTGGCCCACATCTGGTCGGTCATCTCTTGGAACCGCTCCTGCTCGGCCAGATCGAACTCGCGGCGCTCCCGGACGGCCCGGGCGGCGTTCTTCACCTGGTCGACGGTGATCAAGCCCGGGATCGACGCGGCCAGCACGTCGCACGAGAGGGCGTAGCGGAGGCACATCCGCGCCCGCTCGTCGTCCTCCTCCTTGGTGGGCGAGTCGGGCTCGCCGAGCGACTGGAACACCGTGCCGCTGGCGAACGGCTTGATCCCGATCATGCCCGCGTCGTGCTTGCGCAAGGCGTCGAACATGCTGCCGACGGGCTTCTCCTTGCTCCCGGCGGCATAGGGCGTGATGACCACTTCGAGCTGGGGGTACTTGGCCACGGCCTCGGCGATCCAGGGGCGATGGTGGGTGGAGACGCCGGTGGACCGCGCTTTCCCGGCCTTTTTGCCCCACTCGAAGGCCTCCATCACCGTCTCGATTTCGTGCATGCTGTTCCGGGTCGTCTGCTCGCGGAGGGTGATCCGCCACACGTCGACGCATTCCAACCCCGTGGTCCTCAGGCCCTCGTCGAGATTTCGCTTGAGCGCGTCCAGGGAACCGGCAACCTGGGGGTCGCGGCCCCCGCCCCAGTCGAAACCGAGGTAGACCTCCTCGCGGCGGCTGCCCAGGGCTTCGGTGTAGACCTTCACTTCCCCGGTACTGCACGCGTCGATGTAGTTGATCCCGTGGTCCAACGCGGCGTGGACACAATCGCAGCGGTTCTTCTTGAACTCATCGGTCCCGTGGCGAAACGGGATCCGCTTCCAATGCCCGCCCATGCTCACGGCCGAGATCATCAGGTTGGTCCGGCCCAGCCGGCGGTACTCCATGTTCGGGTTGTAGCTGCGGGTTTTCGTGGGATCGGGCGGCTCGGCGGCCGCGCGAGCCGCCTTGCCGATCATGCCCGCCCCCAAGGCGGCGCCCGCCGCCGCGGCGGCCGTGTCGTGGACGAACTCGCGTCGGGACACTCGATTATCGCTCATTGCGTTTCTCCGGATAACGGTTGCTCTTCGGTTCGACACCTTGGCCGCGCGTCTCGCGGCGCCGGCTCCACGATAGGGTGCGGTGCCGCTACGTTCGCTTCAACTGATTCGCGCCCGGCGTCACCTGGTCGATATTCGGTTTCACGTCGTAGTCGACGTTGCCCAGCGTCCAGGCGAAGCCGCCCAGGGCGATGGTCTGGAAGAAGGGGTTAATCCAGATGTCTTCGCGGTGGCCCAGCGAGGTGTAGTAGACGCGGCCCTTGCCGTGCATGCGGGCCCATGTGCTGGGGAAGTCGGGGCGCTGGTAGCACTCGCCCTGCATGTACTTGGTCTCCTGGACCAGGATCACGTGCAGGTCCTTGGCGAAATTCTTCGAGGCGTACCATTCTTCAGTGAACGAGATCCCCTCGGCGCAGCCGAGGTTCCCGGCGCCCGGGAAACGGGACGTGATCACGAGCGATGCCTCCTGCTGGGCGCCGTGGGTGAGGAACTCGCCGCCGAGCATGGCGATGTAGGGATCGACCTCGGTCTGGATCTCGTCGCGCGCGCCCGGGGAGTGGAACGAATCGGTGGCTGCGTGGAAGGCGACGAACCCCTTGCCGGCGGCGATCGCGTCCAGCAGCTTCTGCTTGCCCTGGGGCGTCATGGGGGCCGTCCCTTGCTTGTTGGGCCGGGTGAGGTCGCCGGAGGTGTAGAAGGCGATCACGTCGTACGGGGCGAGATCGCCGTCGAAGACGCGCCCGTCCTTGGTGCACTCGACCTCGAAGCCGGCCCGCTTGCCCATCTCGGTGAGCACCCTCTCCGAGTGGCTCAACCGGTCGCCTTCGCGGTGGACCACGGAGTGCTCGAACCCGGCGCTTCGGGTGAAGTAGAGCACCTTCTGTTTCTTTGCCTCGGCGGCGGCCACCCAGCGGAGCGGGAAGGCCGAGAGTCCCAGCGCCGCCAGCGACGTGGCCTTGAGCATCTCGCGACGTTTCATCATGCGATCTCCAATGCGGGGGTATTCGAGACGAGCCGAACGCGGCGGCCGCCGCAAACGGGGCAAGACGCCTGACCCTTCGGTCGCGGCACAACCAGCGTCTGCCTTCCCTGGAGCCCCCTCGCAGCGGCCACTCTCGGCGACTGCCAGAATACACGCTTAGGACGCCGTTCGCAACGGTGACGCCAAACAGCCCGTCAAGAGGCGTCGTGGCTCCCAGCCAAACCGGAAGATGGGGGGCCAGCGCGCACTCCGAAGTATCTTCGCCCCATTGTCCACGGTTAATCTTGAAGGAGAAAGGCGCAACCGGCGCTGCCCACACGATGCAGTTTCGCGACTCGGTCGAGGTGCGGCGCTGGAAACGTAAGGATTTCGACGGCGGCGCCCAGTCTGACTTCGATGTCTCCCGCACAGTGCGGCTCGCGGAATGCCCCGTCATTCGGCAGCGCCACCCGTGCCAGGCACGTCGGTGTGAACTGCGTGCACTTCAGTGCTTCCAGGGACCCAGTGTCGCGATAGTATTGCTCAAGAAGCTCGAAGACCTCTTGCCGCACGTGGCCATATGAATTCTTGAAGCCCGCCGATACGATCACTCTCGAAGGCTGCACGGCCTGAAGGAAGTCTTCCAGCGTCCTTTTCTCGACGTTGACGGAACTGATTCCCGGCCAATC
Organism: Thermoguttaceae bacterium; assembly: GCA_035528065.1. Lineage (GTDB taxonomy): Bacteria > Planctomycetota > Planctomycetia > Pirellulales > Thermoguttaceae > DATKZH01. The sequence continues at coordinate 26,225 of DATKZH010000028.1, read as the reverse complement.
CTCCGGCCAAGCACCGTGATGCGGGAATTTCAGGACGTCGGCGCGAATCGACCCCTCCGACTCCCTGTCAAGAATGAGAGAGATCCCGGTGAGCTGCACCTCGGCCGCGAGTAGCATGCGCCGACGTTCGCCACTGCCGACCGTGGCCTCCACCATCAGCACGCCCGCAGTTTCGTTGATATCTTGGCCGACCAGCGAGCTCTGATCCGCGTAGGCCGGATGAACGACTGCAACGTGGCAGCTATCCGAGAAAACGGCCGCGAAGCGGGGAATCAGGTTCAGGTTGGTGTTGAAATTCGCGTACAGGTAGTCAGGGTTCCGCCGTTCCTCCAGCCTGCTGAATTGTCCGATCAGCCGTGTGAGCTTGACGTAATCGCTCTCCCTTCTCGCATTCAGACGGTCTTGGTTGTAGAAGATCCCGAGAATCCTTCCAGTCAGCGGGAACTCGGCGATGAAATCCGACGCGCCTTCGGTGTGGTCGCGATCCGAATGAGACAGGAAAAGGACGACTTCGGAGATGCCCACCTCATCAAGAAAATCGAGCACCTTGTCGGCGTCGTAGACATCGACGACGAAAGCCCGATCTCCATCGGGCAAGAGGCCGACGATTGCGTCGCCCTGTCCGACGTTGAGCATGCGCACACGTACCGTATTCGGCATAGCCCCTCTTTCTACGCGTCGGTGTGCAGAGCCTGAAAGCCCGCCATCCTCTCGATTTCCGAAGGCTCCATGTAGGCGTAAGGCAACGCGCGGAATTCGCGAAGCAACCAGGGGTCCTGCAAGTCGGCGGGCTCGCGCCGATTGGCCGGGGCAAGGCAAGTGAACTGGGTCCCTTCGCGTAGGGCCCAACCGGGCATGTGCATCGGCAGAGGCACCTTGAGCGGCCCGCCGGCCTTCTTGGCGTATCGCGGCAGGTCGAGGGTCACCTGCTGTCGCTTGACGTCAACCGAGACAACCGTTCCCGTGATACGCCGGTATTTGGCGCCCGCAACAGGCAGATGGGCGTTTTCCGGCGCGTCCACCCAAGGCTCCGTCATTCCTTGGAGGAACTTGGTGAGCAGGTCGACGTCACGCTTCCTCAGACCGTAGGACTCTAGAACCCGCTCGTTGATCTGGCCGGCCAGCCGCAGGAACTCAGAGGCTTCGGTTCCGGGGCGGACGTCCCACAACGCAGTGTCGTCGGTGACGGTACGCTCCAACTTGGAAGTCTTCTCAACCAAGCGGGGGATCTCTGGATCCAGTTCCGAGGGGAGGGGAAGCGAATGGAGCACGACGTCCAGGAGCCCCCTCGGAGGCGCACAAGTGGCCACCCATGCATGCGCAACCGGCCCGTTGAGGACAGCGGTTAGCCATAGCAGCACGTCCCGGCTGCTGTATGTGGCGAGCATCTGATTCACCCAGTCCGCATTCTCGCTCGATGTGCCCCGTAGTCCCAGACACCGGAAGTCGTGCTTCGGAAACACGCCAGAGTCATCAAGGGCTGCTGCCAGTTGCAGGTTCGAATTGCGATTCGTCCGTGCCCGCACAATGACCTTTTGACCCCGGTAGAGCGGCCAGTGTCGTCGTTGCGGCCACAGGGCTGTAGACGGATCCACATACCTGTATATAGGTTTCGGGTCGTCCTCCCAGTCTTCGGGCAACAGGAAAAACGGCTTCAGCGCTGTCTGAATTCGCAGGTACGGGACGAACCCGCTCGACGCGCGCCGCGAGAATGTTGCCTTCTCTCGAGGTGCGTTGATCCCTTCCGCACTCACGCACAGCTTAGACAGCGATCGATCGAGAGCCAACTTCCGCCAAACACAGTCAATCGGACTTGCGATGATACGCGAGTCCTTGTCCTCCCGCCAGGACACATCAGGACGCCCAGGCGGGCCGGTCGCGACGAACGTCCAGGTGGAGCGGAGGCGCTCACGCAACGCCTCTACAGATGGTCGGCGGCGGGAGTATGTAGGTTTGAACAGAACCGGCCTCCGGACTTCGCCGCTTGGCCCGCGCTTTCGCGCAATTACCACACACGTCTCTTGCTCCGCCCTCAATCCGACGACGTAGGTGGGTGCCTCCCATACTTCGAGGAGTTGGGTCTCTCGCAACAAACGCTCGCGGGTCTCCGGACATTTCTGCCTGCGCATTTTGAGGAATCCCCCGGGCATGACCATCCCGAGGAACCCTCCGGGAGCAAGCAGCTCGAGGGCTTTCGAGAGGAACTGGTTGGCAGACTGCTGTCCGCCGCCGGCTGCCCCAAATGGCGGGTTCCCAACTACGACGCTCGGCAGAACGCCGCCGAAGTCCTGAGGTCTCAGCCCGAGCGCGTCTCTTCCCCAGAGGGCTTGGGGCTCGGGTATCTCCTTTGTTTCCCTTCTCTTGATCCAATGCTCCAAGAGATACGCGAGGCGTGTAACGAGTATGGCGATTGCGTCGGTATCGTTGCCGATCACGTGGCGTCACAGATGGTCGAGCACGCTGGCCTCGGCATCGTGTTCCCTCGCGTCGAAGACGTCGCGAAGGCGCTCGGTCGCGGCAAGAAGGAAGCTGCCCGACCCGCACGCGATGTCCGCGACAAGGCGTTCGGAAGGACGAAGTTCCTCGACCGGAATCCTGTCGACGATGTGCTGTGCAACCGACCGGGGCGTATAGTGTATGCCGTTGAGTTCTACGTCCTTGCCGCGCCTGCGTTCGGCCGTCAGCGCCGTCTCATACAAGTAGCCGAGGGACTCAGGGGGCACCATGGAAAAGGAGGCAGGGCCCGTCAAGTGCGCCATCAGGCATTCGAGCATGCCGTTGACGCGATGCGTTTTCAGACGCTTGTCCAGTCTGCCCAAATCCTCGCTGACCACTTGCTGAAAGAAGCCATTCGCCGCGTGCTCGGCATTCGCCAGGATCTCCCTCGCATTTGTGGTCTGCCCCGAGGTGCCGAAAAAGCCCTTGTCTTCGAGGATCCGCGCCGCCAGAAGTGCAATAGCCACCCGGAAGAACGCCCTGCGCTCTTCTTCGTACTCCTTTTCGGAGCCCTTCTTGGGAAGCACGTCGCCGAGCCACGTCGCCTTGGAAAGGCCTCGATGCAAGAACTGCACCAACTCTTCGCGGCGGGCGTGGTAAACGCCGTCGAAGAGGTATCGCTGCCCGCCTCGAAGCCGCGCCAAAGCTTCCCGCTCCAGATCACGGCGGTGCTGGCGGAATCGGCTCCGAAGCGACGCCTGATCGAAAGGGATATCTCGAATCAGCTCGGGGCATTGCCAGCACTTCAACCACAGGTCCGCGGTTCCATTCCCTGCAAAGAGCGTGCATGGAGCGGCAGTGAGCTCGAACAGTTGTCGCGCTCTGGCGAACCCGCTTTCCTTGTTCTGCGTCAGGTCGAGGCGGTCCAACTCGGCGACCAGCGCCGTGGTGTCCCAATTGTGCTCACGCTCGTCGTAGAACGCCACAACGTCCAGGCGCGACGGGGATCCGTCCGGCCAGCTCTGCGGGTCGTCGTCTTCGCGCCAGCGGCGCAGCTCGTCGTGGTCACTGACTTGCCAGTCGCATTGGACGTGGGCCTCGCTGTAGCCAACGTCGCTGAGAACGCTGAGCAACAGCGCGCGTCGTTCCTGGACCTCGCCCGCACCCTGGCTCATCCGCTACAGTCCCCCAAGCCCGCTGCCTTAATCACGGAGCGCCGAACAAGGATTGTGCCCGAGCGTGCGCGTAGTGTACAAAAGAACACATTAGAAAACAACACCGATCAGGCGGCTTCTTTCTCCACTCACGATCCCTGCCGGCCTGGACCGTTCGTTCGGACGTAAGTCTTTGGCACCGTGAAACTTGAGCCGCCGGTCGCATTGGACGCAATCGTATGACAAGTGAACCGGCTTGGCAACAGCACCTCGCCCCCCGGGGGGAGAACGGCCCGATTGCTGCTCCGCGCCAGGCGGGGTAGGATCGGAGCGGTCGAGTATCGCGATCGGAGATCCAATGCAACGCCCCCGCAGAGCGACGATCGCGTTCGTGCTCCTGGCCTTCTTCCGCACGAGTTTGGGTACCCACGCCGACGCCGGTGAGATCGGGCCGCGCAAGGCCGAACAACAGACCGCCGAGGCACGGGAATCGCCCCGTGACCTCTCCCCGCTGATTGAGACGATCTTGGAACGGCACGAGCTGCCCGGCATGGTCGCGGCGGTGGTTGAGGGCGAGAGGACGGCGGGGGTCGCAGCGGCGGGCGTCCGTCGGAGGGGGAGTCCGGAGAAGGTGACGGCCGACGATCGGTTTCACGTCGGCTCCTGCACGAAGTCGATGACCGCGACGCTGTGCGCGATGCTCGTGGAGGAAGGAAAGCTGTCTTGGGAGTCGACGCTCGGCGCGACGTTTCCCGAGCTGGCCGAGTCGATGCGGCCCGAGTATGACGCGGTTACGCTCGAGCAGCTTTTGACCCACCGCGGCGGAATGCCGAGCAACGTGGATCGCGGCCTGCTGTTCTGGCACCTTCGGCGTCTCGTGACCACGCCCACGGAGGACCGACGCTTGCTTCTCGAAGGAGTCGTCAAGCAACCTCCGGCAAGCGAGCCCGGCACGAAATTCCTCTATTCCAACACCGGCTATGCCATCGCCGGCCACATGGCTGAGCAGGTGACAGGAGAGCCGTGGGAAGACCTGATGAGGCAAAGGGTCTTCGAGCCGCTCGGCATGAGCACGGCCCGCTTCGGGGCGCCGGGCGTTCCGGAGGTGGTCGACGAGCCGCGCGGACACCGGGCGTCGGGGCAACCCATCGAACCGGGGCCGCTGGCCGACAATCCGTCCGTCATCGGCCCGGCGGGCACCGTGCACTGCTCGATTGGCGATTGGGCGAAATACATTGCGTTGCACCTTCGCGGCGCCCAGGGCGAGGCGAAGCTGTTGAAGCCGGCGACGTTCACCAGGCTCCACACGCCCGTCGGAGATGAGCCGCCACGGTACGCCATGGGCTGGGGCGTGGCCCGGCGCGATTGGGGCGGGGGCGACGTGCTCACGCACGCGGGCAGCAACACCATGTGGTTTGCCGTGACGTGGCTTGCGCCGCGGCGCGACTTCGCCGTGCTGGTCGCCTCGAACCAGGGCGGCGACGAGGCGGAGAAGGCGTGCGACGAGGCGTCTCGGGCGCTGATCCGGGACTGGTTGGCTCGGCAAGGAGGGAGCCGCTAGCGGTCCGGTCTTGCGCGGTGCGTTTGCCGCGACAGGACCGATGGGGTCCGGGCGGCGAAAACGGGGCGAGCGGGCCCCTCGAAGACCCGATGGGCCAGGTTGTCGTAAGTGCTTTTATCACAGAGGGTTACGGCAAGAGCTTCCCCGGGGAACCCCCGGTTTAGGTGGCACCCTAAGGGTCTCCCCAATCTGGAAGCAACTTCTTGCTTTGCCTAGCTTGCCCAACTAAGATCAATAGTGTAGGTCTCGTGTCCGCCCAGGCGGCGGTGTTTTGTTGGACTGGTTTGTTTACCTCGTCAATCTCACGCTCCCACCCTTGGCGGCTCGCCAGTGCGGTGGGAGCGTACCGGTCAGATCCCGTGGAAGTGGAGAAGTTGCTCATGCGTTGGCCACTAATCGCTTACCGGATGGTCTTCTTGCTGACGGCGGTTGCTTTGGCCGTGAGTGGCCCGTTGGCAGACGTGACGTTTGGACAGACGCCTACCGGCGGCCAGCAGCAGGGTGCCGGTTCCGCGGGCGTGGTGATCGATGCCAAGGGGGTGCTCCACAAGCGGTCGGTCGCCGACCCGGGCGGACAGGTCACCCGCGGACGGATCGCCGCGACCAAGGCGTCGATGCCGCCTGAGCTGACTCGCTCCAGCCCGTCGCGGAAGATTTCGCTTCCCCGGCTGGAGAAGGAGATCATCAAGAAGGGCGGCGTGCCGACCGACGAGATGCGTTACCTGGCCGGGTTGCAGCGGGTTCGGCACGTCTATTGCTATCCCGAGAGCGGCGACGTGGTGATCGAAGGTCCGGCCGAAGGGTGGATCAACGACGTCACCGGACGCGTCGTGGGCATGACCAGCGGTCGGCCCGTGGTGCAATTGCAGGACGTGGTGGTCGCGCTCAGGGCGTTTTCACCTGACGGTGAAGGCGCTCGGGTGATCGGCTGCTCGATCGACCCGACGGAGGAGGGCCTGGCCGAGATGCAGCGGTTCCTTCGGACTTCCGGTTCCAATTTTGCGCGGGGCCAGGAGCAGATGGTCGCCGCGTACATGCAGAACGGCCTGCGAACCGCCCTGGGGATGCAGGAGATCACGGTCAACGGGGTTCCCGCCGACACGCACTTCGCCCAGGTGCTGGTGGAGGCCGACTACCGGATGAAGCTGATGGGCATCGGGCTGGAGGAGCCGCCGGTGCGGATGGTGAGCTTCGTCGAGCGTGTCAATCCGGCGGCCGTCTCGCGGAACGCGTTGTTCCGCTGGTACTTCGTGCCCGACTACCAGTGCGTGCGCCAGAGCGAAGACGGCCTGGCGGTGGAGCTGGTGGGCGACGGGGTCAAATTGGTGGGCGAGGATGAATTGGTCTCCGCGGCCGGCCAGCGCCGGGGGCTTTCTCGCTCCAGCAGCGCAAGCCAGATGTTCACCACGAGCTTCACCAAACAGTACCCCGAGCTCGCTCGATACTCACCGGTCTACGCCGAGCTGCGGAATCTGATCGACATGGTCGTGGCCGCCGCCTACATCCAGGAGCAGGACTTCTGCGGCAGGACCGGCTGGAAGATGGAGCTGTTCGGCAGCGAGGAGGCGTTCGCCGTGCGCACGTACAACGCCCCCACGCAAGTCGAGTCGGCCGTGGCGGCCATCTTGAAGAGTGGCCGGCTGATGACGCCCATCGGCGGCGGAGTGGAGATCGAAGCGGCCAGGGCGCTCGCGCCCGAGAACCTGCTCGAAGACGAGAACGGCAAGGTCGGCCAGCTCCGCCGAGAGACCACGGTTGAGCTGGCCGAAGGCCAGTGGTGGTGGGACTAGCGGCTTCGCCCGGCTCGCTTCATCGCGTGAACGGAGAACCCGGAAGAACCGGGTTTCCGTTCCTTCTTCCTCAGGGTGCGTTGGGCGGACCCGGGTTCGGTTGTCTCCTTCCTCCAGGACGAAGGAAAAGGGCTCGTCCGGCGTCGAGCCGGTTCAGTCCTGGAGGAGCTTTCGCCAGTTGCGCCCTTCGGCGAGCCAGTCGAGGTTGAAGCGGGCCACGGCCACGCTCTCGTAAAGCTTCTGCTTGCCTCGCTCGAAGAGCAGGTAGACGGAGCCGTCGGGCGCGGCCGCCAAGGAGGAGTAGGCGCTGGGGCCCTCGTACACAAGCCGCTTCACCGGCCAGGTTTCCGCGCGGTCGAAGCTCGCCCACACCGTCATCCGCACGCGCGAGCCGCCCGGGTCGTCCGGCGTGCTGAACAGCAGGACGTCCTTCCCCTCGGTCGCTTCAAGGGGCAGACGCACCAGACCCGCGTTACACCCGTAGCTGGGCTTGGTGCCGTACTTGAAGTAGAAAGGCTGGCCGACCTCGTAAAGGTGGTCCGACACGCGCCAGTCGACGAACATTTGCCCGCCGTCGTGGCTCCAGGCGATGCGCCTGCGGTGGTCCACCGACATGTGCGAGCGGGAGTTGTAGTAGACGTCGCCGTTGGAGAGCTCTGCGAGTGTTCCCTCGCCGGTTCCACTCTGGACCGGTGCGCTCGTCTGCCAGGTCTTTCCCCCATCGTCGCTGTAGATGGCCGTGTTGTAGTTGTACGGCCACCACTCCTGGTCGTTGTTGCCTTTGGGTGGCTGCACCCGAGCGGGCATGAGCAGCCGGCCGTTGTGCTTCCCGTAACGGAGCGTGACCCCCGATTCCGAGCAGCCCGTAACCGCCGGGATTCCGTCCGGGATCCCGTGACCGAGCGGATTCGCTTGGATGACGATTTCCTCTCGGCTCCACGTCTTCCCGTGGTCACGGCTTCGCCAGAGGTAGCCGGCCCTCGCGCAGACGACCATCACGTCCCCAGTGCCTGCGTCGACGATCGCGCTGCCGCCGGCGTCGTGGCCCACTTCCCGGACCGGACTCCAGGTCTTGCCGCGGTCCTCGCTACGGCGGAGCAGCCGGCCGCTTCGGGCGAAAGCCAGGACCGTCCCGTCCGTCGCCACCACGATGTTCGGGATGCGCGTCGACTCGAAGAGGTCCTGCACCTCGAAGACGGGCGAGGTCTCAGGCGACGAAGCCGTTTCGGCAAAGGAGCGTCCGAGCATCAAGCACGAAACGACCGCGGCCAGCACGGCCCACGGCGGCGCGTGCGATCGTGCTCTCCCACGTGGGATGCCCGAGAATGACCGGTCGCGTGTTGGTCGGGTGCTTCGCGTTGCGGGAACCGTCGATGCAGTCGTTCTCACGTTTCGTCTCCCTCTTCTGCGCAAGTTGACAATAGACAATAGGATGCACAACGTGTTGACTGGTTCAAATCCCCGGCATAAGACCGCACTTGTAAAAAGTCGCCGGTCCCACACGCGCGAAGCGGAGCCTTGCGGTCCGGTCTTCTCAAGCTGGAGCATGTGAACCAGTAAATGCCAATGGTCATGGCCTTGGCGAGGCTATGCCCTCGCCCCGAGTCGCACGGTAGGTTCTTCTGAAGTCGTTCGAAAGGTAGACATTGAAAAAGTCGTTACACGAGCGAGACACAGGCGGCGGGGGCGAGTGCTGAACAATGCGAGTCGATCACAATGATGAGGCGTGCTCGAAAGGAATCTTGGAGCGCTTCACGCCGGGACTGCTGGGCGCTTTGTATGTTAGCCTGTCGCATCTCGAACCGACCGGCCGAGTGAGGCCGGTCCGGCGGTTCTGGAGCATTCTGTTAGCTCGACTTCTGCCATTTTCACACGCCGGTAAACCCCGTATTCCCCGATCCTCCCCTGGTTTGCCCAGGGTTTTCCAGCATGGCGCTTGTGTGAAAATGGCAGAAGTCGAGCTTAGGCCTCGCCCCACCGGGGCACATGCAACGCCTAAGGCGGGGAGGACGCGTGATTTCCGCCCTCGCCCAACCTGAGTCTATCGGACGCGGCCGCGAGAGGTTTCTTGGCATCTCTTCGCAGGCGCCTCGCGGGTGTAAGCACGATGCGCCCTGCGACCACGAGGAGAACAAGCGCAAGTGCTAAGCAGGCAAGTGAAACCATCGTAGCCGTAGCAGTCCTCCCAGAGCCATTCCATCCGCAGAAGATCATGAACACTACAGGCAAGAGAATCATAACGACGAAAAGCGATTCCGATAGAAGTTCGTTACCCGCGTATTCCTTGGCCGCATCGCAAAGAGTCCTTTCCCGTGTGCATAAGAGCGCGCTTGCGACGGCGTCGCGATCCTTCAACTTGAAGCCACATGCGCCACTAACGATTGCGAGCCCGGTATATGCTGCCGCTGGTTCGGCCGACAGTTCGGTTATGAGGGAATCGAAACTGCCGGAGAGCAACAGAGACCTCCACTCCGCTAACTTCCTTTCGGTTTCCGCGAGAGCCTCGGAGACGCTTGCCGACTCAGGAAATCCATTCTTCTCCAGTGCATGAAGAGCCTCCAGCCAGTTCCCAGGCAATCTGTTTGCGTACCCTAGAATTACTGTAATTGGAACCCATCGACATGGATCTTCGCGCAAAGCGACAAGCAAGCGAAAAGCGCGTTCGCGCGTGCTAAACGTACTCGATTCATTGAGCAGCACGCTGCAGAGTCCGCGCACGAGGCTCGCACGTGCTGCCTTGTCTGCCTTGATACGCTGTTTCATTCGATTTCCGAGGCGACGTTGGTTCGTGACATAGTCACACGAGTGCTTGAACATTGCCGTCCACTCCTCATCGAACTTTGTCTCAGGGAATCGTAGTAGTAACTCTAGGCCCGCCACCGATGCCTCTGCCGGCGACGAATCCTTATCAGATAGACGCTCGACTATTTCGGATATGTCCTTGTCTGCGGGAGGCGAGACGAGGCATTCAACGACGGCTCCCCAAATCGCGGCGCGTGGATTGACGTGCGCGATTGATCGCAGGCTTGTGATTAGGGGGAGATAGTGCTGTCCTTCTGGAGACTGCATCTTCCTTGCAACGAATTCGGCGGCCTCAGCCTGAAACACTACATCCAAGTCATTACTGGCAAGTAGGTTTATCAATGCCTTAGCCCTTTCACATCTCCATGCAAACGCAAGCGCCCAGCCCCGCATCGCCACGCCAGTATGAAATGTAGCGATCAACGCTATCGCCCCACCGAATGCCATGACGCCGAATGCGATTACTAACGCCCCGACTGTGATGACCGGCTCGCGCGAGAGGCCATAGCCGTACTCGCGCGCTCCTGCGTCTTCGGCCATTGCAGCGCCACCGATGGCAACGGCAAGCCCTACAGCGCAAGGTATGACAAACAATGCGCAGCACGCCGCTATTCGAAAACCAGCCATCGTGGAGATCGCAAACTTGAGGATGAGGTTTCTGTGACGGCAGCCGGAAGCGAAGGGCACCTTTGGCACCGCCAGGCCCGACGCCAACGATGCCACAGACCATATACCCAGCAACACGTAGACAACGTACTGCATAGCAAGCTCCTTCGTGCGAGTAGAGAGCTCGCTCCGTGCGAACTGGTTGGAATTCTAGTCCCAGGAAGACCGCGCCGCAACGGTTAGCCCCGCCCACTTGTGTTGCACTCGCGCAAGGTGACCGAGAAACGGTCCATCCATGATCAGCTTCTGCACGAATGCGAAGCTGGCAGCAGGTCGGCCGAGGCGATCGACGGGATTCTGGACCGGGGGCCGGCTTCCATTGGGTAAGTGTCTGCAAAATGAGCAAATGAGCACAACTCGCGGTGGTTGCACGGGTTGCGTCGCAGAAATGCGAATGCTTCGGATCGCTCCTGCGCTGCATGGCACGACTCGCCTTCGCTTTGCGGCTGGTCAGCGAACTGGCCGCGGCGTGCCTGGAGTGTCTGCTCGCCGGCTAGCTTATCGGCAGGGAAACATCGCGACCAGTGCCGCAAGCGGCTACGCGTTCACGGCACGCTGTCCGCCGTCAGCCCGTACTTGCGCATCAGCGCGTGGAAGTTGGTCCGTTGGATGCCCACGTCCTCGGCGGCTTTGGTGACGTTTCCCCCGGAGCGCTCCAGGGCCTCGACGAGGAACCGGCGCTCCAGCTCCTGCACGGCGGCGTCGCGGACCTGCTGCTTGAGTTGCTTGAACTCTTCCCAGTTGGTGGGCAGTTGAGTGACGGCCGAGCGTTTCGGTGCCTGGCGGATTTCCGGGGGCAAGTGTCGCGGTTCGATGCGATCGGAATCGCAGAGGATGGCGATCCGTTCGACGATGTTGCGGAGTTCGCGGACGTTCCCCGGCCAGCGGTAGCTTTCCATCATCGCCATGGCCTCGGGCGTGAAGCCGTCCATTTCCACCTCGTTCTTCTTGGAGAAGCGTTCGAGGAAGGCCATGGCCAGGATGGGGACGTCGCCCTGTCGCTCGCGCAAGGGGGGAAGGTAGATCGGCACGACGTTCAGCCGGTAGTAGAGGTCCTCGCGGAACTCGCCTTCGGCGGCCATTTCCGTGAGGTCCCGGTTGGTGGCGGCCACGAGCCGGATGTCGACCTCGCGCTCCTGGGTGTCGCCCACCTTCTTCACCCGCTTCGTCTCCAGCACTCGGAGCAGCTTCCCCTGCGTCTCCATGCTGAGGTTGGCGACCTCGTCGAGGAACAGCGTGCCCTTGTGGGCGACCTCGAAGAGTCCCTGCTTGGTGGCGATCGCGCCGGAGAAGGAGCCCTTGACGTGGCCGAACAGCTCGCTTTCGAGGAGCGTGGGCGCAAGGGCGGTGCAATCGCAGGCCAACAGGGAATGGTCTTTGCGGCGGCTGAGACGGTGGATCGCGCGGACGACCATCTCCTTGCCCGTGCCGCTCTCGCCGGTCACCAGAACGGTCCCGTCGGTGGGAGCGACGCGCTTGATCAGGGCGAAGACGCGTTCCATGGTCCGGCTTTCGGCGATGATGCCCTCGAACCCGCGATGCACCTCCAGCTCCCGCCGCAGGTTGGCGTTTTCCCGGATCAGGGCGGATCGCTCGCGGACCTTCTCCACGACCAGCTTCAACTGACTGGGCGAGAAGGGCTTGCTCAGGTAGTCGGCGGCCCCCTGCTTCATCGCTTCCACGGCCGATTCCACCGTCGAGTGACCGGTGATGATCACGACCTCGCAGGCGACGCCGGCCGTCTTCACGGAACTGAGGACTTCCAGGCCGTCGATTCCCGGCATCTTCAGATCCACCAGGAGGATGTCGTAATCGCCGGAGAGCGCCGCTCGAAGACCCGCTCGGGGTTCCTCATAGCAGGTCACCTCGTGCCCGTCGGGACCGAGCGTCCGTTGACAGCTCAGCCCGATCACGGGCTCGTCGTCAATGACGAGAATCCTCTGCCCGAGCGGAGAAGCTTCTTCTTCCGGTTTTGATTCACTCACCGATTCACCTTTCCGTCGCGGCTACCAGACTGTCTGTCCTTGGCGGAGGGCAGGACCACGGTGAACGTCGTGCCCTTGCCTTCCTCCGTCTCGACCTCGAGGGCCCCGCCGTGCTGCTGGACGATGCCATAGCTGACGCTCAATCCCAGGCCGGTGCCTTTCCCGACGGGCTTCGTGCTGAAGAACGGCTCGAAGATCTGGTCGAGATGCTCCCTCTTGATCCCGCAACCCGTGTCGGTCACCTTCACCAGCACGCACCCGTTCTCCGCCGAGCTGCCCACCAGCAGCGTGCCGCCGTTGCGCATGGCCTCGCACGCATTGAGCGAGAGATTGAGCAAGATCTGCTGAAGCTGATTGACGTCGCCGTCGACGGGCGGCAGCCCCTCGTCCAGGTCTTCGACGATGACGATTCGTCGGAACGCCCCCTGGTTGCCCAGGAGCCGGAGCGTTCGCCGGATGATCTCGTTGACGTCGAGTTGCTCCTTTGCGGTGGGTCTTTCCCGGGCGAAGTCCAGAAGCCCCCGAACGATCTCGGCGACACGGGTCGTCTCCTGGATGATCAAGTCCAGGTCTCTCTTGCCCTCCTCACCGATCGTTTCATCTTCCTTGAGCAGATGGGCGAAGGTCAGCACACCGGTCAGCGGATTGTTGATCTCATGGGCCACTCCCGCGGCGAGCCGTCCGATCGAGGCCAGCTTCTCGCTCTGGCCGATCTGCTGGCGGGTCGCCGTCCTGAGCTGTTCCTCCCGTTCGGCGATCGCGTCCGCCATGGAGTCAATCGCTCGGCACAAGACGCCCATTTCCCCCGACGGGCGAAGCCCCACCCGAGCGGTCAGGTCGCCCGCGATCACCTTCCGCGACATGGCGGTGATACGGCCGACGGGCCGCAGCACCTGGTTGGTGGCGAAGAAGACGAGCACCAGGCTGGCCAACGTGGCGACGATTACCATGGCCAGGAGAAACGCCATCAGCACGTTCCGCTTGTGGACGAAAGGCGCCTCCAAGAGCCCGATCCCCAAAACGCCTACGATTTGCCCCTCCGGGTCGCGGATCGGCTCGTACGCCGTGAAGTACCAGTCGTCGACCACCAGTGCCCGGTCGGCCCACGTGCCGCCGCGCAGGAGCACCTGGTCGTAGACCGTGTCGCTGAGCTGCGTGCCGACCTCGCGGGAGCCGTCCTCTCTCGTCAGGCTGGTCGACACGCGGAGATCTCCCTGGAAAATCGCCACCGCCCCGACTTCCTTTCCCTTGTGCGGCTCGTGCGGAAAGACTTCCTGCTTGATCGAGTCGACGATCTCGAACCGTCGGTTCAACAGGTCGCCTCCATACAGAATCCCCAGAAGCTGCCCCCGGCTGTCCCGGAACGGAACCGCTGCCGCGACGACCATCCCGTCGGATCGGGACTTCTTCTCGGGAGGTCGCGCCGCCCGGGTGGGCAGGACTTCAAAACGGGCTCGGGCCGCCAAGTCCCGCCCCTCTCGGGCAAGGCTTTCGGCGGACAGGATGATCGTGCCGGCAACCGGCGCCCCCACCTCGATGACTCGCTCGATGAGCGGATTGTCCGACAGATCGTCTCCGCGGCCGTCGGGGCTGCCGGCTCGACAAATCACTTTTCCGGTGGCGTCCACCAGGGTGACGAAATCCATTCCCCCAACTCGATGCACGTTCTCCAGAAACGCAGCCCCTCCCGCCACGTCGTCTCGCCCTACGGCACTCGCGATGCCCTGATCGAGCGTGCAGGCCCGCAGGAAACGGGCGATCCCGTTGACGTGGTGGTTATAGTCGGACCGCGCCGAGTTGAGATTCAGCCGGACGCGGGACTGCACCTCCCTCAGCCATACGCGCTGGGCATACTCCAGGCCCACCAGCGACAGGAGCGAATTGGCTACCAGGATCACCGCGATGGCCGCCATCGTCACTTTGAGCCGAATCGTCATCTCGCGTTCCCGTGCCCGATGGCCAATCGCCTGTCGGGCAAAGCCGTCCTCCGCGGATGGATTCCCGGGCAGCGGGCCCCCGGAGCGGGGATCTTCCGGGGCTGGCTCCGCTCGGCCCCGGCCACCCACGATATTCACGTTTCCTTTCCAGCAGGCTGGCAAGTCTCCCGCCCGTACCAGCCCATGCCGCCCAGCGACCCATTAGCGCACAACCAGCCCGCTTCGGCAAGGGGTATTCCATACCCCTCCTGAGTGTTGTGCGGCAAGGTGAGCCGAGCGGGGCGCGCCGGGAGGTCCTCATCGGGCCACAGGCCGCCTTGCGCTGGCGGCCCCGGCCGCCCTGCCCGATGCCTTGACCGAGCGGCCGGACGGACCGTGAAATAGGCTCGACCGAAGCCATGCAAAATGCTAGATTTTCTGTGAATTAGCACAGGAGGTCGGCGATGGAGAAGTTTCGGGCCGTTCTGTTGAACGTCTGGCGGGAGGCGTGCCGTCACATCGAAATCACCGAGTCGACCGAGAGAATCGCGGCGATGCTCACCCGGGACATGCCCATCGATGGGGTCCTGGTGCGGTGCATCGACCGCCAGCGACCGTGCCTGGAGACCGTGGCGACCGGGCCGGCGGCTCCCCATCCCACCCAACCGGAGATCCGCACGGAGTGCACGGCGTCGCAGATGAAACGGGTCCTCTCTTGGTGGGCATCGGGCCGAATGGCCAGCCGCGGCAAGGGGGCTACGCTGCGAGGCGAGCTGCGGGTCATCGTCCCGCCGGGAATCGACGGGGACGTGCTCGCCGGGCCCATTGGCAGCGGCAATCGCCCCGGCGTGCTCGTGCTCGTCGCGGCCGCCAACCGGACGTTCACGACTCGGCACGAGGCCCTCGCGGAAGTGCTCCTGGAGCCCTTCTCCGTCGCCTTGGACAACGACCACCGACTTCAGGAGATGGCAGCCCTGCGCGAAGCCGCCGAGGCGGACAAGCGATCGCTGCTGACGCGTTTGGGGCGTGAGAAGCTGGGCGATACGATCGTCGGGTCGGAGTCGGGGCTGCGCGCGGTGATGGAGCGGGTGGAGCTGGTCGCAACGTCGGACGTGCCGGTGCTCATCTTCGGGGACACGGGCACCGGAAAGGAGTTGCTTGCCCGGGCCATCCACGCCCGGTCGCCGCGGTCCGCCGGTCCGATCCATCGGGTCAACTGCGGCGCGATCCCGCCGGAGTTGATCGACTCCCAGCTCTTCGGTCACGAGCGTGGTGCGTTCACGGGTGCCGTGGAGACGCGCAAGGGCTGGTTCGAGCGCGCCCACGGCGGCACGCTGTTTCTCGACGAGATCGGCGATCTGCCCCCCGCCGCGCAAGTCCGCCTGCTGCGTATCCTCCAGGACGGTTGCCTGGAGCGGGTGGGGGGCCAGCAGCCGATCCACGTGGACGTGCGGATCGTGGCGGCCACGCACCGGGACCTGGCCGGCATGGTCGCTGAAGGCAAGTTCCGAGAAGACCTCTGGTACCGGATCGCGGTGTTTCCCATGGTGCTGCCGCCGTTGCGTGAGCGTCGGCAGGACGTCCCCGGGCTTGCGCGCCACTTCGCCGAGCGGGCCGCCATCCGATTTGGCTTGCCGTCGGCCATGCCTTCGCCGGAAGACGTCGAGCTGTTGGTCTCCTACGATTGGCCGGGGAACGTGCGGGAGCTGGCCGCGGTGATCGATCGTGCGGCGATCCTGGGGGAAGGAACGAGGTTGGAGATCGCCCAGGCCCTGGGCGTCGCGACGGTTCCGCGCCCGGCTTCAACCGGCGCGGGCAACCGGAAGTCCGGGCAACTTGGGGTCTTGCCCCAGATCGTGCCGTTGGATGCCGCCATCACGGAGCATATTGAAGCCGCGCTGACCGCCACCCGGGGACGAATCGAGGGGCCTTACGGCGCGGCCTCTCTCCTGGACGTGAACCCGCACACGCTGCGGTCGAAGATGCGCAAATTGGGGATTGACTGGAAACCGTTCCGCAACCAAGGTAACACTTGACCCGGACTGCTGAGATGGGAGCGGTCGACCCCTATCCGGACCATTCGCCGTAGGAGGAGCTTTCCATGAATCGAGGCATCCATCGCCGTGCGTTTCTCGGACAGAGTGTGCTGCTCGGTGCCGCCGCCGCAGGGCTCAACCGCTCGGGCGAATGCGCCGCCGCGGAGCCGACCGCGGCGAAGGAGACGTCCAAGCCCGCCAAGAGCAAACCCGACGTGATCCTCCACCGCGGCGGCTATCCCGGCTGGCCCTGGGTGACGCCCGCCCGCGAAGGGCGCCTGGTCTGCGTGTTTCGCGACGACGGCGTGCACGGTTTCTCTCCCACGGGCAAGGCAATGTGGACGTTCAGCCGCGACCAGGGCCGTACGTGGGCGCCTGCCCGGGTCGTCGTGGACGAGCCCGGCGTGGACGATCGGAACGCCGCGGTCGTCGAGCTCCCGGACGGCACGCTGATGGTCCCGTACAACACGTATACGAAGGAAAGCGTCTCCCAGTGCATGGTCACGTGCTCCCGCGACGACGGCGCCACGTGGACGCGGCCGCGGCCGATCGCCGAGCTCGACGCCCGAACCCGCGGCGCCCCGATCGCGCTGAGCTCCGGCGATGTCCTGATTCCGATCTACAAGGCCCCGGGCAACGGCTCGATTGCCGCCCGATCGGCCGACGGCGGGGAGAGTTGGACGCTGGTGCGCGTGGCCGACACGGAAGGCTTCGTGGGCGACGAATGGGTCGTAGTGGAGGTGGAGCCGGGACGGATCGTGGGCATGATCCGCAACAACGGCGCCCGCGACGGCCACTTCTGGAAGACGGAAAGCCGCGACGGGGGGCGCACGTGGGACGTGCCGGTGAAGACGAACGTGCGCGACGCCCGATCGACGTCCCCGCCCCATCTCGATCTGCACGGCAAGACGCCGCTTCTGACCTACGCCGACCGCCGGATGGTCTCCGTCTCGATGGTGACCACCGACGATACCGACTTCCGCCGCTGGGACGTCGAAGGGCGTCTTCCCTGTTACCAGTATCGCCCCGACGGCCAGCCGATTGCCGACGCGAGCTACCCGGTCTCCGTGGCCGTCGGCCCCCAGCGCCGGTTCATCGTGGACTACGAGATCCGCCCCGAAGGCAAGTGGATCGCCGGCTACTTCGTCGACCTGCCGGAGGAGTGGGGGTAAAGACGACGGTCAAACGGCAGGGTGGGCAAATGGTAGGGTGGGTCGAGGCACGAGACCCACGCGGAAACACCCCCGTCTCATGGCAGACGCGTGGGTCTCGTGCCTCGACCCACCCTACGTCTCGACCGATCCTACCCCCGCGTCTGCCCTACGTGTCATCGGCCAACGAGAACACCGGTACGACGATCCGGCGATTGGGCTCGATCGGCGGAAGACCCTGCTGGGTCAGCGCGGCAATCTTCCAGGCGGTCTCCTCGTCGTAGAACTGCTCGCGGCACCGGCGACACACGCGGGCGGGGATGCTCTCGACGGCGATCAGGCCTTGCGCCGTCCAGAAGACCGACTTGACCGCGCCCTCGTCGGTCTCCGATTCGCAGTACGTGCACAGGCAGGGGGCGTCGCTCCCTTGAGTCGACGTTGCTTCTTCTGTTTCTTCCCTTCCCGAAAACACGGACTGAACGGCCTCCGTCTCCTTTTCGTCGACCACTTGAGCACGGCCCTCCAAGTCGGGAAGCTCGACGTCCGCCAGCGAGAACACGGGGACGAGGATCTCCTGCTTCGGCTCGCCTACCGGACCGGCTACGAGCTTCTCGATCCTCCGGGCGGTCTCCCGGTCGTAGGACTGCTCGCCGCAAGCCCGGCACACACGGGCCGGGACGTCCTCGATGGCGATCAACCCCCGGTCGCTCCAGAAGGCCGCCCGGACGAGGTCCTCCTCGGTGCGAGATCCGCAGTGTTCACACCGGGACGCCGCGGATCGATCCACGGCGTCCTCGCTGTTCTGATCCTCGGGTCTCATGGCTGCTTCCGCGATTTCGAGAGCTAAGGGTAGGGTGGGTGCTTGCACCCACGCGCCGGAAGCGCGCGGGGGAATCCGCGGTCAGTTCCGGCGTGCGTGCGGAGCACGCACCCCACGGCGTAGGCCTACGCTTTCACGAGCTTCTTCGCCGCGTCGACGATGTTCGAGGCGTCGACCTTCATGTAGTCGATCATCTCCGGGGCGCCCGGCGGGGGGGCGTCGGGGAACGCCAGTCGCTTGACGCGGACCCCCGGCACGGCCTCGGCCACCCGGGCGATGATCTCCGAGCAATTGCAGAAGTTGTAGGAGCCCTCGTCCGAGGTCAGGAGCTTGCCGGTTTTCTTGACCGACTCGACGATCGTCTCCATCGGGCCCTCCAAGGGGGCCAACGTGCGGGGGTCGATGAACTCGGCGCTGATGCCGTCCTTTTCCAGCTCCCGGACCGCCTTGGCGATCTCGACTGTCTGCGGGGCGTAGCCGACGATGGTGAGGTCGCTGCCCTCCGTGCGAACCGCGGCCTCGCCGATGGGAACCGTGTAGGGCTCGTCGGGCACCTCGGGGCCGGAGGCGGGCACCGGATAGTGGCAAAACACGACCGGGTCCACGTCGCGGATCGCCGAGATCATCAAGCCCTTGGCGTCGTACGGCGTGGAGGGGATCACCACCTTGAGCCCCGCCAGCCTCGCGTACGACGACTCCAGCCCGGCGTCGGCATGTTGGCCTCCCTGGCGGGGCGATCGTCGGGCCATGTCGGCCCAGAGGACCATGGGGAACGCCGCCTGGCCGCCGGTCATGTGCCGCAGCTTGCCCGCGTGGTTGAACATCAATTCGTAGGGAATGAACGTCGCCATGCTGGGGATGTGGGCGATCGCCGGGACGCCGATCATCGACATCCCCAGGGCGCTTCCCACGATCCAGTTTTCGTCGATCGCGCAGAACCGTATCCGCGGCTGCCCGAACTCCGCTTCCAGATCGATGGATCGACCTTCCCAGCGGGCGGCCGGCCTTTGGTATTCGTAGAGGAGCGTGAGAAGCTCGCTCCGGCGCATCTCCCCTTGGACCGCCTCCAGAATCGCGTAGCTCATGCTTTTCGACATGGTGCTGCCCTCCTTTCGGTCTAGCTCGTGTGGAGAGGAACGGCGCCCTCGGCGAACACGTTCACCAGGCCGTCTTCCGGCTTGGGGACGGGCTGCTCTTCGGCGAACTTGGCGGCAAGCTCGACCATCTCGCGGACTTCCGCCACGATCCCGTCGGCCCGCGCTTCGGTGAGAACGCCTTCGCTGAGCAAGAAGCTCCTGAACCGGGCGATCGGGTCCTTGGCCATCCAGTCTCGCAGCTCGCGGTCGGAGCGATAGCCGAGGCCGAAGGCGCCGTCGACGCCGATCTTCGCCCCGGCCGCGCCGTAGTGGTCGTACCACCGATAGGTCTTGCACTCGATGATCGTGGGGCCCTCTCCGGCACGCGCCTTCTCGACGGCGTATTTCGCCGTGCTGTAGACCGAGAGGACGTCGTTGCCGTCGACCACGCGCCCCTCGATGCCGTAGCCGTCGGCCCGGCGAGCCAGGTCGACCAGCCCGTACACGTCGGCCGCGCGCACCCAGATCTGGAAGCCGTTGTTCTCGATCACGCCGATCCAGGGCAGCTTCCAGGCACTGGCGGCGTTGGCCGCGCTGGAGAAGAAGCTGTTCTGAAGCGAGCCGTCTCCGCCGAAGCTTACGGCGACCTGGTCGGTTCCCTTCACCTTGACGCCGTAGGCCGCCCCGGCCGCGAAGAGATGCGAAGCCCCGACGATCCCGTTCATGCCCAGGATCCCCAGGCTGACGTCGGTGATGTGCAGGGAACCGCCGTAGCCCTTGCAGTACCCCGTGGCCTTATGGGTGATTTCTGCCAGCATCAGGCCGAGGTCGCCTCCCTTGGCGATCAGGTGGCCGTGGCCGCGGTGATTGCTGGCGATGTAGTCGTCTCCGCGGAGGGCATTGCAGACGCCCACCGCGACCGCTTCCTCGCCCACGTAGAGGTGGGCAACGCCCCGGAAGCCGCCCTGGAGGATCAGGTCCTTGATCTTCGATTCCCACAGGCGGATTTTGAGCATGTCGGTGTACATGGCCACGAGCTGCTCCTCGGCGAGCCCGTCGACGTGGGGGCATCCATACTGCGCTTTCGCCCGCTTCTGCGTGCCGCTGGAAAAGAAGATCGCCCCTGCACCGATCGAGCTGAGGCCCTTGACGAAGGCCCTGCGGGAGACCCCTGTTGGCTTCCCTTTTCGCTTGACACCCGCATTCCTCTCGACGCCCGCATCGTGACGTTCGCCGGTGTTGCCTTCCTCCTTCATGTTTACCCCTCCTTTGCGAAGTGACTACTGGGTCTGCCCGTGCCGTATCACGCTCCGGCAACTCCCTCTTCAGCGAGAGGCATTGGCCGGAGGTTCTCCTGTCGCCCGCGAGTCGTCCGTGGAGACGATCACTGCCGCACCGTACGATTCTCGCGTCTGCCGGGGTCGCCCGCAAGACCGCGGCCCGGGGCGGCACCGTGCGCCAGCCCGGGCCCGCCGGGCAGGGACAAAAGCCCTTCTCCAATCACGTGGAAAAGCAAGCCCCCCCCAATAAGGGGTACGCAGCTTGCCGGAAGGGCGGTTTTCTGCGGGTCGATGGTTGAAGACGGCTCGACTTGGGCCATACTAGATGTTGGTGGAGTGTACGCCCATTCGGGGTAGGACGTCGCGGTTGTGCGAGGGAATCGGTAGCCCATCAATGCGTTGGCCCGTCGAGACGCGTGGGGGGAGCCATGGCCAAGAAATCATCTTCGAGAAGCGGGGCCGGCGCGCGTGGTGAGCGCGGATCGTCCGCCGCGCTTCGGATTGTCTGGCTGAATCGGGTCCGCACACTCTACTCAGAAAAGGCACGCAAAGATCTCGAGGCCGCGCTTCGGGGGGCCTACGCAGAGACCAAGGGTTTGACCGCCATCGTGGTCTGCGACAAGCTGGTCGGCTACTCGGCCACCAACCGACCTCAGGTCCTGGCCATCGAGCTGGTCCACGAGGACCGTTCTCGTCCCAAGATCGTTCGGATCGACGACGAAGCGGGCACCCATCGAGCGGCGATGGAAAAGGAATACGCCGGCTGGACGAAGCTGAAGGGCTACTTGGGCGATCCCGACCCGTTGTTCATGTCTCTGAGCGATCTGACTCAGGACGGTCGTCGCAAAGTGCTGGAATACGACGCCGCGAGCACCGCGCTGGTGACGCGGGACGTGGCCTTGCTCGAAGACGTGGTGTTGCGGAGTTGCCGCTGGGGCTCGCCCACACCGGAGTCGGTGGCACAGAGGATCCGAAACGTCTACGACTACATGAATCACCGGCTCTTCATCCACGCCCGCGCGAAAAACTCCGCGGAGGTGGCCGAGTACTACCGAGAGAAGTTGGAGGGCTGTGTCAAGAAGTGGTGGAGGCCGGAGCGCGTAGCCCGGCGCAGACCCGTCCTGTTGAGCATCGAGGGGAAGCCCCACAAGTTCCAGGACCCGGTCGATTGGATCAACTGGGTGTTGTCTCCCGTCGCCGAAAATTGCGTGCCGGAGTGTATCTTCGGCCCCTGTCACGGCGACATGCACGGTCGGAACGTGCTGATCGGTCTTTCGAACGGCGAGGCGGGCGACCAGGCCGTCTATGACTTCGAGGACATGGATCTCGACCTTCCGGTCGCCTGGGAATTCGTCAAGTTGGAGATGGAGTTGCGCGTGCGGGTCCTGCCGTACGTGATTCGGGCCATGGAGGACGGCAAAAAAGACTTCCGCCACGCGATGGAGTTCGAGCAGCAGCTCTACCATTGGACGAGGAATCTGGACAATCAGACGCTTCGTCCGATCAAGACGCATCGGATTGCCTTCGACCGAGACTATCCCGACCAGTGGAAGCGGCTGTTTGCCGTGTTGTTGGAAATTCGCCAGACCGCCAAGGTTTGCCTCAGCGGTCGAGAGCGGCCCGAATGCTGGAAGGAGGAGTATCTGTTCACCGTGGCGGCCTACGCCGTCCACACGGCCAAGCACGCGCCCTACGATTCGATCCATCAGCAGTTGGCCTACATCGCCGGAGGCGTCGCCGCCGCGCACTTCGCCCGGGAGGACTGCTACTGCCCGAGAATCTGTTGCCGGAAGATCTGTCGCGAGGACGCCGAGTGGGACCCGAAGCCGGACCTCATGCCCAATGCGGAGCAAGAGCCGTTCGGCGCGAAGGGGGAGCCCTTGTTTCCCAACTACGCGGTCGTATTGGCAGATCCCAGGAAGCGCGCCCAGGCCCGCGTCGAGGAGACCGTCGAAGAGGCAATGACCGACCTGGAGCACTTACACGAGATGTACCCCCACGTCGTGGCCGTCGAGCAAGAATGGGCGCTGGCCAAGGTCGAGCTCTCCACCCTGGTCGCCGACGAGACGCGGAGCGCCGAGCTGAGAAAGGAGGCCGACGAGATCCTCCTCCCGCTGCTGCGCCAGTTTCAATCCGTTGACGAGGAGACCCTCGGGAAGCTGGGACGCCGTCACAAGGAATGCGCGTGGGCGCTCAACGATTACGGTCAGCGTGAGACCACGGCCGACCGAATCCATTACCAGCGAGCGCTCCAGTACTACCAGCGAGCCTATGGGCTGCGCAAGGGCTACTACCCGGGGATCAACGTGGCGACGCTGCTTTTCCTTCTGTGCAGCAAGAACGAAGCGGCGAGCGTCGCCCGAGAGGTGCTCGATACCTGTTCCGTGATCAAGCCGGAAGACCTGCAAGAAGTCGACGAGAGGATTTGGGTGGAAGCGACGCGGGCGGAAGCCTATCTGCTTCTCGAGGAGTACGAGTCGGCCCTGGAATGCTACAGTGCGGCCATGAGCCTCGATCCGACGGAGGCCTACGCGGACAGCCCCCGTCGCCACGCCCGGTGCATCTTGGCCAAGCTGCCGGCAGGTGATGAATCGCAGCAGGTATCCAGAAGGAAGATCTGCCGCGTCCTGGAAATCCGCGTCCCTGACGTTCCCCAAGGGTGCGGGGGCTTCTTGGAAGACCGGTTCGGCGTGTAGCCTGCGGGGCCCCGGTTCTCGAGCCCGGCGACGTGGTCCTGGGGAGGCGGAGCGGCGCCTGTCGGCTCTCGGGGAGGCAACCGGTTTCTCGCTGCGAGCGCCCGCCCGTCGCACGCGGCAGGTGAACCGTTTGCGTCCTCGGCCGACGCCCCCGCCGAGCGCCAAGGCGGCCGCGGCGGCTCCTTGACCGGCATCCCCAACGCGGCTAGACTGACGACGCCAGCAGGGTGGGCGTTGGTGCCCCGGGCTTGCTTCCTCGGCATTTCGCGATCGCCCGGCGATCACGCCCCCGATCCGAACCGAAGCCCAGCGCGCGGCGTAGATCTTAGGGGGAAGACGCGCTTCTGGCGGTGCATCGGAGAACGCGCCGGTCGCGAAAAGGCGACTTGTACGGTCTGAGCAACCTACGGAAAGTGGGCAGCAAAAAACGGCGAGGGTGACGAGGCCGCAAAACTACTGTTGCGCGACGAGAGGATCAAGCATGCCCGAGAGCACTCTGAGAATCGACGTGGTCGTGACTACGATCTATTGTGGCGACAAAGTGCTGGTCGTCCACAACGGCGATTGGGGTGGCTTCACGCTCCCCATGACGAAACAGCGGAGATGGCCGCCCGGCTTCGATGGAACGGACGACCGGTGGGAAACCGGGTCGGACGCGGCGATGCGCAACGCGGGGCGGTGTCTGGGCGCAACCTTCGCCCGGCCGCCGGGACTTCTCGGCGACGTGAGAGGCATTCGCCAGCGCTCGCCCACGGGTGTGATCAACGAATACCTTTTCCAGGTCTTCGGGTTCCGGGTCGACGAGCCGCGGATCGGAGAGGGAGTGGTGGGCCAGTGGCTGACCGCCGAGGAGATCCTCGAGCCCAAGCGGCGGCCGGTCTCCCCGACCGCCCGCACCCTGGTCGACAAGCTGAAAGAGTTCGGAAGGACTCGCGGCGGGTTCCCGCCGGCTCCGCCGACAAGTCCCCCACGCCTGTCGATCGCCAGCGAGGCGATCATCCGCCGTCAGCGACGGGGCGAGTCGAAACAGTGGCTCTGCCAGTGGAACGGCCACTGGGGACGCTACTTCCTCATTGGGGGACATCGGGAAGACAAGGAAGGCGGAGGAAGCGAAACGGCTGAAGCGTGCTTGCACCGCGAGATCCACGAAGAGCTGGGCCTCACCCAAGGCGCCGACTATGACGCCGATTTCCGCGCAGAGCTGAAGTACGGCGCTTGGTCGACCAGCAGTTGGCAGCCGACCGACTACAAGATCGCCGCGTTCGACGTCGCGCTCAAAGATCCCGCCTGCGCCAGAATTGAAGCCAAATCGGAGAATCGTTGGCTCACGCGGGAGGAAATCTTGTCGGAACGTTGCGCAGACGGCAAGCTCATCAGCCTGACGACCCGAGAGATGCTCAAAATGCTCGGTGATCTGCGTTGACTTCGCTTGCTTGAGGGCACGCGCCCCGCCCGGGGCAGCCTGTCCTCAGAGCACCGGTCGCAACCAGCGGAGAGCCTGCCATGTCGCCGAGACTCCGAATCGCAGCACTCGTGGCCTTGACGCTGGCCGTGCCGGGGCACGCGCCGCTCGCCGCCGCACGACCCAACGTGCTCTTCTTCTTCACCGACGACCAGCGAGCCGATACGATCGGCGCCCTGGGCAACCCGCACGTCATCACGCCGACGCTCGATCGGCTCGCCCAGTCCGGGTTCGTCTTCCGCAACGCGTACGTGATGGGCAGCAACGTCGGCGGCGTCTGCCTGCCCAGCCGGAACATGCTACTGAGCGGCCGGGCGTACTTCCGCTTCGACGCCGACGTTGCCGCGGGCAAGCCCACCCGCCCCTACGCCTCGCCCGAAAAGCCCAACTTCCCCGACTCGATGAAGCAAGCCGGCTACCTGACCTACCACCACGGCAAGCAAGGGAACGTCGCCCGCTTGATCCACCCGAGATTCGATTTCAGCAAGTACGTCCAACACTACGCCCTCGACCCGAAGGCGCCCTACCCGGACGAGCCGGGCAAGGAGATCGTCGACGCGGCGATCGAGTTCCTCACCAGCCGCCAGGACGATCGCCCGTTCTTCATGTACCTGGCGCCCGCCTGCCCGCACGATCCCCGCGTGGCGGCCGAGAAGTACTTGCGCCAGTACGACCGCCGCGGGATCCCGCTCCCGGAGAACTACCTGCCGCTTCACCCGTTCGACAACGGCGAGCAGGTGATCCGCGACGAGCTCCTGGCCCCCTGGCCTCGCACCCGGGAGGAAATCCGCAAGCACCTCCACGAGTACTACGCCGTGATCACGGCCATGGACGGGCACTTCGGGCGACTGCTCCAGACGCTCGCGGAGCTGGGCGAGTACGAGAACACGATCATCATTTTTTCGTCGGACAACGGGCTGGCCGTCGGGAGCCACGGGCTGATGGGCAAGCAGAACCTCTACGAGCACAGCTCGAAGGTGCCGCTTGTTTTCGCCGGCCCCGGGATCCCCCAAGGGCAGTCCGACGCGCTGGTCTACCTGTTGGACGTCTATCCCACCGTGTGCGACCTGCTCGGGGCCCCGATCCCCGAAGGGCTCGACGGCAAGAGCCTCGCCCCGGTGGTTCGAGGCCGAGCGGAGAAAGTCCGCGACACGCTGTTCACGGCCTACCGCGACGCTCAGGATCCGGGATTTAATAACGTCCTAAACTGTTTACGCCGGAGAAATGACGTAGTTCCATTCGGGCAGACTGCGGTCAAACCGGATGTGGAGGTCATTCACCGATTCGACGATGGCTTGTTTGCCCTTTTCGTAGAAACGCGGAAGGACGCGGGCGAAAACGCACAGGCCCGTGCTGGTACGAGCTTTCCGTATCAGGTCGCGAGTGTGTTCGAC
>DATKZH010000027.1:0-2489 GCA_035528065.1 Thermoguttaceae bacterium | reverse complement strand
GACGGTCGGCAGACCCGGCGGTGGGGCCACGGGTTAGCCGGCCAGAGCCAACGAGCATCGGGCGAGGCCCGAGCCAATACGGTACCGTTGTTTGGAAAGTAGGTGGACCCAATGGCTAAGACCACGAAGAGCATTGTGAAGGCGACCGACGCACAGGCCGCGGCACTCGCCAATCTGGCGGACGCCCAGGCTGGGCAGGTGGTCGCGGAACACGCGAGCATGAACAATCTCGCCGTCTTCGGCGCGATGTTGGCCGGCACCAATGCGGCGCTGGGCCAGATCATGCAGACCGCCGCGAGTCAGATCGATGGGTGAGGTCCACACCCAAGCGGCACCGGCGACCGCGTAGGTCCCCGGCCCGACCGCCCCCCGACGCCGCGGGGCGGGACGGCCGACGACCTCAACCCCGACAGGAGAACCGACCAATGGCACATGAGTTGACAATCAGAACCGACGGGACAGTGGAAGCAGCCTATTCGTTGAAGGCGGCGTGGCACGGGCTGGGCCAGGTGATCGATCACGCGATGACGAGCGAAGACGCGATGCGGGAAGCCCACCTGAATTGGGGCGTCCTGCAAGCCCCGCTTCGCGGCCTGGACATGCGGCCCGACCCGCCGGTCAGCATCGAGATCCCGGACCACGTGGCGAACATCCGCGAGGACGACGGGGCCGTTCTCGGCATCGTCGGGAAGGACTATCAGATCGTGCAGAACGCCGAGGCGTTTTCTTTCCTCGACGCACTGGTCCCCGACGGAATCGTGAAGTATGAATCCGCCGGGTCGCTCAAGGGCGGCAAGCGGGTCTGGGTCCTCGCCCGGATGCCCGAGACGTTCGAGGTCGCCGAGGGCGATAAGCTGGAGCAGTACATCCTCATGCTGACCAGTCACGACGGCACGCGGGCCGTGACCGTGAAGCCTACCAGCGTGCGGGTTGTCTGCCAGAACACGCTCGACATGTCGATGGCGATGGGCGGCCGGTCGCTGGAAGTGGCCGGCGTTGGCGAGGACGTGCTCAAGCAGGCGAAGCAGATGGTGCTCTCAATCCGGCACACCAAGAACGCCGGCGAGAACATCAAGACGGCCCTGGGAATGGTGACGTCGGCCCAAGCAGCCTTTGACGTGTACCACAGTAGGGCAAAGCGGCTGGCGGGGATCGGCTTCGACACCTCCCGCCTGCAGGCCCTGACCGAGATCCTGATCCCGAAGGAGGATGGGATCAACGATACCTATCGTGCGAAGGTTCGGGCGGGGATCATGGGGGCGTTCACCGACGACCCGCAGAACATCGCCTCGATTCGTGGGACTGCGTGGGCCGCGTTCAACGCCGTCACGCAATACGTAGACCACGAGGCGCGATTCCACGGCGAGGGGCGGCAGCGGGCCGAGAACCGCATGGTCAGCGTGACAGAGGGAGCCAACGCCCGCCTGAAGGTGCAGGCCCTGGACCTGATCGAATCCGCGGCACTGGCGACTGTGTAGGTCCCCGGCCCGACCCCCTGGCGAGGCTGCCGGGGGGAAGGGCCGACGACTTGCAGACACAGACAGGAGACGACCATGACCATCCCCCAAGCGATCCAGACCCTTCGCCGAGAGGCAACCCGGCTTCGGCGGTCCGGCCCCACGGTCGGCCCCGGCGTTGTGCTCGGCCACCAGATCGACTCCATCGAGGAGACGTTGCGGCAGGCCCGGACGGTGGCCAGCCGGCGGCCGCTGACCCGGATCGGCAACGGCGCGTTCGCCGAGGAATTCGGGGCGGACCTGGGATGATTTCCGTTGACACCCCGGACCGGAGCGGTATGATTATGGCGTGGCGTACATCCAATCCGAACGGCCCGTTGAAGCCCTCCTCTGTGCGGTGCATTCCCTCGGGTGTGCGCCACAGCCGCCGGGGGAGGGCCTCAACGCGCCGGGAGGATGGCCATGTCACGGCGGAAGAAGAAGCCCAGCATCTACGTCAAGACGAGAAGGCGGAAGACACGCGCCCAGCGACAATACCAGAAGTATCTGCAAAGCCCCGAGTGGAAAGACAGGCGAAAGGGGATTCTTCGGCGTGCGAATGGGCGATGCGAACGCTGCGGGGACGAGTGCGACAGGCTTCACGTCCATCACTTGACCTACGCGCGACTCGGCTGCGAACGCGATACGGACCTGCTGGCGATCTGCAACCGATGCCACTGCGAAGACCACGGCATCGGCGGCAGGAAGTCGAAGTTGGGGCCGAAGAGACGCCCCACGCTACCGGTATCAGAAGAAACCCGCGAGGCACTTCGGGCATTCGCTGAGCGGATGAACCAAGGCCCGCAAGATAGAGGAGCAGCTCCATGCTCGTAAACCGATCCGCCGTCCGCAGGAAAGTCCTGGAGGCGATGGCGAAGACACATCCCGAGGCGACCTGTACGCGCGTGGCCGGGCGATATATGGACAGTCTGGAGCGGCGGGTCGAGGCACTGATCTATGCGGCCGTCCACGACGCGGGCGTGCCTGCGAACA
>DATKZH010000026.1:0-10775 GCA_035528065.1 Thermoguttaceae bacterium | reverse complement strand
CCTCCCGGAGGCCCGGTTTTCGGCCTAACGTGGTCGAGCATACCATGTTAGCGCCGAGCCGCAAGGCCGTTTCTGGCCGGGCCGCATCGCGTCCAGCTTGTTTGGCCGGGCGGGCGTCGAGCGCGCGATGCGCGGGTCCGCGCTGGGGAAGCTATTTCGCCCAAAGAGCATTTTCCGTGCTCAGACGGCAAGCCGAGCCGAAAAGGGGGACCGGCTCCGAGCCCGGATCGGCTGGAGGCCGCGAGAAAACGCCGGCGCGAGCTCGCTGGTTCGCTCGCAGTGACCCGATTCATCGGGTCCGTGAGCCGGTTCGACCGCATGAATGCGGTCGCTACGATACGAACCCGTCTAGCTTCGAATGACCAAAGGCGAGTTACGCCTTGATCGCGTACGGCTCGCGCTGGCGGCGGCTGCGGAGCGCCGTGGCCTGGTCGTCGCCGACGAAGTCCTCTTTGTCCGGGTCCCAGTGGAGCTTGCGTTTCAGCAGCAGGGCGAGGTTCGACAGGTGGCAGGCGGTCATCGTGCGATGGTGGGTGAACACGTCGGAGATCGGCTGGGTGCGGTCCTTGACGCAGTCGAAGAAGTTGCGCATGTGGTTGTTGCCCGGCTGCTTGCCCTTGTAGAGCTTAGTCACCTCCTGGTCGAGCCACTCCTTGTCGGCGTCGGTGAGGTCTTCGATCGGTTTTCCGGTGAGCCGGCTGCGGTTGACGAAGATCCGCCCCTGGTCGCCCTCGAACCAGACGCCGTTGTCCGGCCCGTCCTGGACGATCATCTTCGAGCCGTTGTCGTACGTGTGGGTGATCGTGAACTGGGTGGCCGTGTTGTAGCCGTTGGGGAGTTTCAGTCTTCCGTCGAAGAACGCGACCGGGTCGAAGTCGTCGGGGATGTTGGGAAATTGGCCCTCGCCCTCGATCTCCACGGGCCCCGAGGTTTCGTAGCCGAGCCCCCACTGGGCGATGTCGATGTGGTGGGCGCCCCAGTCGGTCATCTTGCCCCCGGAGTACTCCAGCCACCAGCGGAAGTTGCCGTGACACCGCTGGGGCGTGTAATCGACCTTGGGGGCCTGGCCGAGCCAGAAGTCCCAGTCCAGCTCGGGCGGCGGGTCGGCCGTGGGGAACGGGCCGCCGGTCGGAGCCCCGCCGATCGAGCACGTGGCCGTCAGCTTCTTCCCCAGGCGACCGCTTCGGGCGAGCACGATCGCCTTGAGGAACATGGCGTTGTTCTCGCTCCGCTGCTGCGTGCCCACCTGGAACACGCGTCCGGTCTTCTCGAGCACTCGGCAGATCAGCTTGCCTTCGTCGATGGTCAGCGTAAGCGGCTTCTCGCAGTAGACGTCCTTGCCAGCCTGAAGGGCCGCGATGCAGACGGCCGTGTGCCAGTGATCGGGCGTGCCGATGGTCACCACCTCGATATCCTTGCGGTCCAACAGCTCGCGATAGTCGCGGTAGATCTTGGGCTTGCCGCCGAAATGGCCGGCGAACCGCTCCGCGTGACTTTGGTCGATGTCGCAGCAGGCGACCATGTCGGCGAATCCCGAAGCGCGGCGCCCGATGCCGGTCCCCTGTCCGCCCACCCCGATCGAAGCCCCGAGCGGCCGGTCGTTTTTCGATTCCTCGGCGGCGTGTGCACTGCTCCAGAAGTAGGGCGCGGCGCCGGCGGCCACCACGGCGGCCGACCCGGCAAGGAATTCTCGGCGGCTGGAATGCGTGCGGGTCATGGATTGGCTCCTTTCCATAAAGGTTGAGAGCGACGGGGGCGTCCGGGGCGTCCAACCGGACGCAGGCAGGTGAGTCGGGTACGCCCGTCGTGTTGTGGGGTGCTCAAGCGGGCTAATGCCTTGTCAAACCTCAAAGGGCGGGTCGCCCGGCTCGTCGTGCCCCGATTCATCGGGTCCACTTCGACTTCCGAGCGATTCGAGCTTTGACCGCATGAGTGCGGTCACTGCGAACCCGTCAAGCGAGACTTGACACGGTACCAGTGTAACCGCGGGACGGCCCGTCTTGCCAGCGGGTAGGCTCGCCGTTCGCCACGGGCCGCAGGCGTTGGGCAAAGAGTGGATCGCACCCCTGCCTGAGAGCGGATTGACATCCCCGCCTGGGAATGAGATAGTGATATCTGGGAACCGTGCTTGTCGGCGGTCGTCGTTCTCGGTGCGGGCATCTCAGCGGATCGGAAGCTGGTCTTTCCGGACTCCCATGACGGCAATTCTCGGGATTTCCGCCTTCTACCACGATTCGGCCGCCGCTCTGGTCGTCGACGGCGACGTCGTCGCCGCGGCTCAGGAGGAGCGGTTCACGCGGAAGAAGCACGACCACGGCTTCCCGGTCCACGCGATCGACTACTGCCTGAAGGAGGGCGGGCTCGCGCCGGAGAAGCTCGATTACGTCGGGTTCTACGACAAGCCGTTTCTGAAGTTCGAGCGCTTGCTGGAGACCTACCTGGCGTTCGCCCCCGCGGGATTCCGGTCGTTTCTCACCGCGATGCCTCTGTGGCTCCACGAGAAGCTGCACCTCCCGCGCGAGATGAGCCGGGGGCTCAAGGGCAAGTACAAGAGGCGATACGTCTTCGCCGAGCATCACGAGTCGCACGCCGCCAGCGCGTTCTTCCCGTCGCCGTTCGACGAGGCGGCCATCCTCACCGTCGACGGCGTGGGGGAATGGGCCACGGCCAGCTACGGATACGGTCGGGGCAACCAAATCACGCTCACCCACGAGCTGCACTTCCCTCATTCGCTGGGGCTGCTCTACTCGGCGTTCACCTACTTCTGCGGCTTCAAGGTGAACTCCGGCGAGTACAAGCTGATGGGTCTGGCCCCCTACGGCGAGCCGAGATACGAACGGCTCATCCTCGAGAAGCTCGTCGATCTCAAGCCGGACGGGTCGTTCCGGCTGGACATGTCCTCCTTCAACTACTGCCAGGGACTGCGGATGACCTCGAAGCGGTTCGACCGGCTCTTCGGCGGACCGCCGCGAAGGCCGGAATCGCCGCTTACCGAGCGCGAAATGGATCTCGCCGCTTCCGTCCAGAAGGTCACCGAAGAGATCATGCTCCGCGCCGCTCGACACGTCCACGAACAGACCGGCCTGGCGAACCTCTGCCTGGCCGGCGGCGTGGCCCTGAACTGCGTGGGCAACGGGCGGATCCTCCGCGAGGGACCTTTCGAGCGGATCTGGATTCAACCGGCCGCGGGCGACGCCGGCGGTGCGCTGGGCGTGGCGCTGTTCATCTGGCATCAGCTTCTCGGAAAAACGCGCCGGGCGCGCCTCGATGACAGCCAGCACGGCTCGTTGCTCGGGCCGCGTTTCACCAACGAGCAGGTGCGAGCGTTCCTCGACGCGCAGGGGGCCGTGTACCATCACTTCGACGAGGAAGACCGCCTCTTGGCGTACGCGGCCGACTTGCTCGCTTCCGAGAAGGTGGTCGGGTGGATGCAGGGGCGGATGGAGTTCGGGCCGAGGGCGCTGGGCTGCCGGAGCATTCTCGGAGACGCCCGGAGCCGGGAAATGCAGAGAGTGATGAACCGGAAGATCAAGTTTCGCGAGTCGTTTCGCCCTTTCGCGCCGGTCGTGCTGCGGGAGCGGGTGAGCGAGTACTTCGAGATGCGCGACGGGGAGGAGAGTCCCTACATGCTCTTGGTCGCCCCGGTTGCGGAGGAGAAGAGGACTGCCCACGACGGCTCGAACGCGACCGGCCTGGACAAGCTCAAGGCGATTCGCTCGACGGTGCCCGCCATCACGCACGTCGATTGCTCGGCTCGCGTGCAGACGGTCGACGCGGCGCGTCACGGACGATTCTACAAGCTGTTGAAGGCGTTCGAGGCCAAGACCGGCTGCCCTTTGATGATCAACACCAGCTTCAACGTCCGGGGCGAGCCGATCGTGTGCGCCCCGGAGCACGCCTACCGTTGCTTCATGGCGACCAACATGGACGCCCTGGTGATGGAGGACTTCGTGCTCCTGAAGGACGAGCAGCCGACTGCCGAGAGCCATCCGATCGACGAGTATCTGGCACAATTCCAGCTTGACTGAGACATCGGCCCGCGCAGCGCCGGGAGCCAGCCCTTGAGCATCATCCGGATCAATCGCGACCCCACGCGGCTTCAGCTCTTCGTCTTCGGCCTCGCCTGGCTTCTGTTCTTCGGCGTGGTCGGCGCCCTGGTATGGGGCCGGGGCGGAGCGAGCCTCGTGGCCCTGGGGATGGGGGCCGCGGCCGTGATCGTGCCGCTGGTGGGGATGGTTTGCCCCCGCTTCCTGCGGATGGTCTACCTGGGGATGGCGTACGCGGCGTTTCCCATCGGCTTCGTCGTATCCCACCTGCTCCTCGCCGTCGTATACTATCTGGTGCTCACTCCCACGGGTTTACTGATGCGGGCGTTCGGACATGATCCGATGGGCCGCCGCTTCGATCCCGGCGCGTCGTCGTACTGGGTGCCGCGCAAGGGTCCTCCAAGCGCAGACCGCTACTTTCGACAGTCCTGATTTCTCCATTCTCCTCCCTCAAGTGAGAACGGAAACATGGCCGAGCCAACCGAGCCGAACCGAGATACCCAAGCCGAGCAATTCGAACAGCAAGCCAGCGGGCCGCAGACCGGCCTCGTCGGCGAGTTCCTCTACTTCCTGGCACATAACAAGAAGTGGTGGCTTACGCCGATTATCCTCGTGCTCTTGCTGGTCGGAATCCTCATCGTCTTGGGAGGCACCGGAGCGGCCCCGTTCATCTACACGCTCTTCTGAACGCCGCCTACGTCGGTGGCTCGACGAGCGGCAGCAGCTCTCGGGCGATGATCTCGGCGGCCATCACGGATCCTCGATCGGTGAAATGAACGAGATCGGAGAAATGCTCCCCGTCGGCGGGGATTTTCTCGGCCAGGTCGATGACCGTCACGCCTTGATCACGACCGACCTCTCGAATGGCGTCGTTGAGGCGACTGTGCAATCGCTGGAATTCGGCATAAGTGACTCCCTGCGCCTGCCAAGCCTTCGCAACGGAGTTGCGCGCGTAGGCGTCGGGGGTCGGCGTGAGTCGGGACGCCTCGGTCATCAACACGGGCGTCGTCTCGTAGATTCGGCAGACGGCAACAAACGTTCGCAGGGCGCGCCGAAACTCCCTTTCGATGGACGGCTGGTTCCGTTGCAGCTTGCTGTTTCGGTAGGAAGCCCATTCATCCCCCGGGGAGTGATCTCGGTCGCGAAGCCTCTCGCAAGCCCTTTCCAGATGCCCGACGAAGCGGGGGAACACGAGCGACGTTCCGGGCAGTGCCCCCAATTCTCCCGTGGACGTCGCGGTATGGACGAGCGAACGGTCCGGATGGTCGTTCCAGTAGGAGCCGGCATAGATCAACGTGACCATGTCGTTGACGTTGTGCATCAACGGCACGGTGTCCGGTCGAAGAGGCAGGACCTTGTTCAGCAGGATATCGAGGGAATGCAGGGAGTGATTGCCGCTGACGCCGCCGTTGAGGGACGACACGGCACGGCCGGTCCGCTCGCTCAAGCGGACGCCCACGAGGTGGGGAAACCGCAGCGACTCGTCGACCCAGAGACACTCCGTCGTGGAGCCGCCCAGGAAAACGATGGTATGATCCGCAACCTGAGGGTTCCCCGTCGGGAGGATGAAGCCGTTCTCGTCCGTACGGAAACGGACTTCTCGATCCGGCAGGTCGTCGCTGCCCGCCAGAGCGTCTGCCGTGGGACGTCTGCGTTCGTCCAAGTTGGGGCGATGCTCTCTCAGACGGATTGCCCTGGAGGGGCTCCCTCCCTGTTGCCGCTGGAGGCCGACCAGCCGGACCTCGTCGGCGTAAGCCAGCAGACCGAGGAGAAAGGAAGCCGTGACGAACGACAGGCTGAGCTTGGGGATCCATGCCCGACGAGAGCCCCGCCGTACGGAGACCAGGACGAGGGCGACAACCAGCACCCACAGGAGGTTCAGAATCCAGACCGTTGCCTGAAAAGAGAGACTCGGCGCGAGCCGTGCGATCCGCGGCCCGACGACGCCGGCGTTGGCCCAGAACCCGATCGCCACGGCGAGCAAGCCGGCGAAAAGGACGAGGAACCACTCATGGGCAGGCCATGCGCGGGGCGCTTGCCGAAAGTCGCGACGCTCTGAGTCAGACATGGATAGAACCTTCTACCCCATAAGTCACGCGGAAGAACCGACGTACCGCTCGTGCCGGCGTCGTGCACGCGGATCGCGCACCGCAGCACGCCACCATGGTGGTATCCTTCCATGATAACTCGCCGTGGTGCCTTGGCAGACCCCCTTCCTTTCTGCTCGAAGACCTTTCCTCGCCGCTTCTTCGCAGCAAGCGGTCTCAGCCGGGAGCCGCCGGCAGTCCCTGCCGGCAGCGAGGATCGTGCGCCGCAGCCCACGATCCGCTTGAGAAGCCGGGCTACCGCATGCAGCCCCGGAACCCTCCTCACCTATCCCTGCTCATCCGTCGTCGCCCGGGCCCGCTTGGCAGCGTGCGCCGACGGTGGTCGCCCGGTACGCGTCCCAGAGCTGATCGCCGAAGTCGCCCAACGCGTCGCAGAAGGAGTGGACCATCTCGGGAAGTCGGGACGACTCGTGGGCTTCGAACCGGAACGTGAGCGCCGACTCGGTGACCGAGCTTCGCACCAGCGCCCAGCCGTCGGGAAAGCCCACGCGCACGCCGTCGACCGTCGTCTGCGGATACTGCGACCACGCCGAGCGGACCTGCTCGATCACGCGGTCGCCTTGATCGGGCTCGACCGGCACGCGTACGTCGGGCGTCATATGGACCGGGGGGCACATGCGGCGGAGCTCGGCCAAGGTCACCTTGCACCGGGCCAGGTGGGCGATCATCTGGCAGGCCGCAAACAGGCCGTCGTCGCCCCCTTCGAGCGTGCGGAAGAAGTAGTGGCCGCTGATCTCGGCGCCGAAGACGGCCTTGCTCTGGAGCATTCGGCCGCGGATGAACGTGTGCCCGCTCCGCTCCACGAGCGGCTCCGCCCTGAGCCCCGCGGCCGCTTCGGGAATGCGATCGGAAAACTTCAGGTCGTAAACGAAGGGCTGCCCCGCCAGCTCGGGGCCGAGGCTTTGCAGCAGGACCCAGGTGGCCTCCTCGGCCGTCAGCGGCGTCCCTTCGTCGTCGACGAACCCCACGCGGTCGCCGTCGCCGTCGAACGCGACTCCCACGTGGGCCCGCTCGTGGTAGACCGCGTCCGATAGCTCGTCGAGCAGCTCGGGGCGGGAGCAGTCGGGAATGCGCCCGCCAAACTCGGCGTCCGGCGTGTCGTGGATCACCGAGAACAGGCACCGCGGAAAGATCGCCTGGAGGTATCGACGTGCCCGGGCGGCCCAGCACCCGTGGCCCGGATCGAGCACGATTCGCCGCTCGATGTCCCGAGTTTTCACCCAGGTCATCTGCTGCCAGGCGACGTAGTCGAAGGAGACGTCGAGTCCGCGGGGCTCGCTGCGAGGTCGGCCGGACGGCGCGGGGCGCGGGGCCTCGGCCTCCCGCTCGAGCAGTCGCACTTGCTCGCGGGTGGCCGGCTGGTCGCCGAGCATCCACTTCAGGCCGTTGATGTCGGCCGGGTTGTGGGAAGCGGTGACGATGGCACACCCGGCGGCCCGCAGCCGGCACTTGGCGTAATAGATCATCGGCGTGGGCAAGAGCCCCAGATCGACCACATCGACCCCGGCTTGGCAAAGCCCGTCGGCCAGCGCGTCCAGAAACCGGCGCGTAGACCCGCGGACGTCCCCCCCCACCAAGAACTTGGCCTTCGGCTCGACTTGCCGCCCCAGCGTGTGGCCCCAGCTTCGATAGCGTTCGGGGCCTAGCTCGTCAATCGGGCCGCGGATGTCGCAGGGCTTGTAGATGCTCAAGCGTAGCCTCGCTTTTCCAGCTCGCTACGGAATCGCCGGTAGAGTCCGTCGTAGTGCTCCGTCCCCGCCCTGTTCGGGGCAAAAGTCCGCTCGATGCGAACCATGTTTTCAATCGCTTCGGCCAGCCCTTCGTAACGGCTCCCGGCCGCCGCCAGGATGGCCGTGCCGAAGGCCGACTCACCGCAGGCGGGCCGGTGCAGGACCCGGCCGGTGACGTCGGCCCGGCACTGCATCCACACGTCGCTCCGGCTCCCCCCGCCCGTGCTAAACACCTCGCCCCCCGACGTGCCCGCCACCTCGTCCAGAACATCGTACGCAAATCGCTCCACCAAGGCTACGCCTTCCAGGCACGCCGCATACCGCTCCAGTGGCTCTTTTGGCTCGGGCACGAAGAACCGCTCGGCCGTCTGGCAGAGAAACGGGAAACGCTCCCCCCTCCGAATGAGTGGATAGGCCACATATCGGGTGGGAAGCTTGCGGGAGGCCGCGGCGTCGAGGGCCTCGATGTCCTCTCCCGGAAACATCGCGGCGATCCACTCCCCCCCGGTGTTGCTCGCCGCGCCGGGCAGCCACAGCCCCCCGGGGAGCTTGTGGCAATAGACGAGCCCCTTCGGGTGACGGCAGATTCGGCGGCTGATGCCCTTGAAGACCAGCGTGGTGCCCAGGGTCGTGTTGTAATCGCCGGGCCGCCGGACCCCGGAGGCCAGGCAGGCGGCCGTGCCGTCGGTTGCCCCGGCGACGACCGCCAACCCCTCGGGCAACCCGGTTGCCGCGGCCCCCTCGGCTGAGACCGTGCCCACTCGGGTCCCCGGGGCCACCACCCGCGGCAGCCGATCGGCGACGCCCAACCGCCGGTCGATCCAGTCGGGCCAGCACTCGTCGACCAGGTCGTACCCGGTCTTCAGCGCGTTGCTGTAGTCCGACACGTCGGCCGCGCCGGTCAGCCGGCCCACGATGTAGTCGGCCTGGTGCACGAACCGGGCCGTCTGGTGAAACACCGTCGGCTCGTGGCGCTGGAGCCAGGCGATCTTGGCCAGGGCGAACGACGAGGCGAACCGGTAGCCGTATTTCGAGCAATGGTCGCCGCACGCCGCGTTGAGTTGCTCGGCCTCGGCCGTCGCGCGGGGATCGTTGTACATCAGCGCGGGCCGAAGCGGTCGCCCGGCCCCGTCCAGCGCAACCAGCGTGCCGGAGGTGCCGTCGACCGACAGGGCCGCGAGCCGGTCCAAGGAAATCCCGGCCGCCTCGAATCCGTCCCGCAACCGCCCGCACGCCCGGCAGACGGCCTCCCACCACGCCTCGGGCGGCTGCTCGTGGCGACCATCCTGCGCGGCGAGCACGGCGGGCTCGAACGCCACGGCGCTCTCGGCAACGACCTCTCCCCGCTCGCTCACCGCCAGCGCGCGAACGCCGCCCGTGCCGACGTCGATGCCGAGGAAGAGTGCAGAGTCGGTGTGCATCGCGCCCACGTCAACTACTCCGTCATCGGTCTTCTTGTTCGTGTGACGTGCCAAGGTAGCGCCGGATCGACAGCAGCGCCGGCGTGAGCCAGACGAGCAGGCAGACGATACCGAGGGGGGCGGCCAACGGCCAGGTGAAGAAGGCGCCCGGGTGTCCGCCGGAGCCGGTGAGGGTTTGGACGAAGCGCTCTTCGAGCGGCCCGCCCAGGATGATGCCGAGCACGATCGGCCCGAGCGGGACCTCGCGCCGTTCCAGCACGAAACCGAGGATTCCCATGGCGAGCATCACGCCGACGTCGAAGTAGCTCCCGTTGATGGCGAACGAGCCGATCACGCAGAACAGGAGGATCAGCGGCAGCAACACGCGCCGGGGAACGCGGACCACGTACCCACCCGTCTTGATCGCCAGAAAACCGATCGGGATCAACACGAGATTCGCCAGCAGGAACATGAGGAAGATGCTGTAGACCAGCGGGCCTTGCTTGTCGAAGATCTCCGGGCCGGGCTTGACGTTCTTCATCAGCAGGACGCCGATCACGATGGCCGTGACGGAATCGCCGGGGATGCCGAAGACCATCGCGGGGATCCACGCCCCGGCCAGCGCCGAGTTGTTCGCCGCGGTGGCGTCGCCAATGCCCTCCAGCGATCCCGCGCCGTACTTCTCCGGGGTCTTCGAGAGCCGCTTGGAGGCCGCCAGGGAGACCCAGGCCCCGATGTCGGCCCCGGCCCCGGGCAGCATCCCCACCAGCGAGCCGATCATGCCCGAACGCAGGGCGTGCCACTTGCGCCGCCGCAAGAGCGGGATCGCAACGCCGAACACGGAGGTGATCGGACGCACGAACCAGCGTCTCCACAAGCCGCCGTTCGCGCGGCCGGCGGTCGAAGTCGACGCGACGACGTCCTCCTCCGCGTCGAGCCGCAGCACGTTGCGAAAAATCTCGGAGACGCCGAACAACCCGATCATCGCCGGGATGAAGTTGATCCCCTGGAAAAGCTCCGCTTGCCCAAACGTGAACCTGGCCTGCGTATGGACGGCGCTGAGCCCCACCGTGGAAAGGAGCAGCCCGATGATCAGGGCCAGGGTGGCCTTCAGCGTCGATCCGCGGGAGACGATCACCGCACAGCTTAGGCCCAAAAGATAGAGCCAGAAGTACTCGGCCACGGTGAACCACGTGGCGACGGCTGCCAGCGCGGGGGCGAACAGCATCAGCACGACCGCGCCGAACAGCCCCCCCGCCACGCTGAACGTCAGGCACGTGCCCATCGCCTCGGCCGACCGGCCCGCGCGCGTCAGGGCGTAAGCGTCGTCGGCGTAGGCGGCCGACGACGGCGTGCCCGGGATCCTGAGGAGCGTGTTGGGGATGTCGCCGGCGAAGATCGCGCAGGCTTCCAGCGTAACGATCGCCGCCAGGGCGGGAGTCGGGTCCATGAAGAAGGTGACCGGGACGATCAGGGCGACGGCCATGGTCG
>DATKZH010000025.1:0-5886 GCA_035528065.1 Thermoguttaceae bacterium | reverse complement strand
CGGGGTGACAAGGTGAGGGGGTGACAAGGTGAGGGGGTGACAAGGTGGGGAACCATATAAGGACCCTCACCCGGTCACCCCGTCACCCCCTCATCCTTACTCGGCCGGTTTCTCGGCCGGTTTCTCCGCCGCGGGTTTCTCCGCCGCGGGTTTCTCCGCCGGTTTCTCCTCAGCCGGCTTTGCCTCCTCCTTGGCGGGAGCCGCTTCCTCGGTCTTCATTTCGACCGTCGGGAAATCGATCTTCGGCAGCGCCGGCGCCGGCTGCTCCGCCCCGGCCTTCTCTTCGGCCGGAGCCGGCTTCTCGGCGGGAGCTGGCTTCTCAGCCGGAGCTGGCTTCTCAACCGGAGCTGGCTTCTCAGCCGGGGCCTTCTCCTCGGCCGGAGCTGCCTTTTCCGCGGGAGCCGCCTCTTCGTCCGCGGGGAGTGGCGGGACCATCACTTCCTCCGCCGGCCCCTCGGTCTCCGCGGGCTTCTCCTCGGGCCCTTCCTCGGTTGGGACCTCGGGGGTCACTTCCGCCGGGCCGAAGTCGATTTGGGGCTGGGACGGCGTCTCCGGCCCTTGGGGGCAGCCCATCGCGAACAGGGCAATACCCAGAAGCATCGCTAGACAAGCCAACCTCTTCATACAACACCTCCCTCGATTTGAACCGTGGTTTCCAAGCCGGCGCCCAGGATAGTCCGTGCCGAGACGGAAGTAAAGCTCCGGCCCCGCGGACGCGTACGTTTTTCCCCACGCCGCCTCCGGGAATGCGTGCCCCGCTCCTCACGGGTGCCGTTCTACTGCGGGGTCGGAGGTCGCGTTGGATTCTACGAAGGCAACCGCCGACACGACGGCGAGACTCGCGCCGGCGTCCGTTTCCCCCTCGGTGTGACGTGTCTTCTGGAACGGGCACCGGTCGACGTCTTTGTCGAAGTCGTGCCCCTCTTCCACGTCGCTCCGAGCACCGATCTCGAATTGGACGCGGCAGTTGGCATTCGTTACTACTTCCGCCAGCCCCCAAACAAGCGAGTCTTGTTTAGCGTGCGGCCAGTTCATCGCCGCTTTTCCGGCGTCTTTACAGGCAGGGAGGTACGCGGCGGTTCACCTGAAAATCGTCTGCCCGTTTCTTGCCGGGGCTCCGAAAGCGGCCATTCATCGCCGCACTCGAAAAGGTCCGACGACTACCAACTTCGGAAGAACCCCAGCGCGCCTGCGAACCCGCCGCGCAAACCCGCCCCCTCGACTTGAAGATGCCAACCGTTTCTGCCGATTGGCGAGCGCCAGCCAAGAAACCCGCCGCATCCGCCCTTGTCGCGGATGGTGAGGGCGTCGATGCTCTCTTCGACGTCCCAGTCGGGCCCGAACTCATGGGTGCGCACGTCGACGCGATTGTAGCCGAAGTGGACTAGCGGTCCGCCGTAGACGACGCTCCTGCCGAGATCGTACCCAACCGACAGAGCGGCAGTGATCTCCACCGTCGAATCGAAGAGGAGCTCTTGGTAGACGTCGTAGTTCCAGCGGACGTTCCTCTCCAGGCCGGAATACCACGCGGCCTCGAGGGAACCACCGATTGACCACCTGCTGAATTGCCACGCCTTGCCCCGGAGACCGCCCGACAGAAACGCCGGGGGGGAACCGTCGGTCGAGACGTCGCGGGTCATGCCCGGTCGAAAGCTCTCGAGGTCGTTGATGACCCAGTCGGAGACGCCGACGCGGCCAAAGGCTTCCACGCTGTCGGTGAAGCCGTACGAGCCTTCGAAGTAGATGCGATTGCGAGCCACATCGTAGTCGTACGGCATCCACCGGCTCCGCACGTTATGCACTCCGACGCCCAGGGAGTAGCCGTGCCGTTCTGCACGA
This sequence comes from Thermoguttaceae bacterium, assembly GCA_035528065.1. Lineage (GTDB taxonomy): Bacteria > Planctomycetota > Planctomycetia > Pirellulales > Thermoguttaceae > DATKZH01. The sequence goes on along the minus strand of DATKZH010000025.1, from coordinate 4,047 downwards.
GGCTGGGGCGGCCCGATCTGTGCCGATGCCGGCAAGCCGGCCAGCAGCAACAGGAGTGTGGTCCAGGGAACGTAGCGCATACCACAATCCGAAACCGGGAGGACACGTCTCGCCATCGACAGCCAACATGACGGTTGTTGCGCTTGTGCCGAACCTGCTGGTTGTATCGGATCGCCCGATTCGGTGGATTAAGCCGCTGGACTCGATCAAGCCGACTTTGCCGGCATCATCCCCGGAAGAACCGGCACAGCCGGAATAATCGTTACAGATTGAACTTGTTGATGTTTGCATTGCCGAGGATCACCCGACGTGGACCGGACCCTTCGGTCCCGGGCTTCCGGTGGAAGCCCTCCGTTCATTGGCTATGCAAGGCTCAATAGGGAAATGTTGGCAGAGAGTTGACCCAATGTTGACACGTCCAATGCGGCATCGCTGAAACGGCTCCGGTAGTCTGCCCCCCCTATTGACGGCAGGATTCCCTGTCCCGTTTTCCGGAGCAGCCGAGCTTGGTCAAGTGGTCCGAGGAATCCTGCTCGAAAGCGGCGTTGGCGTTCACATCGGTTCGGCGGCATGACTTGGCGCGAGCCGTCGCCGCTTCCACGTGGCGCGCGGGGCTTCTGCGGAGGCGAGGTCGTTGTCGACGTCCTGACCAGGAATGGCCGCCGTCGCCGCCAGAAGCCCCGACTGGGCGAATCCTGTTGCAGCGAGAGCCTGTTTTCCCGATACTGAAAGCCAGCGGCGGGTCCGCCGATGCCTACCATGGTGCGCCGGACTTGCCGACGTTATGGCGACTGAAAACACGCTGGGCAAACCGCGTCGTTCCGTTGATTCGCCGTGACTGCAACGAATACGTTCGCAAACGCAATGCTCCAAAGCGCTTGACCGATGATACCAGAGGCAATCGGACCAATTCTCCTCGGTGCCACCTTGCTGCTGGCAGCGATATTCCGTCATTACCACTCCTCGTGGAAGTCGCCCGGAGAGGTTGCACTTTGTGCGTTGGGCGTTTTACTGATCGGCGTCATTCTCTTTTGGTCGAACTTGTTTGGCAGGTGAATCGAAGCCGCCCAACATGGCACGTACGCAGAGGTCCTTCGCGCCGCGCCTTCGCTCTTTGATCAACGGGCGATGGCATGGTGGGGAGCTATCTGGTCGCTTGGCGGCGAAGGCACGGAGCCATGCGCGTCACGACGCGGATCTGAGGGCGGCCGGGTGATGGGTGTCGTTGTCGTCCCCTTGTCCCGCTTTCCCGTCCCTTTTGCGGGATGTCGCAACAAACGACCCTCGCGACACACTCCATTGGGGGAGCGGCCTGATTCAGCCCAACACCCCGTCTGAGCAATCCGGCATACGTTTTCCGACACACCCCAAAACGCCTCAGAGAGCCGTCGCGCGGGACACGCCCGGCGGAACCGGCCGGATTCGGGCCGGGAATGCGTCGAGAATCCAACGTATTTTGACATGTCGTTCGGCGTCATTACAATGGGGGGCTGATGAGTCGGCCGGCTGCCAAGAGCCACACGGTTACCCACCTACTTGCGAAGGAGAATCCCCCAATGAACAAAACAACAAGACACACTCTCATGGCCTGCGCCGCCGCCCTGCTGCTGGCGCCGCTGGCTGCGACCCATGCCGCCGACTTCCATGTCGCTTTAGGCGGCAACGACGCCCACCCCGGCACGCAGGCGGCTCCGCTCCGCACGATCCAGCGCGCTGCGGATCTCGCGCAGCCGGGTGATGTGATCACCGTGCATGAAGGCGTTTTCCGCGAACGCATCAAGCCACCGCGCGGAGGCGAATCCGACCAGAAGCGCATCGTCTATCAGGCGGCGCCGGGCGAGAAGGTCGAGATCAAGGGATCGGAAGTCGTCAAAAACTGGGGGAAGGTGCAGGACGACGTCTGGAACGTGACCCTTCCGAATTCCTTCTTCGGCGGCTTCAATCCCTACAGCGACCTCATCCACGGCGACTGGTTCAATCCCAAGGGCCGCCAGCATCACACGGGGGCCGTCTATCTGAACGGCGACTGGCTGACCGAGGCGGCCAAGCTGGACGACGTCCTGAACCCCGCGGGAGCCACCCCGCTCTGGTTTGGTCAGGTGGACGAGGGCGACACCACGATCTGGGCGCAGTTCAAAGGGGTCGACCCCAACGAGCAACTGGTGGAGATCAACGTGCGCCGGACCGTGTTCTACCCGGAAAAGCCGGGCATGAACTACATCACCGTGCGCGGCTTCACGCTGCGCCATGCGGCCACTCCGTGGGCGCCGCCCACGGCGGAGCAGATCGGCTTGGTCGGCACGCATTGGAGCAAAGGCTGGATCATCGAGAACAACGTGATCAGCCACTCGATTTGTTCGGCAGTCGCGCTCGGAAAACATGGCGACGAGTGGGATAACACGTCGGCCAATACCGCCGAGGGCTACGTCAAGACCATCGAACGCGCCCTCCAGAACGGCTGGAACAAAGAATCCATCGGCCACCACGTCGTCCGCAACAACACCATCTCGCACTGCGAACAGGCAGGCATAGTCGGCAGTCTGGGTGCCGTTTTCAGCGTTGTCAGCGGCAACGTCATCCATGACGTCCACGTCCGGAAGTTATTTTCGGGTGCCGAGATGGCGGGGATCAAGTTTCACGGCGCCATTGACGTCGAGATCCGCCGCAACCACATCTACCGGACCTGCCGGGGACTTTGGCTGGACTGGATGGCGCAAGGCACGCGCGTCTCGGGAAACCTTTTCCACGACAACGCCGGCGAAGATTTGTTCGTCGAAGTGAACCACGGGCCGTTTCTGGTGGACAACAACCTGTTCCTGTCCGGGGTCAGCTTGCTGGACATGTCCGAGGGTGGCGCCTACGTGCACAATCTGCTGACCGGGAAAATCATCAGTCGGCCGGAACTCAGACGTTCCACGCCCTACCATCAACCGCACTCGACGGCCCTCGCCGGCCTCAGCAACATCCAAGGAGGCGACAACCGTTTCTACAACAACGTCCTGGTCGGCGGAGGCGAGCCCTCGGCCGTCACGGGCAAGCCAGCCGGCCAAAACCCTCAGCGTGCCGACGGCTTCGGGCTGTGGGTGTATGACGCCCGCGAGTTCCCGCTGCAAACGGGCGGCAATGTGTATTACCACGGCGCGCGGCCCTACTCCGAGGAAGTGAAACACGTCGTGCAGGCAGGCGTTGATCCCCAAGTAAGGGTCGTGGAAGAAGCTCGGAACGTGTATCTCCACCTGACCTTAGGGCAGGCCGTCGAGAAGTCGAATACGACGCTCGCGACCACCGAACTGCTGGGCAAGGCCAAGATTCCGGGACTTCCCTTTGAGAATCCCGACGGCTCGCCGTTGAAGATTGACACCGATTATTTCGGCAAGAGAAGGAACGAAGCGAGCCCAACGGCCGGACCATTCGAGAATCCCGGAGCCGGCCCACTCACCTTGAAAGTGTGGTAGCGCCTGACTGAAAGCGGTTCCGCACCAAATCCAGCCTCCTCGTTCTTGCCGCCTTGCTGCTGGGGCCGCTGCCTCCGCTGGCCGCGTTGCACGCCGCCGAGCAGCTTGCACGGCGCATGGACGTGGTATGACCATGTGCAGATCGTGAAGTGGTGGCGACGCGTGCGACTATGCACGCGAGGCCCATGGGACCTCACGCCGGTCAAACGGGGGCTTGGCCGGTTCCAGCGCGCAGACGTTGTCGCATCGAGTCATGCCTTATTCGGGTGCACACTCGTTTCTACGTACTCATGCTGCACGGGTGAGAGCCCGGAAAGGGGGAGAGGCACCTCGCCGCCGGCGTTTTCTCGCGGCCTCCAGCCGACCCGGGCTCGGAGCCGGTCCCCCTTTTTCGGCTCGGCTTGCCGTCTGAGCACGGGAGTTGCTCTTTGGGCGAAATAGCTTCCCCAGAGCGGACCCGCGCATCGCGCGCTCGACGCCCGCCCGGCCAAACAAGCTGGACGCGATGCGGCCCGGCCAGAAACGGCCTTGCGGCTCGGCGCTAACATGGTATGCTCGACCACGTTAGGCCGAAAACCGGGCCTCCGGGAGG
>DATKZH010000024.1:0-2286 GCA_035528065.1 Thermoguttaceae bacterium | reverse complement strand
GATTTCGGTGGCCGACTGTTCCGCCCGGGCCACGATGTGCAGGTCCGGCCGCAGTCCCCGCGCCGTCAGCGTCACGAAGACGTTGTCGGCGTCCGTGGGCAGAGCGGCCACCAGCGAAGCGGCCCGCATCAGACCGGCGCTTTTCAGCGTGGCCTCCTCCGTCGCATCGTCAATCACGTAGAGAAGCTCCGCGTCCTCCAGATCGGAACGAAGCGCCTTCTTGGTCTCCACCACAACGACCTGGGCACCGGCTTGCTTCAGCTTGTCCGCGGCCAGCGACCCCATACGCCCGAAGCCGCACAGAACCACGTGGCCCTCGAGTTGGTCGATCTTCGCTTGCACCTTATGCCTCCCCAGCGTGGCCCGTATTTCGCCGCCCAGAAAAAGGGTCAACAGAGAAGTGAACGCGACAGATACGACACCGATCCCGAAGAAGATCACCACCGCCGTCCACAGGCGACCCGCCTCGCTCGGTGCAACCGCTTCCTGGTAACCAACCGTCGACACCGTGATCACGGTCATGTAGGCCGCGTCCGCAATCGAGGCGCCGGCCAGGATGACGTAACCCCCCGTTCCGATGATCAGGACGGCCAGCAAGGCCAGCAGCGACACCACCAAACGACTACGGGCATCCACGGACCACCTGCCTCACAGCAAACAACCCGACGCGCGGCGATTATAGGACGCCGCGCTCGCCCCACAACCGGCAAGATCGCCAAACTGCTCGCCGCGAATCTGACCGACAACCGTTCAACCGCTATAATGCCGTTGCCCAGCCGGCCAGCCGAGCGTAGAACCCGGTGCTGGCGCCGGAAGGCCGCGACTGAACAGACGGCCGGTGACCGAGGAGAACCATGATGCCCCGCACTCCCGAAGACGCGGACCAACGCTATCAGAAACGCCGCGAGCGAGACGAAGCCCACCGCAAGCAGCTCCCCGGGGCCGACGAGGAACCCCTGCCACCACCCGTCGACACCATCCACACCGACGCCAAGCCCAAACGCAACGACCCCTGCCCCTGCGGCAGCGGAAAGAAGTACAAGAAGTGTTGCGCCCGGAAGTGATACCGATTACAGGATGACTCTGCCGTTTCCCGAGCCGCGGGCTTCAGCTCGCGCGGTCTGTGTCGCCCCGAACACGCCGAATCGAGGGGCGCCCAATCGGCACAAACGAACTGTAACCGCTATGATACCAGCTCCAGGATGAGTTTGCCGATTCACGAACCGCGGACTCCACTCCGCCCCGCCGGGCCTATCCGCCTTCGGACCGCAAGCCAAAGAAGTCGCGGGTGTTGGCGGCCGTTTGTGCAATCAACTCTTCCAGCGGCTCATTGCGCAGATCGGCCAGAAACCGCGCCGTGTGCATCAGGTGCGCCGGCTCGTTGGGAAACCTCCCCCGCAACGGCGTCGGCGACAGGTACGGTGAGTCCGTCTCGATCATCAGCCTGTCGGCCGGGTAGGCCCGCGCCACGTCCTGTGCGCCCCGGGCCGACTTGTACGTGACCGACCCCGTGAAAGACAGCCGCCACCCCTGCTCGCCCAGTCGCTCCGCGTCCTCCGCCCTGCCGCCGAAGCAGTGGAACACCACCGGCCGACCCGAGTAACTCGATTCGGTCAACAGGCGGATCGTGTCGTCGAACGCTTCCCGACAATGAATGATCAGGGGCAGGTCGGCATCGCCGGCCAACGCCAGTTGGCGCACCAGCACCGCCTGCTGCAACGACCGATCCGCGAACTCGTAGTGGTAGTCCAGCCCGATCTCGCCGCAGGCCACCACCTCGGGCTCCGCCAGCAGGGCCTCCAACTTCCGCCAATCGTCATCGCGGACGGCCCCGGCCTCGTGTGGATGAATGCCCGCCGTGGCCGACACCTCATCGCGCCCCCGGGCCAACTCGATCGCCCGCTCCGCGTCGGCCACGCTCTGGGCGACCGTAATGATCCGCTCGACGCCCCCCGCCCGAGCCCGACCCAGCACCTCATCGATCGCTCCGATCAGGTTCTCGTCGGTCAGGTGCGCGTGAGAGTCGATCAGACCCATCGGTCACTACCGGGCTTGGGGGGCGAAGGCGTCCACGAGATGATCGATCGAGGCTCCGCCCTTCTCGGGCATCAACACCGCTACCACGTCGAACCGCGCCGGGCGGTCCTGGGCGCGTTTCTCCATCAGGTAGTATCGGGCCGTTCGGATGATCTGACGCTGCTTGGTCCGCGTGACGTTGACTTCCGGATCGGCCGCCTCGCTGCTCCGACGCGTTTTGACCTCGACGAAGACGATGATGTCCTCGTC
>DATKZH010000023.1:0-7582 GCA_035528065.1 Thermoguttaceae bacterium | reverse complement strand
CAGCAGGCCGGCCACAGCGACGCGCGCCTGACGGCACGGTGCTACATCGACCCGCGAATCGCCCGGCGGCAGTCGGCCGTGGACGTGCTACCACGGCCGGACCTCTGAACTACCCGCGCGAAATCCGGAGTCGCGCCCGGCTCACCTGGTCCCGAGTGAGGCAAATTGGGACATCCTTTGTCGCGTCGGCCGTCTGGTGGCTTCTCCCGCGAGGCGGCCGGCGCATTGACGAGGGGTGGGGGAGTGCGGCCGTCCCCGCCGGGCTCATAACCCGGAGATCGCAGGTTCAAATCCTGCCCCCTCCACTATCGACGTCGACGTCCCGGCGGAACCGGGCAACGAGGAACCGAAAACCTACAAGACAGAAGCTAATCATGGCCACGATTGGTGCTACACGACAACGGGGTGGCAACTAGTCAAATAGAACGTCCGCGCACGACGCGCGGCAACGAGGAGCCGGGAGGGAGGCCGGAGTCCAGGAACGCAAACCACGCCCGCAGAGCATGACGCCGCGCGGGTGACAAAAGGACGATGCAAAGGTACAAGGAGAAACCATGAACTTCATTCTAATCCATAGGATCGTGTCGTGCGACGGCGACGCAGTCACAACCGAAGGCGTTTGGCTGCGCCCGGACGCCATGATTGCAGTCGCCGGCGAAAAAGACGGGACTGAAATCATCCTCCCGGGCGGCGTCGCCTTCAAAGTCACGGAAAGCGTTGCGGAGGTGCAATGTAAAATCGCCGACGCGGAGGCACCTCGACTACATTTCAACCGATACGCCGCTACAGCGATGCAAACACGACCCTGGACGCTGGTGTGGAAGCTAGCAATCTGTCTGGAGACCGTCGCCAACCTGGCCGTGCTCGCTGCCGTGGCAAAGTATCTGGGGGCGTGGTGATGGGGAAACGCGAACTTGAATACGACCTCGACGGCCGTGATCCGCAAGGCTATACGCCGTTTGAAACGGCACTTTTGTATGTCGGAATATGTGTTGTCACTGCCGTGGTGGCGGCGGTCGGATGGGTTCTTTTTTGAGGGGAGACGAGAGATGCGTGGTTATTGTGTAAAACGCCGCGATGCCAATGGAGAGTGGCTTGCCGGCAACATAAACATGGCTGTTCCTTACGTGTACCTGACGGCAGAGGACGCGCAGAAAATTGTCGATTACATTGCACCCAATGAAAGCCCCGGCACAGTTGTGGCCGTCGAATACGAGCCGGTGCGCCAACTCAACCCGACTGACCCGGGCGAGCCGATCCGCGAAGCGTTGCCGGCGGGTGGCACGGCGGAGGGGGCGTGATTGCGGAGGCAATGTGACAGGAGAAACGCGATGAGCTATTTGAACCACAATCAACCGCTTCCCTACAGCGAGCAACAAGAGCGCGAGGGACGACGAGCCGCCTGGGAAGATGCCCACCTGTTGCCTCCCTTGCAAACGTCGCATCCTCCTGGCGACAACATTGACTGGTGGCTCGGCCAGGCCGTCGAGGCACTCGACAGTTATCGCAATTGCCATGGACAAGTGGAGGCGGTCGGACGTTTGTACCGTTGCTGCGTCGAGTTGGCCAAGTTGGCACGGGGCCGCGATCGTCCGAGTGATGAGGAATTGCAGGACGAAGCGGCGGCAGTGATGCAAGTTCGCAACGATGTTGAATTGCCATCGCTCAGTTTTACCTTTGACGACTTAACCTAACACGAAAGGGAAAAGAAGGATGGCAATAAGCGAACTAGAAATACCGACCGTACCGGTTGGCGATACGGAATTGAAAAAATTCAGTCCGGCCGATGCGGTCATTGCGAAAATGGCAGCGGAGTACCTGCCTCTTGCAATTCGAGATGTCAACGATTCTGTTGGGGCCAAAATCGTTCACGAGGCGCGCATGGTCGTCAAGTCCCACCGGGTCGATGTCGAGAAAACACGGAAGGCCCTGAAAGCCGACGCTCTGGAATTCGGCAGAAAGGTAGACGCCGAAGCCAAACGAATTGTTGCTTTATTGACTCCGATCGAGCAGCACCTATCGGATCAGGAATCGGCCTATGAAGAGGCAAAGGAGGCGATTCGCAATGCTGCAAGACTCAAAGCGGAGGCCGAAGAGCGGGCCAAACAGGAAGCCGAAGAGGCACGATTGAAAGCCGAGCGCGAAGCCGAAGGGGAGCGGCTCCGCGTCGAGCGAGAAAAACTCCAGGCCGAGCGCGAAGCGATGGAAGCCGAGCGGTCCAAGATTGCCGCCGAACAGGAGGCTGAGCGTGCAAAACTCAGGGCGGCACAAGAGAAGATCGACAATGAGAATCGTCGGCTGGAGGCCATCGAGACCGCGCGACTGCGGAAGATCGAGGATGAACGGATTGCGGCTGAGGCGGCCGAGCGGTCGAGAATCGAAACCGAACGGCGAATCGCCCGCGAGGCCGAAAAAAAGAAGGCCGCCGAAGCGGCTGCGGAAGCGGCGAGGATCAAGGCGGAATCGCTCCGCCCGGAACGTGAAAAGCTACTCGGCGTGGCTGTTGCCATTGCAGCAATCCCCATTCCAAAGCCGTCGTCCGAAGAGGGGCGACTGGCTGCTTCACAGATCATCAACCTCATTGCGTCAACCGACGAGCGAATCCGTGAAATCGTGGCGGAGGCGATGACCGACTTTTCTGACTTGGTGTAATCGGATGTAACTCACTTCAACACGAAAGGGAAAAGAAGGATGGCAACTACTACCACGGAAAAGCCCGAGTTATGGTGCGGGATAAAAATCCCCATCATCGTGATTTCGGGAGAGATCAAGGCGGGGAAATCACTCTTCCCCCTGTTGATCGATCCGACTTGCCGACTTCCGAAAGAGGAAGCCGAACCGAGAACGATTGTCTTCGACCAGGAGGGGTCGGTCGAGACCTACGCTCGCTCGCTGAATTTCAAGTGGTTCGATACACGGGCTGCCGTATTCGCCGGAGTTCACCGCAAGGTTCTGTCCGCGGAACCCAACGATCCAAACTGGCTCAAGGTATTGAAGACCAAGGCCGACGTAAACGATTCGCCGGCCGCAAGCATGTTTCGTGCGGCCTATCTGTCAATCCGAGCGATTGAACCCGGAAAGTATGACATATTTTCACTCGATACGACCACGCCATTTCAAGACGGGATGGTTGATTGGCTGCGGAAACATCCGGAAGCGTTCGGCCGGACGGCGGCCCAGTACGAAAAAATGTCGTCTGTGTTTCTGTGGCCGGACGCGAAAGCGATGCTCTCGCACATTCTGGCCGTCGATTGTCGGCTTCGATTTGAGACGGTCGTATTGACCGTCCACATGAAATCCAAGTGGGAAGGCGACCGAAAAACGAAGGAGCGAATTGCCGAAGGACTCGACGTATTGGATAAACTTTGCACGCTTCACATTCAACTGGAGCGTGTTGCGGATAGTCAAGGCAACGTGCCGAAAGAGCCAGTCGGCATCCTGAGAGGCCAACGTCTCCTGCGGTTCGGGGCAAAACCGGACGACGATCAACCGATTCTCCCGCCGCGAATCGAGAAATGCACGCCCGATACGATTCGGGCGTGGATCAACAAGCCGGCCGATTACAACAAACTCAAAAAGAGCGAGCGAGTGATCGTCACGCCCCCGACCGAAATTGAGTTGCAGCAAATGAAGTTGGCGACGGCGGAGGCGGAAGCCGAAGCGGCCAATGCCAGAAGCACCCTCATCGACCGGCAGAAGGAACTAGCCGCGATCCGCATGTCAACCCAGTTGATCGTACCGCAGACCGCAGACCAATCCGCGAAGACAAATGAGGCTGCGGCGGAGAAGCGGAAGGCGGCGGCCGAGGAGGCCCACCTGGCGACCACGCAGAAAGAGGGCGAGCGATTAGCGGCGACGGCTCCCCCGGAACATAGGCGACCCGATCAGCCCGCGACGAACGGGAGGGTGGAGCGGTTCAGGTTTCTGCTGCCGGTGTGCGGAATCGACCCGGCGAAGATCAAATCGGCCATGACGGCAAGGGGAGCCAATCGTTTCACGGAACTGAGCGAAGAGGACCAAGAGGGGCTTCTGATTGCAATGCGGAAGGCGGCGGATGCTCGGACGGACATCCCTTTTTGAAATCCGGGCACAACGGAAGAGTTTTGGAAAATCGAACGGGCCCTAGCGGCCACAGAAAACAGGAGTGATGTAAGATGAGTAGTGACAGCGTACCTTTCGATGTTTTCACAATGGACGACGTTGATGCCGATCAAGTGGGTACCGGTGGAGGAAGCCGGCTTCCAGAGGGCGGCTATTTGGTTGCGGTTACCGAAGTGGTGGTACAAGACAAACGTGGTGATACGCAAGTCGAGTGTGAGGTGATGGAAGCTAAGGACGAGAACTTGATCGGTCGGAAGCACCGTGAATACCTGAAGTGGCCGAAAGTACACTACCAGGAAACCGGAAACCGCATCGCCAAGGAACAACTCTTGGCCTGGTGCTATGCGGCGAAGACGACGAACGCGGAAGAGATCAAAGCCCGGCAAGCGGCACGCCAGGGCTTCGACCCGGCGTGGCTGGAGAGAATGCTTGGGTATCATGTGCTCGTCAAGGTGGAACACGAGTCCTATAAGGACAAGGTTACAGGGGAACCGAAAACCTCGGCGAAAATCGAGGCTCGGGTCTGGGCCGTTGACGATCCGAAAGGCAAGGGCATTCCGGGGTGGGTCGACGCGGGCCCGCCGTCGGCGCCCACCGACCCCGCCACACCATCGGCCCCGGCGTCCAATCCGTTCGCCGGCCTCGTGTAAGACTTGCATCCCAGCCGGTGTAGACCGGCCGGCGGCGGGGTTGTTTGGCCCATCCTTCTCCCCGCCGCCGTCTTTCTCCATCCCTTCTGAAAGGAAAATCTGATGAAACGTGTAATTGAAACGGATGAGATAAGTGGTTTCGACGCGGTACTCGGCGAGAAAGTCACATTGTTCTGTGGTGTTTACATTTACACCGGCATCTTGTTTGGCGTGAATGCAGATCACATTGAACTCTCTCAGCCGAAACTCGTTTACGAGACGGGAGAACTCGTCAGCGGCGAGTGGAAGGACGCACAAACACTGCCGTCACCGTGGCGGGTAATGCGGCAGAGCATCGAGTCGTGGGGGCCTGCAAAATGTTGATGCCGATCAATAAAAAATTGCGGTCGTGGTCGCGGTCGTGGTCGCGGTCGGGGTCGCGGTCGGGGTCGGGGTCGTCGGGGTCGCGGTCGGGGTCGTCGGGGTCGCGGTGGTCGTGGTCGGGATCGTGGTCGGCGTCGTGGTCGGGAAAATAAAAAGATGGCACGGATATACGAAGAACTGACCGGGATTCTCGACTACGAGAAAAACATCTTCGGCAAGGACGACGATCGGGCCGTCATTGCGATCTTGGAAGACGGCATCGTCGTCAAGGGCAAGGCCCGCGAGGGCGAACTGGAAACCGGACTGACTTATCTGTTTCGCGGCTACTGGACTGAGCATCCGAAATACGGCCGGCAGTTCGCGTTTCACAGCTTCGGCGTGGCGCAGCCAGTCGGCCAGCGTGGCACGGTTGCGTATCTGACGCGCGGCCCGGGCATCGGAAGGAAGCGGGCACAGCAAATCTGGAAGAAGTTTGGCGAGAATTCGCTGGACGCCATACGAGACCAGCCGGAACTAGTTGCCTTTCACCTGGGCGGTGGATTCACCTTGGGAAAAGCCACGGAGGCCGCCGCCTATTTTCAGAGCCACAAGGACCGCGAAATTGTCACCCGCGACCTGGAGGAACTGCTGGCCGGCGGCGGATTCCCCCGGCGGCTGATCGACAAATTGATCGAGAAGTGGGGGGCAAAAGCCGCCGAGAAAATCAGGGCCAATGCCTACATCCTGATCCGGTTTCCAGGGGTCGGCTATGGCAAGGCCGATCGGTTGTACTTGCAACTCGGCGGGCGGCCGGACACGCCAGAACGGCTCGGCTGGTGTTGCTGGGCGGCGTTGCACAAGGACCGCGACGGGAGCACCTGGCGGCCGGTCGAGTTTGGTCGGCAGGCGATTGTCAAGGGCATTGCGGGCGTGGACGCGAAGCCGGAAGAGGGCATTGACTGGGCGGTCGAGAACGGACAGGTGGCGGTCAGGAGGGATGCCTCCGGCAGTCTTTGGATTGCGGAACAAGAGCGGGCCGCCGCCGAGTCGCGATTGGCCAGTCAGGTGCATAGAGCGATGGTGGAGAAATGAAGAAACGCGCGGATGATGTAGTGGCAGCATTTCCTCTATTCCAAGAGGATCGGGGCGGTTCAATTCCGACCTCCGCGCTTCAATTTCAGATAGTCAAGATTGGCATGCGGTTGGCTCGTGAGTTGAACATGAAGTGGCACAGCATGTTGCCGAGAACTGATCTCGGAAATCTACTCTGTGGTACGACAAGCGTGGCTTACGCTGCTGAGTTTGCTGGCAACTATTACGCGGTGGCGATATGGTCACAGCCGATCATCCGAGCGATGTGTGATGGCAAGACGATTGAACTACGACGTTTGGCAATTTGTCAGGATTCCCCGAAAAATACGGCATCTAGGATGCTTGGGATTATGCGAAAGTTGGTCAAGGTCGAGTTTCCCCAACTGACAAAGGCAATCAGCTACCTGGCCATCGACATTCATAAGGGAACGATCTACCGGGCGTCTGGGTGGAGAGCAGTAGGAGACATCGTGGCAGCACGTCCACAACGATTCAGTGGAGTAAACAAGCGGACCCGCGCAACGGGACCGCTCCAAACGACATCCAGAAAGCAGCGATGGGAAATCGGCCTATAGCTAATCAGCGTCCCTGCCGGGGGCTTTATTCGATCGGAACATGGAGTATTGACGATCAGGCATACACTCCCCAGTCCGGTCTGAAAAACTGTATCAATATCACCATGGCCGAATTGAGAAAACGGATTAAAGCACTGCGGTGCATGGGCTACACGGCCCATCGTCGCGGGAACATCCGCGATGGCCACGACGACAGCGACGTGTACGTGCTCATCGAACGAACGGACGGCAAGCCTGAATCAGAAATCCTGGAGGACTGGAAAAGATGACAGGTTGGCCCGATCCATCCTCACTCCCCGATCTATCCGACCATCAGCGCGAGCGGTACGCCGCGGCCACGGGCTCGGGCGGTTGCCTTGCAATCCTCGGCGGGCGCCCGGGAACGGGAAAGACATTTTCTCTCGCCCGCATCCTCTCCAAGGTGCCCGCCGGACGGTCCGCCGTGGCCGCCCCCACGGGCAAAGCGGCTGTGCGAATCACGGAATCGCTCCGCCGGGCGGGCGTGGCCGACATCCGGGCAACCACGATCCATTCCCTGCTCGGCCCCAACCGCGACGAAGACAGTGGGGAGTGGTCTTTCGAGCACGATGAGACCAACCCGCTGCCGCTGGACTGGATTTTCGTGGACGAGGCGTCGATGTGTGACACCGCCTTGCTCGGCTCGCTCCTGGCCGCCCGGGCTCCCGGCTGCCGCGTCATGTTGATCGGCGATGTCAACCAGTTGTCGCCCGTCGGCCACGGTGCCCCGCTGCGGGACCTCATCGCCGCCGGGCTGCCCTACGGCGAACTGACCGAGATTCGCCGCAACGCCGGCCGGATCGT
>DATKZH010000022.1:0-19506 GCA_035528065.1 Thermoguttaceae bacterium | reverse complement strand
TGGGTCTCGTGCCTCGACCCACCCTACAGTTTGTGGCCCTACATTTCTTCACGCAGCCGTTGCACTTCTTGGTCGTCCAGCGCCCGATCATAGATCCGCAGGTCTCGCATCTTGCCGCGGAAGTGGTCGTGCTGGCCGAGGCCGATGCGGAGCGGGCGGTCGTTCGTGAGATCGTAGTCGTCGGGGTTGAAGTCGGACGACGCGGCCACGCATCGTCCGTCGACGTAGAGCTTGAGCCGGGCGCCGCTCTTGACGGCGGCGACGTGCCGCCAGCCGGGGGCCAGCGCGCGATCGTCGGTGACACACTTGCCCGCCTCGAGCGACCAGACGTGGCCCGAGGGCAACGTGCCCGCAAACAGCTTGCCGCGGTAGACGGCCATCGACCAGACGCGGCGGTAGGTCACCTCGGGCGTTGCGTCGAGCCGGCCGGTCGACGTCCAGCGGCTGCCGCCGTCGTAGCGGTAGACGGCGCCGAGCGGGAGCGTGCCGGCGTAGAGCTTGCCGTTGTAGACGGCCATGCCCATCACCTCCTTCTCCTCGCCGAGCCGGCCGCAATGGGTCCACGCCTGGGGTCCGTCGTAGCGAAATACCGAGCCGGTCGGCCAGGTGCCCACGTGGATCTTCCCCTCGAAGACGGCGAACGAGTAGACCTGGGTGCTGTCGGGCACCGGTCCGAGCCGCGTCCAGCTCGTTCCGCCCTCGTACTGGAACAAGCCGCCCTGGTCGTAGCTCAGCCCGTAGAGGTTGCCGTTGTGTACGCCCAAGTGCACGACGCGCAAGCCGGGGCAGCCGCAGGAGGTCCACCGGGTGCCGCCCTCGTAGCGGTACATTCCGCGTGTGCGGGGCATGTCGCGCCACGCGCCGCTGGTGCCGGTCCCGGCGTAGAGCCGGCCACGGAAGTCGGCCAGCCCGCTCACGCTCTTCACGTCGGCCAGCTTTCCGCAGTCGGTCCATTCGGTTCCGCCTTCGTAGCGATAGACCTTTCCGCCGGGATGGGTGTTCGGCGAGAGCGGCAGTGCCGAGCCGCCGCCGCTGTAGTATTCCACGCCCGCGTACAGTTGGTCCTGATAGACGGCCAGGGCGGTGACGGCGTTGGCGACGTCGGGGCTGCCGCAGTCGATCCAGCGGTTCGGGGCTTCGAAGCGGTAGACGTGGCCCGACTCCCCTTCGCCCGGCTCCCACGTGGCGGCGTACAGACCGCCGTCGTACACGGCGAGGGCCTTGACGTAGAAGTTGTTGCCGGGTCGGCCGCAATCGGTCCACTCGGGATCGATCCGCCCGGCGTCGATGCCGAACAGCAGGTTTCGCCAGTTCGACTGCGCGGAAGTGACCCCGGCGTAGCTCATGATGCCGAAGTTGAGGCCGGTCCGGGTCTCGGGGTCGTACTTGCTGACGAGGTCGCCGAGCACGTCGTCCAGCTCCGATTCGGTGTGGACCCACGCGGCGATCGAGAAATCGCCGCTGCCGAGGCGGAGGGATTCGGAGCGGGGCACCTCGATGTAGTCGTCGACGCCGTCGAACCGCGCCCCGTCGGGCCCCGTCAGCTCGACCCCGTGATTGATCCCGTGGTTCGCCCGTGGCGAGCTGTCGCGGCAGTCGCCGGCGAGCTTCCAGTGTCCGACGAGACCCGGCTCGGTTGCCGCGGCGCACGGGCTGACGAGCAGGGCCGAGAGCAGCCAAGCCAGAGACGTTGGGCTCCTGAAATTGCGGGAATCCATGGTCACACTCTCCAAATCGGTGCAAGGGACATCGGTGACCGGACTGATCCCCATCTTAGTCTGGCGTCCCCGCGCCGTGTACCATTGGAGGGGATTTCTCCCGAATACCCGCTTCGGAGAGGCCCTTTCCCGCAGGATGTTGACGGCAGGACGTGCCGCTTGAAACAATGGGTGGGCAAGGCCGCCGGTCGCGTGACCGGCGCAGCAGTCGTTCAGAAAGACCCGGGGCAGGTCGAACGTAAGGAATAGCGATGCTCAACTCCCCAAGGCTACTCACGAGCGTGCTGGTTTCGGTCCTGGCGTTTACGGCCGCACGGTGCCCGGCGGCCGCGGAAGGCGGGCGCGCGGGTGTCAGCCTCCAAGAGGCCTTCTGCCGGCCGCCCGACGCGGTCAAGCCGTGGGCGTACTGGTGGTGGGTCAAGGGGAACGTGAGCGAGGCATCGATCACGAGCGATCTGGAGGCGATGAAGCGCAAGGGCTTCTCCGGGTTTCTGATGTTCGATGCGCGGGGCTACCACGAGGAGCACGTGCCTCCGCCCGAAAGCCGCATGGAATTCATGAGCCCCGAGTGGCGGCGGATGCTCAAGTTCGCGATGTCCGAGGCGGACCGGCTGGGGCTCCAGATGAGCGTCAATCTGAGCAGTTGTGCCGGGGCGCTCAAGGGGCCGTGGGAAGTGGGCGACGACGCCCCGAAGAAGCTCGTTTGGACGTCCGCGGAGGTCCAAGGCCCGAAGCGTGTGCGTTGCGAGCTGCGGCGCGAGGACGCGGGCCGGCGCTGGGACGTGGCCGTTCTGGCCGTCCGGCACGACGGCCAAGCGGGCGCGAGTGACTCGCCCGGCAAGCCCGGCGCCGTCGAGACCGTCAACCTCTCCGAGAGCTGGCAGGAAGTCCAAGCTGAGCCGGCGTCGAAGCGCCCCGTGGTCGAGGTCGTCGACGTCTCCAATAAGGTGGATTCGAAGGGACGGCTCGCGTGGGACGTGCCCGAAGGCCGCTGGACGCTCGTGCGTTTCGCCTGCATCATCATGGAGGGGCACGAATTCGACGTGGACGTCCTCAGCGAGAAGGCGGTCGAGGCGTATTTCGGGCGGATGGGCAGGGCGCTGTTGGAAGACGCCGGCCCGCTGGCGGGCAAGACGCTCACGCACTTCTACAGCGTCAGTTGGGAAGGGGCCGCGCCGACGTGGTCGCTCGGGTTCGAGCGGCAGTTCGAGCGATATCGCGGCTACCGGCCGCAAGCCTTCCTGCCGGTGCTCGCGGGGATGACCGTCCAGAGCCGCGAGGTCTCCGATCGCTTCCTCCGCGACTATCACAAGACGCTCGGCGATTGCTTTATGAACCACTGCTACGGAAAGCTCCGCGAGTTGTGCAACCGAGCGGGGGTCCAGTGGCACAGCGAGTCGGGCGGGCCGTGGAACCGGAAGATCCCGGACTTCCAGCACGCCGACCAACTGGCCTTCCTCGGGCGCAACGACATGCCGCAAGGCGAGTTCTGGCATCCGAACCGCGGCTTGAACCGCCCGCCCGCCATGGCGGCGCATATCTACGGCAGGCCGCGGGCGGCCACGGAGGCATTCACGCACATGCGGGCGCATTGGTCGGCCTACCCGGCCGTGCTCAAGCCCGACGCCGACGCGGCCTTCTGCGACGGCATCAACCACTTCATCTGGCACACGTTCAGCGCCTCGCCGCCCGAGTTCGGCAAGCCCGGCATCGAGTATTTCGCCGGCACGCACGTCAACCCGAACGTGACGTGGTTCGAGCAGTCGGGCGCATTCCTCGCCTACCTGGCCCGATGCCAGCTCATGCTCCGCGAGGGGCGGTTCGCGGCCGACGTGTGCTGCTACACGGGCGACAAGCCGTATTTGCACTGGGGACGGGGCGAAAAGTGGAGCGCCAAGCCGACCCTGGTCCTCGGCAAAGGATACGCCTACGACCTGGTGAACACCGAGGTGCTGCTGGATCGCATGTCGGTCAAAGACGGCGACCTGGTCCTGCCCGACGGAATGCGCTACCGCGTGCTGGCCGTCGATCTGGAGGACGAGACGGTGCCCCCGGAGGCCCTACGGAAGATCGTCGAGCTGGCCGAGGCCGGGGCGACGATCGTGCTGGGCCAGCGCCGGCCTGCCCGTACGCCGGGCCTGCGCGACTACCCGGCGTGCGACGAGGAAGTCGTCCGGCTGGCCGACCAGCTTTGGGGCCCGGAAGGTGCAAACGCCGGGTGCCGCTCGCTGGGTCGGGGGACGATCATCTGCGGCACGGAGATTGACGAAGCACTTCGGGCGGAAGGCATCCTGCGCGACTTCGAGGGGCCCTGGGACTACATCCACCGCCGCTCGGGCGACGCGGACGTTTACTTCGTTGCCGGAAGCGGGCATGCCGAGTGCACCTTCCGCACAACCGGCAAGGAGCCGGAGCTCTGGGACCCGGCGACCGGAGCGATCCGCGACGCCGTCTGGTATCGCGCCACCGACGACGGTCGCACGGTCGTGCCGATCCGCCTCCCGGAGAACGGATCGGCCTTCGTCGTGTTCCGCAGACCGGCCGAGCGCCGGCACGTCGTATCGGTCTCCGCCCCGGCAGAGGACGGCATGGAGATCGAGGGCCGGAGCGGCGACGCGGCCCAACTGCGGCTCTGGCAGAAGGGGCGCTTCGTGTTGGAGACGTCCGAAGGCGAGCGAGTGACCGTCGAAGCGGCCAAGCTGCCGGAGCCGCTCGCGCTGGCCGGGCCGTGGGAGGTCCGCTTTGCGCCGGGCTGGGGCGCTCCGGAGTCGATCGTCTTCGACGCGCTCACCCCCTGGAACGAGCACCCGAACGAAGGCATCCGCTACTTCTCCGGCACGGCCGGCTATCGCAAGACGTTCGAGCTGGACGAATCGCAGGCGGGCGGCCTGGTCCGGCTGGCGCTCGGCGAGGTGGGGCACGTGGCCGAGGTCCGCGTGAACGGGCGCCCGCTCGGCGTCGTGTGGACCGCGCCCTGGACCGTGGACCTCACCGGCCTGGTGAAAGCGGGAGAGAACGAGCTGGAGATCGAGGTCACCAACGTGTGGGTCAACCGGCTCATCGGCGACTCCCGGCTTCCCGTCGAGAAGCGGCTCACCCGATCGAACGTCCGCCTGTTCCGCGAAACCGACCAGTACCGGCGCTTTGAGGGCTTCTCCCCCAAGGATGCCCTGATGCCCTCGGGGCTGCTCGGCCCGGTGCGTCTGGAGTTTGGGAGCGGGCAGGAGGCGCGTTTCTGAGCCTGTAGGGTGGGTCGAGGTACGAGACCCACGCGTTTGGCACGCGGCCAACCCAGATGCGCGTGGGTCTCGTACCTCGACCCACCCTACACAATTTCCCCCTGCACGATGTCATGGATCATGTAATGCCATCCAGTTTCCACCCTTCCCAACGGAGGACCTTGATGAGAGCAACCGCAGCATCCGATCGAAGAAGAGGGCACGAGAAACGGCAACCGGGCCGGTTCCTGCTGATACTGCTACTGGCCGTTGTTGCGAGCACCCCGCTCCTTGCCGCCGAGCCGGCGTATCGGCTCCAGGTGGTCACGGATCGGGAGGACGCGATCTACCAAGCCGGCGAAACGGCCCGGTTCCTGATCACGGTGACGCACGCGGACGAGCCGGTGTCGACCGGCACGGTCTCCTATGCGGTCGACGACTTCGTCACCGAGAGCCCGCCGCCGAACGATTACCCCCAAGGCCAACTGGAGCTGGGGGACAAGCCGCCGGCCGTGCCGGTCACGTCCGAGTCGCCCATCTTCCTGCGATGTGTCGTGCGATTCCAACCGCCGGAAGGCAAGCCGCTCACGGCCTCCGCCGGCGCCGGGTTCTCGCCGCTGGAGATCGGGCCGAGCCTGCCCGTGCCCGAGGATTTCGATCGGTTCTGGGCCGATCAGAAGAAGCAACTGGCCGAGGTGCCGCTCGACGCGAAGCTCACCCCGGTCGAGCAGTCCGACGCGACCGTCGAGTGCTTCGACGTGCAGGTGGCGTGCCTCGGCGGGGCGCCGGTCTCGGGCTATCTGGGAATGCCGAAAGGCGCCAAGCCGAAGAGCCTGCCGGCCATCCTCTGGGTTCACGGGGCGGGAGTGCGCAGCTCGGTTCTGGCTAGCGCGGTGAAGGGGGCCCAGGAGGGGATGCTCTCGATGGACATCAACGCCCACGGCATCCCCAACGGCAAGCCGGCCGAGTTCTACCGCGACCTGGCCGCCGGGCGATTGAAGAACTACCGCCACGACGGGCGCGAAAGCCGCGAGACGGTTTACTTCCGCGGCATGTTTCTCCGCCTCCAGCGGGCGATCGACTTCCTCACCTCGCGGCCCGAGTGGGACGGCAACACCCTGGTGGTCACCGGCCACAGCCAGGGCGGCGGCCAATCGCTGGCGGCGGGCGGGCTCGACGGCCGGGTGACCATGATCGCTCCCGGCGTGCCGGCCATCTGCGATCATACCGGGCGGGCCGCCGGTCGCATCAACGGCTGGCCCAAGCTCGTGCCCCTCGGGCCCGACGGCAAGCCCGATCCGACGATCCTCGAGGCCTCCCGCTACGTCGATGCGGTCAACTTTGCGAGCCGCTGCCGGGCCGACGCCGTGATGAGCGTGGGCTTGATCGACACCGTCTGTCCTCCCTCGAGCTGCTACGCGGCCTACAACCTCCTCCAAGGCCGCAAAGAGGTGATCAACGAGCCCCTGATGGGCCACGCCGCCCCGCCGCACATTCACGACGCCTTCTTCCAGCGGATCCTCGAACACGTGAAGCAGCGGACCGGCAAGAAGGACAAGTAGTCCCAAAGCAAGCGACCTTTGGGAGCGCGGTGATTCATCACCGCTTTTTAGCAGCCCGCAAAGACGGCGAGACGACTCCAAAGAGAGAGCGCCCTTCGCGGCACGTGGGGTTGGGTCTCGTTCTGTTGCAGAAGTGTGGTGGTTTTGGTATCGTGGCTGTAGGTTAAGACGTCGGCGCGTCGGGACGGCATCGGATGGGACCCGACCCCGTTCCTCTGAAGTCACTTTTCCGGCTATGACCAGTTCCGACGTGAGAAAGCCGCGAGACGTTACACCTCAGGCTCCGTGCGCTATGACCGCGGAGTCGGTTCCGGAAGTCCAGGCGGCGGGCGGCACGACCTCCGGGTGCCGAGCTCCGAGGGCGCCGTCGCAGGCGGTCGTCGAGCCGTTGGATCCGCAGATCACCTCAATCCAGCCGGGGGGCGGCGTTTGCATGCGGCTGGAGTTGGCATGGGGGCGCGTGCGGCGGTGGTACCTGAGGACGTTTCGTCCCGGCTACGTGGCTCGGATGCGAAGACTCCGCCTGGGCGACGATCGCGGATGCCCGCACGACGTGCTCGACCCGCGCGACCTGAAGTTCTACCGCAACCAGGGGACGTGTTCGTGGCGACCTGAGGACGACCCTTTCGCCTGGAGAGATCGTCTACCCTTGGTTCGCGCGGGGCTGGCCGAGTTGCTGATCCTCGGGGGAGGGGCGTGGCTGCTGGCGGCGGTGATCGTCTGGTGGTGGTGGCCGGCGGCCGTTCCGCTGGCGGTTTGGGGCGCGCTGATCCTGTGGTTTTTCCGCAACCCTAAGCGAACCGCACCGAGCGAGTCGGGGATGATCGTCTCTCCGGCCGACGGCAAAGTGGTGGCCATCGACGAGCTGGCATCGCACGAGTACGTCGGCGGGCCGGCGGTGAAGATTGCCGTCTTCCTGTCGGTGTTCAACGTCCACGTCAACCGCGCGCCGGCTGCCGCGTGCGTCGTCGGATTGACTTACGCGCGGGGGAAGTTTCTGGGTGCGATGCGGCGCCGAGCATCCAAGGAAAATGAGCGGATGACGATCCGTCTGGAAGAAACGTCCCCCCCGCACCGCAGGCTGGTGGTCGTGCAGATCGCCGGAGCCGTCGCCCGGCGAATCGTGTGCTGGGTAGCGCCGGGCGAGAATCTCTCCCGAGGGCAAGCCCTGGGGATGATCAAGTTAGGTTCTCGGACCGAGTTGATCCTTCCCCGCCAGCCGGGGCTGATCCTCGAAGCCCGGCTGGGGCAATCGGTTCGTGCGGGCACCACCGTACTGGCCCGGTACGTCGAACCGGCGCTTGAGACGCCGACGAGGCGCTGCTCCGCCAGTGGCTCTGGATGAAAGATCAGGGATGAGGGATGAGCGCGAAGCCGCCCGCGCCGGACGCTTCGTCTCTCATCCCTTACGAAAAACGTACCTCTGCCCTTTACAACCGATTTCACACGCGGCGTGCGCAACCATGGAAAACCACCGCCCAAGACTGTTCGCCGTCGTTCCGACGCTGCTGACGCTGGCGAACGCCGCATGCGGCTTCGGGGCCATCACGTACGTGGCTCACGTCGGCCCCGACGTCCTGGGAAGCCAACATCTCTACGTGGCCGGATGGCTCATCTTCGCGGCGATGTTGTTCGACGTGTTCGACGGGCAGGTGGCGCGCTGGACCCGCCAAACCAGCGACTTCGGTGCGCAGCTCGACAGTTTCTGCGACCTGATCAGCTTCGGGGTTGCTCCGCCGATCATGATGCTTGCTTTCTGCGATCAATACCAAGGCCGCGTGCTGTGGGTGATTGCCCTGCTTTTCATGCTTTGCACGATTCTACGTCTGGCGCGGTTCAACGTCGAAACCGACGAGGAGGACGCACACGACGTTTTTACGGGCCTGCCGTCGCCGGCCGCTGCCGGGACGATCGCGGCCTTCGCCGTCGCCCGGCCTGCTCTGTACCGGCTGGCCGAGTGGCAAGCCGGGGGCTGGATACAATGGCTGGGCGAACGGGCGGCGAGTGCCACCACGGCGTTCTTGCCTCTACTCACCTTGCTCTTGGCCTGCCTCATGGCGTCTCGCATACGCTACCCTCACGTAGCCAACCACCTATTCCGAGGGCGGAGGCCGTACAGGCACGTCCTGCAACTCATCTTCGCCGGGATGGTGGTCTTTCTCGTTCGCGAGATTGCCGTGCTTGCCGTGCCTTTGGTCTTCTGTTGTTTCGCGCTGGCGCCTCCGCTTCGGGCCGGATGGCAGAAGGCGGCTGCCCATCTCACGCGCCGATCCCCGTAAGGATCGGCCGAAGAATAGGTTCCCGATCTCAGTAGCAGGCACACGCCGTGTGCCGTCCGCCGGTTACGGCACACGGCGTGTGCCTACTACTGGGGAAATGCGGAAGTTATTCTTCGGGCGATCCTATTGAGCCTTGCATGGCCAATGAACCGGGCGCTTCCATCGGAAGCCCGGAGCCCCAGGGTCCGGTCCACGTCGGGCGATCATTGGCCGTGCAAACGTCAATAGGCCGTGGCGACGACGGCGCTGCAACGAACCGAAAGGCGCGCTCTCCCGTCACGGAGCAATCTCCATCGGCGAACGCGGAAGCCTTGAAGGGAACAGCCGGATGAGACGAGCTCGCTTGCCGGAACGCTGGCGGCACTACGAGGTCGCGGTCCGTCGTTTTGTCGTACACGACCTGCTCCACGCACACGATCCGCCCCATCGCCTGGCATTGGGCGTGGCACTCGGCGTTTTCGTCGCGTTCACGCCGACGCTCGGCGTCCAAATGGTGCTGGTCGTTTTCCTCGCCACGCTCTTCCGAGCCAACCGCGCGGTCGGCCTGCCCTTCGTCTGGATCACCAACCCGACCACTTGTGCCACCATCTACTATGGCTGCTACCTGGTGGGACGCAAGCTGTTGGGCCGACCGGCACTGGGGCGAACGTGGTGGGCCGACTTGAGCCGCCCACCCGCAGGCTGGTGGCCGAGCGTCGTCTTCTACTGGTCGCGCTTCAGCGACGTCGCGTGGCCGCTATGGCTGGGCGGGATCCTCGTCGGCTTGGCCGCCGGCATTCCTTCGTACGTCGCCGTGTATTGGGGCGTTCGGGCATACCGGCTGCGACGCTGGCGCCAGATCGTCCCTCCGCCGGGACCACCCGGGCGACCTTTGGCCGAACCGCCACAACGCACCGAGCCAAGGGATTGACAAAGGGGGTCGCATCTTCGATAGTCACCTGGGGCGCGTGCGCTCAACCCGTTCTATTACGGTTCCCACACCCGGCGGACTACCATGACTCACGTACGCTTCCCTTGGCTTCGCGTCCTGGGACTCTTGCTCCTCATAACCGCGGCGTGCCCATCGGCCCGCGCCGCCGACGCCGTGAAGGCCGACCCGGCGCCGATCGTCCGCGTCCGCGGTGAGCTAGCGCAGCTTTCGCCCGACAAGCCGCAGGCTTGGGCCCGGGGCACGCGACTGCGCGAGATCCAGACGCTCGCCCCCGGGATCGGAACCCCCGCCCCGGGCGCGATCGTGCCGGAGAGCATCGTGGTTCGCCACGGCGAGCGCGTGCTGATCCGGGGGCGCGATTACCTCGTCGACCCGTATGGGGATCGCTGGGGATCGGCCCCGAGTCGAGCGTCACCCCGGACGACCGAGTCGCGGTCGATTACGACTACTCGCTGCGGCGGATCGATTCCCGAATCAAGACGGCCGACGGCCGTGAGATCCTCCGCCCCGGCGAGCCCCACTTGACCATCCCTCTGCCGCCGCCCGTCGGCCCCGGCGAGGTCCGCGTGGCCAACGTGTTCGTCGACTATCACGGCGACGGAGCCAACGCCGACATCTTCCCGGTCGAGGAAACCGCCGACGAAGCGTCCACGCAGACCACGCCCGGCCGCATCCCCAACACGCTGGCCAAGATCCGCGCCGGCAGGCCGGTCAAGATGGTCTGCTGGGGCGATAGCGTCACCGCCGGCGGCGACGCCGGCACGCCGAGCACGCGCTACCCGGCCGTGTTCGAGAAGCGGCTCAAGGCGAAATACCCCGATGCGCCGATCGAGGTCGAGACGATCGCGGTGGGCGGCTCGCACTCGCGGCAGTGGCTCTGGCCGGATCGGTTTCCCGGGCGGCCGGGCTGCGACTGGCAGCGGATCGCCGAGGCCCGGCCCGACCTCGTGACGATCGAGTTCGTCAACGACGCCTCCCTCTCGCCCGAGCAGGTCGACGAGGTGTACGGCGAGATCCTCGGCCGTCTCGAAGCGCTCCAGGCCGAGGTGATCCTGATCACGTCGCACTTCACGATGCCGAGCATGATGGGCTTCCGCTCGCTCCGCGAGCCGGAGCGACGCCCCTACGTGCTGGCGCTGCGCAAATTCGCCGAGTCGCGCGGGCTGGCGCTGGCCGACGCCACGGCCCGCTGGGAGCACTTGTTCAAAGAGGGCATCCCCTACGTCACCCTGCTCCGCAACGGCATCAACCACCCGGACGACCGCGGCCACGCCATGTTTGCCGACGAGCTAATGGGGTGTTTTGAGTGAGGTTGGTGGAGGGGGGCCGTGATCCGCGCGATCGATCTCGGCGAAGTTCATAAGAGGCGTCGTATTCGCGATGATTGGCCGGGCACTCTCGCCCCTCGCGAAACCGCTGTCGCTCCTGAATCCCCCCTCTCAAGCGGTTCGCCGGACAACCCCGCTGGACGGAGGACCGGCCCGCGGACTACAATGGGGGTTGGAGTGGGTCGGCAACGGGCCCCGTATTCGAGGAGCCGAGGTATGACGCTCGCGGAATTGCTGCCCGCGGTCAAGAAGCTGCCTGCCATGGACAAGCTCAGGCTGATTCGCATCTTGGCGGAAGACCTGGACACGGGCGAGGACGTCTCTCCTTTGGTGCCCCATAAGGTGTATCACCTGTTCACCCCGTATCCCATGGCCGGAGCCGGCCGAGCGCTGGCAAACGCGATGGGACTCTCCGAGTCTGATCGCGATTGACGCCGATGCGACTGAAGTACTCCACGACCCATTTCACTTCCATAGCTCCTCGATCGTCGCCAAGGTCCGCTCGACCAGCGCTTGCCCGCCTTCCGGGCCGACGAGGCTCTGCTCGACGATCGCGCTGTAGCCGCCGCCGGCAAGCGCTTTGGGGGTCGGCACGTAGTAGCCGAAATCGAGGGGGCTGGCCAGTTGAATCAGGGTCGTCTGCACGGCCGGGCTGCGGGCCTGGATCTGAACGCCGTAGTCGAGGTAGAGCTCGAAGGGGTTGGTGGCGATGGCCACGTCGCCCAGCCGGAGGACGTGCATCTCGATCGGATACCGCGGGTCGGCCTTCTGCTGGGCGTCGTAGCGGTCCGTCGTCAGCTTGTAGAAGTTCATGTTCCAGTAGTCGGGACCGACGAGCTTCTCCTTCGTGGCCAGCGGGTCGTAGAGCCCTTTCGCCCGGGCGTATTCTTCTTCGGTGACCTTGCGTCCAGGCACGTCGAACCGCTCGATGCGGTGGACGAGCGGCACGTCGGTGCGAATGTCCTTCTCGATCAGGCCGACGACGTCGTCAACCGCCGCGGCGATCCGCCGGCCCAGCTCCTGAGTCTGAGTCAGTCCGCGGAGCTTGTCCATTCGCGCTTCGCTTGCTTGGCGAAACAGCCGATGGGGCGATTGATCGCCGGCCGGCGCCGCGAAGCCGAGCACGCAGAGCCCCTCGCCGTGACGCTCGCGGAGCAGCCTGCGCACGTCGTGCCAGAAGTCGGCGCTGAGCGAGCTGCCGCGGACCGACTGCGCCGGGCAGGCCAGCGTGATGGCCGCCGCCTTGAGCTTCTTCTGGTCGTCGTAAAAGCAAAGGACGTCGACCGCGTGGTCCTCGTAGCCTTCGATGCCGCGGAACTCGGGGGTGTTCGTCTTGCCGTACATCACGGCCGAGCCGTCGCGGAAGACGGACCGGCGGTTGCACCCGACGACCGCATGCCCGAGTCCCCAGGCGACCGCCCCGACCGCCCGACTCTCCCAGGCTTCGACCACCGCGTCGGCCATCCGCTCATACAAGAACGGGACGTAGTCCTTCGGCTGCATGGCGTCGCCGTAGCCTTGGTAGCGGTCCTGGAGCAGCACGGGCGCCGTGTGCGTGTGCGTGGAGGCGAGGAAGAGCTTCTGAATGTCGAATCCGGGCAGTCGGCCTTCGACGTGCTTGCGGAAGCCCTCCTGAATGCCGGGCCGAATGACGCACAGGTCGCAGGCGACCAGGATCGCCTGATCGCCGACCTGGTCGCCGTCCCGTGCCTCGAGGGCCAGGACGTTGGCCGTGCACCGGCTGAGGATGCTCTGGGAGACGCGCACGCTTCGGTAGCCGGTCAGCGGGACGGGCCGGTCGGGCGTGATGTCGCCCGTGGCCGCCCCGATCCACAATTCGGATCCCGCAGCGTCGGAAGCCGCCGGCCCGGCCGCCACGGCCCAGATCACGATTGCCGGAAGGCACCGCCAACGAGCCGTCTTCTCAAGAAACCGCCGCGTGCCGTTCATCGCTTGTCCTTTCGTGTTGCGTTTTGCTCTCGGTCTGTGTGGCTCAACAATCGCTCCGCCGCGAGAGTCGTGGCCCCGACGGGCCGGGATCTAGGGGACTGCTCTTCCGCCGGCCTTTCGGCTCATCGCTCGAATCTTGGCTAGTAGGACGTCCTGCGCGTCGGCCGAGAACCACCCGATGTGGGCGGAGACCAGCCCGAGCGTCTCGTATCCCCCTTCGCTCACGACCTTGGCCGAGGGCAAATACCCGAACACCTGGTTGCAGTAGCCCGCGACCCACAAGCGGCCGGGCCCGATCGTCTCGGCCACCAAGGGGACATAGTCGGAAACTACCTCGCCGGAGATGCCCACCAGGGTCAGGTCGTCGCCGAATTGCCAGAGTGCCAGCGGAGCCCGGTAGTGGGTGGGGATGGGCTCGTTGCGCTGTTGGGCTTCGAGGATACGCCGGGCGTTGTGCGACTTCCAGAACGGCCCGGCAGCGAGCTTATCGAGCTCCTCGCGTGGCGGGGCCGGCTTCATCGGCAGGTCGACCCGTTCGAACTCGACGCGGAGCGGTCCGCGAATCGGCTCCAGCTCGTCCGACGCGACCCGGCACACTTCCACGCCCAGCTCGCGGCCTTGCCGCTCGACCACCTCGACCTGGTCCGGGGTGGATCGAGGGTGCGGGTTGGCGTCGGCGCCGCAGCCCTGCACGAACATCGCCTGAACGCCCGGCATCTGGCTTTCAACGTACCGTCGGGCGAACCCGGGGTAGTCGCCGGAGAGATTGGCGTTTTGGGAGCCGAGCGTGACGGCGTGGCACGCACATCCGAAGACGACGCCTCGCGGGCGGCCGTCGGGCGCGTCGATCCGGAGCACCGGCACCGTGCGGTCCGCGTACCGGTCCGGATTGGCGCTCATGCCGCGGTACCGGCCGTCCTCGTGAAACGCCCGCCGGCTGAGCACGAAATCGACTTGGCCCGCGCCCCAGGAGAGGCGCGCCGGCCGCATGTCGGCCAGCGCGGCGGCCGCAACGTCGGCGAGCTTGTTCCAGAGCGTTTCGGTGTAGGCCTTGATCCGCTTGAGGTCTTCCTCCGGCACGGGGTAGCGGTTGACGTCCGACGTTCCGATCATCGGGCCCGAGTGCGTGTGCGACCAGTTCAACAGGATCTGACGCCGCTCGAGCCCGGTTCGTCGCACGATCACCTGGCCGAGGGCCGTCTCCTCCGGCTCGCGAAGCACACACAGGTCGGCGACGATCAGCACGGCCGGCTCGCCGTCGCCGTGGGCGACGGCCATCGCCTGGGCGTAAATGTCGTCCGACACGCCCTCACACGGCCGAAAGCGAGCCTTGCCCGCGTAGCCGTAAAGCCAGACCGGCTCCTCCGGCGTGATCGAGACCTGGGCCAGCCCCACGCGCCAGTCGGCCTCCGCCCCCACGGCGACGGTCATCCAGGCAAAGGCCGCCACGACCAACACCGCGGCGAACAACAGAATTGACCTGGGAGTGCTCTTCATGCTGTCAGTCCTGCGAGAAGCGAAGCTCTTCTGGAGTGCGGCGACTCGTCGCCGCTTTCTTCCGTTGTTTCAGAAACGGGGAGCGATACCGAAGCTCACCCGAGAGTCATCTCGCCACGTCGTCCGGCCGCTCAAGAAGCGGGGGTGGCACGGGCATCTTGCCCGTGCTTCCGTGGGCACACTGGCGAGACGCCAGTGCCACCCAACGCACAGGGTAAGACTGATTCTACGTCCTGGTCGCGGTCGCCGAATTGACGGCGCCGTCGTGGGGAGTGATACTTGCGGTCGATCGGCTGGCGGCCGAACGACAGCTCTTGCCTCCAACGCGGCGAGATCGCCCAAGGAGACTGCCGGCATGCGTTCCGTCCTGCTCATCGACCGACGTCCAACCCGTGGTCACTCACGGTACGGAATGACCACAACCGCTATCATCGTTGCGTGCCTGGTGTTGTCAACACCCGGGGCCGTGGAAGCCCTCGATCGCGATTCGCGCGGTCGCCCCAACATCCTGCTGATTTTCACCGATGACCAGAGTCGCCGCTCGGTCGGCTGCTACGAGGATGCGCACCCGTGGGTCAGCACGCCGAACATCGACCGCCTGGCCGCCGAGGGCGTGCGATTCCGCGACGCCTACGTGGGGACGTGGTGTCTGCCGAGCCGGGCGATGATGCTCACCGGGCTGCACCCGCACGGGATTCGAGGGATCGAGGTCGAGCGGAACCCGATCAGCAAGTACGATCCGGGCATGTTTCGGTTCTGGCCGGAGGAGCTGCGCAAGGCGGGCTACCACACGGCCATGATCGGCAAGTGGCACCTCTCGCCCGATGCGGGCCATGGACGCGCCTGGGACCACTCGATCGTCTGGAACCACGCCATGCCCAAGGAGGCGGGCGGATACTACCGCAATCAGAAGCTCAATTTCGACGGCGGGCCCTACCGGGCCGTGGGCGGCTACTCGACCGACAACTACACCCGCTACGCCGTCGACTACCTCCGCCGCGACCACCAGAAGCCCTGGTTTCTCTGGCTCTGTTACGACGCCGTGCATGGGCCGTACACGGCCGCCGGGCGCCACGAGGATTGCTACCGGGCGGATGAGCCGGTGCCGACGCCCGAGGACATCTATCCGCCAAGACCCACCAAGCCCCGGTACATGCAGCAGTATGGCGTGTGGAAGCCGGGTGAGGGGGGCGTGCCGGTCTCCGGAAAGAAGACGCTTCCCGAGGCGGTCCGCCAGTACAATCGGGCGGTTCGGGCGCTCGACGAGGGCGTGGGCAAGCTGCTCGAGACGTTGGAGGAGACCGGGCAGCTCGACAACACGCTCGTCGTCTACACCTCCGACCAGGGCTTCGCCTGGGGGCAGCACGGGTTCGCCTGGAAGGTCGCCCCGTACGACGCGAACCTGCGGGCGCCCTTGATCGTGCGGATGCCCGGCCGGGTAGCGCAGGGGAAGGTATGCCGGCGGCCGGTTTGCGCGTTGGACCTGGTCCCCACGTTTTTCGCGCTGGCCGGAGTCGAGCCGCCGTGGAAGATGCACGGCCACGACCTCCGCCCGCTCCTCGAAAACCCGGAAGGCGATTGGCCTTACCCGGTGGTGATGGAGCAGTTCGGCTGGGCGTTTGGGCCGGAGACCGACGGGGCCTTGACCGGCGAGAAGACGCTCGGCGTGCCGTGGTACGTGTTCCTTCGCCAGGGGCGGTACAAGTACATCCGCACGTTGGTCGAGGACGAGATCGAGGAGCTGTACGACCTGGAGGCCGATCCGGAGGAGCTGGAGAACCTGGCGCTCGATCCGGCGCATCGCCACGTGTTGGCCGACTACCGCGCGCGGCTGGTCGAGGAGCTGCGGCGGACCGGGGCCGTCTTCGCGGACCGTCTTCCGGAGCCGAAGGAGAATCGGTGACCGTCATTCCCGTGTGAAAGCAGCAAGAGCGGGTTCCTTTGCCCGTTCGTCTGCCCCTTCGTCATCGCGTGCATCTCCTGATCGCGTGAAAACAAGAATAAGAAAACGGCCGCGAGGCGCCGTCGAAAGGCTTGCACTCGCGGCCGGTTGGGCGGTAGGGGCTCGTGCGGCTACGTCTAGAGCGTGTAGCCTTCGCGGTAGGGCGGCTTGACGATCTTCTCCAGCCCTTCGATGTTCTTGACGGTCATGGTCTTCGCGTCCCACTCGACCTTCTGGCCCTTGACGCCGGCTTCGGGGGCGACCCAAACGGCCAGGTTGCCCAGCAGGATGGTCTCGGTGAGCGGGCCGGCGTAGTCGGGGAAGTTCGACCTGGCCTGCTCGCCCGACTTGATGCACTGGGCAAACTCGGCCATGTGGTTCTCATCGGTGCCGCCGGCATCGGGGGCGCTCTTCCATTCGACCTTCGGCTTCTCGAGGCCTATCAGCTCGAACGACCCGCCATAATCGCCGGGGGAAAGGAGCTTGCCTTTCTCTCCGATGACGAGCGAACCGGTCTGGGGGACCTTCTTCCCGTCCAACAGCTCGGCGGGGGGCTGGTTGCCCTTGTCATCGTACCAGACCATTTTCAGGGCTCCGCGCCAGTCGTTGGCGGGGAACTCGAACTCGATCGTGGACCGTTGCGGGTAGCTGTCGCGGTTGTGGCCGGACGTGACCGCCTGGACGGACGTCGGGTCCCGCAGATCGAGGCCCATGAAGGGCAGGTTGACGGTGTGGCAGGCCATGTCGCCGAGGGCCCCGGTGCCGAAGTCCCACCAGCCGCGCCACGAGAACGGGTGATAGAGCGTGGTGTAAGGCCGCATCGGGGCCGTGCCGATCCAAAGGTCCCAGTTAAGAAAATCGGGGACTTCGGCCGGCTCCGGGCGGTCGATGCCCTGCTTCCAGATGGGGCGATTTGTCCATATATGGACTTCGCTGACCGCGCCGAGGGCCCCGGACCGGAGGACGGCGGCCGCCTCGCGGAGGCTGTCCAGCGACGTGCCCTGGTTGCCCATTTGGCTGATCACGCCCTTCTCGCGGGCGATCTCGCCGAGCCGGCGGGCTTCGTAGATCGAGTGCGTCATCGGCTTCTGGCAATAGACGTGCTTGCCCTTTTTCATGGCCATCGCGGCGGCGGCGGCGTGGTTGTGGTCGGGCGTGCTCACGGTCACCGCGTCGATCTTGTCGCCCATCGCGTCGAGCATCTCGCGGAAGTCGGCGAACTGCCGGGCGTCGGGATAGAGGGCGGCGGCCGCCTTCAGCTTGTTGCTGTCCACGTCGCAGATGCCGACCATGGCCCCGTGCCGCGAGGCGTTTCGCGAGTCGCTGCGGCCCTTGCCGTCGACGCCCACGGAGGCGAACTGAATCTGCTCGTTGGCCGAGTTGCTGGCTCGGGCCCGTAGCCCGCCGGCAACCCAGAAGCCGACCCCCGCCGCAGCGCTGGTTTGCAGGAATCGACGTCGGCTGGTTCTACCTGGCATCATCGTAGCTCCTTGATCGCAATAACGGGGAGGGAAAACTTTTCAGGCATGTCAGACCCTCCCACAATAACTCGCGATGGGCGGATACGCAAGTTGCCACGATCCGGTCCGTCGCTCGACCTTCGCGCCCCGTGCCATCATCAGGGAGCCCTTCCGTCAGACTGGCCCGTTGGCGCTGATGCGTCGCCCGCCGGCGCTGACACGACGTGGGGACCCGATTGCCTCCGGAGGGGGGTTTGCTGGTCGGTCAGCGGTCCGGTAGTTTGAGGAGCTACGACCATAGCGTGCCATTTCGAGGATTGGCGACGCGCGTGAGCCATTCATGCATCGAGGAGTACGAGCAATGACCTTCCGATTTCTCCTGCTTCTGAGTGTTTTTGTCCTGCTTGCCGGGGTGACCGGTTGTCCGCCGGTCGACCAGCCTGGGCCGGCCCCCCCGACGACGATCCAGCCCCCCGGGCCGGACGCGGTTGGGGAGCAAGCGACCGAGGCCGTCGAACGCGTCGAAGCGCTGGAGGGGGTCGTTGAGCGTGGCGACGGGGGGACGATTGTCTCCATCGATCTGGAGAAGATGCAGGCTCCCACCACCGACGAGGACCTCGCGCTGCTTGCGAAGCTGACCGATTTGAAGACGCTCAAGGTCGACGGCCCCAAGTTGAGCGACGCGGGAATCGCGCATCTGTCGAACCTCGAAAACCTCGAGGTGCTCTGGCTGGTGAACACTACGATCACCAACGAGGGCTTGGTGCCCTTGAAGAAGCTTGCCAAGCTCAAGGAGTTGAACCTGCGGCGGAGCGAGGGCGTGACCGATGAAGGGCTGGCCCACCTGCGGGACTTGCCGAACCTCGAGTATCTGCACTTGCTCTACAACGACTTTTCCGACGACGGGCTCGAGAACCTGGAAGGGATGACCCGGCTCCGGCTGCTCGACCT
The DNA here is from genome assembly GCA_035528065.1 of Thermoguttaceae bacterium. Classification (GTDB taxonomy): domain Bacteria; phylum Planctomycetota; class Planctomycetia; order Pirellulales; family Thermoguttaceae; genus DATKZH01. The sequence goes on along the minus strand of DATKZH010000022.1, from coordinate 670 downwards.
GCGGGGCAACATGGGGCTGACCGACGAAGGGATCGCCCACCTGGCCGGGCTGACCGGCCTCAGGGCCCTCAAGATGCGGAGCCTGATGGTCGGCAACACGGGGCTCGAACACCTCAAGGGGCTTACCAACCTCACGCACTTGACCGTCGAAGACGCCCAAATGGTCTCCGATCCCGGGCTGGAGCACCTGGCCAACCTCAAGAACCTGGAAGAGCTCAACCTGATGCGCGCCACGAGCATCACCGACGACGGCGTCACGAAGCTCGTGGGCCTGCCGCTCAGAATCCTCTACCTCCGCGGCACCACGGTCACCGGAACCGGCCTGGCGCAGCTCAAGGACGCCCCGCTGGTCAAGCTCGACCTGGGCGAAGCCGCCGTCAACGACAAGGGGCTCGAAGAGGGCATCTCGAAACTGAAGAGCCTCGAGTGGCTCGATCTATGGAACACCTTCGTCACCGACGCCGGCCTGGAGCACCTCAAGGGACTCGAGAACCTCAAGTACTTGCGGATCGAAGGCACCAACACGACCGAGGCCGGCGCCGCGAAGCTCCGAGAGAACATGCCGAACACGGAGATCGTGCGCTAATGCCGCTGGCGGCCACTTCGGCGGACGATCCCGCGGCATAACCACCAGACGGTTGTGGCACGGTCTCCCGACCGTGCCACAACC
>DATKZH010000021.1:0-3477 GCA_035528065.1 Thermoguttaceae bacterium | reverse complement strand
ATGGGCTTCATCGCGTCGGCGTAACGCCGTTCGATCTCCTGTTGCCTCTCGATCGCCTGGCGTCTGGCCGTCTCGACCTTGGCCTCCGTTTCGGCGACGTCGATCTCGGCCAAGAGCTTCCGGGCGGCTTCCGCGCTGGCGCGGATTGCGTGCTTCTCGACGGCCGGACGCAGCACCGCCCGGGCGTCGGCGAACTTGTGCTCGATCGAGAGCTGCCGGGCTTGGGCTTCGATTTCTTGGAGGACCGTTTCGGATTGCTCCTGGGTCCACGCGATCGCGTCGGCAACCTTGCGGTTCAGCTCGACGTGCTCGAAACGCTCGTTTAACGCCCCGTAAAGGGCCTCCGCCTCGCCGAATCGTTGCTCGGCGATGAGTGCCTTTACTTTCGCGTCCGTCTCGGCCCAGGCCGGTTGCCATTCGGGCGCTTGCGATTCCGGTTCCAGCTCGGGCTCGGAAAAGGGGACGGGGCCCTTTTTCGTCGCACGGTCGGTCGGCCGGGCCGTGTCGATTCGGGACGAAAACGGTGCCTGTCCCCGTTTTTCGGGGAGCATCAGGAGGAGGCCCAGGATGACGACCACGGCCGCCGCCGCGCCGGCGATGCTCACCGGCAGGAGCGTCTTGCGACTTCGTGGAGCCGCGGTCAACTCCCGGCGGTCGAGCATGCGGGTCTCGTGCTCGGTCTGCGGACCGACCGTCTCGTCCGTCGCCCGGGTGGCCTTGCGTCGCGTGGCCACGCTCGCCGGGGCCAGGCTTCGCAGGAACGCCCGGAGCTTGCTGTCCGTGGCGGACGACTTCCTCATCGCGGCCGGCGGAGGCGAGGGCGGCGGCGGTTGCGGCGCCGGCGGCGGAACCGGGCCCTGCACCGGCGGGGCTTGGGGCGCGACGCACGCCTCCAGCTCCGCGACAACAGCGGCCATCGACGGCTGCCGGTCCTCCGGACGCTTGGCCATCATCCGCTGACAGACCGCGTCCAGGCGCGCGGGCACGTCGGGCCTCGCTTCCGAGAGCGACGGGATCGCGGCCTCCCGATGGGCCAACAGTACCTGGATCGCCGTCTCGCCCTGGTAGGGCGGGTCGCCCGTCAGCAGGCGATAGAGCGTGCACCCCAGCGCGTAGACGTCCGCCTGACGGTCGGCGTGGTGCGTGTCTTCGGCTTGCTCCGGCGCCATGTAGTCGAACGTCCCCATCACCTGGCCGCTCTCGGTGAGCCGCTCCGACCGGGCCGTCTCGACCGGCCGATCCGTCTGGTGCATCCGGGCCAGCCCCATGTCGAGGATCTTGACCGTGCCCCGCTGGTCGAGCAGGAGATTGGCAGGCTTGATGTCGCGATGGACCACGCCTTGATCGTGAGCGTACTCCAGCCCCCGCGCCGACTGGATCATGTAGTCAAGCGCCTCGGCGACCGGCAGCGGCCCTCGCTCGGCGAGCACGTCGGCCAGGTCGCGCCCGTCGACGTACTGCATCACCAGGAAGTGGATCCCCTCGGCTTCGCCGGCGTCGTACGCCGTGACGATGTTCGGGTGCTCCAGCCTGGCCGCGGCCTTCACCTCGCGATGGAACCGCTCGATCGCCTGGGGTGACCGCATTGTCTTCTGCGGGAGCTTCTTCAGGGCGACGGTCCGTTCCATGGTCCGGTGCCACGCCTTGAAGACCTGCCCCATGCCGCCGGCCCCGATCTCGTCCAGGACGACGTAATCGCCCAGCACGAGCCCCTTGGTCTTGCCCTGGTAGATCTCGGCGGCCTGATACTTGGTCAGCCAGCCGGCCTGGACCAACTCCCGGGCGAGATCCTGCGGCTTCCGGGGGCGGCGGTCGGGCGGGAGGTCTTGTTGAAACGCCGCCAGCTCGGCGGGCGTGAAGAGCCCGCTTCGGACGAGGTTTTCGACGAATTGCTCGACGGATACTGGCATGCCCTGGGCCCCCCGATGGGTGCGTTGATTATAGCCGATGCACGCCGGTGGCAACAAGCGCTGGCGGGAGTTCGGCTCGCTGCGGGCCGATGGGTGGATCGGAAGGCACCTGGTCACGACGCTTCGGGACGCAAGGGGCCCGCAGACGCGCTGTGCCCGGGCGGCGCCGGAAGGAATCGGCCAATCACCCTCCCCTGAAAAAGGGCGTGACCGTCAGTATGTTGTCACGGCCTGGAAGCGTGGTAACGATGGGGACTCGTGGCCACTCGCCACTCATTGTTGGACGCGGTCACTTCGGGCGTCGCCGTGGTTTTGCCACGTATGAGGGGTACTACCCCCTTCAGATACCGTGAGCGCACGTGCGCGCGGGCCCCAGGGGGAGTGCGCTGGGGTTCCATGGTGAATGCGCTGGGGTTCCAGCGCACGTGCTACGGGGTCATAGGCCACCTGCGCGCACGCCATGTACTGGGAAAACCGCGCTTTTTGGACGAGGGAACTTGCGTAAGCCCCGGGCACGAAAGCACTTGGAGGTTTTGGCCGAACCAAGAAAAACCGTCCAACAATTGTTTTCGACGTAACGCGTTGCCAAACATAGACTTAGGGCTTCTTGTGGACGGCATTGTTGGACACTTGGACGGGCGATTTTGGGGGCTTTCGGGCGCTCGGGTTTCCGCCTAACGTGTTCGATCTTACCATGTTAGCGCCGAGCCGCAAGGCGAGTTTTGGGCACCCCCGGGTGCTTCCAACTTTTCGGCGTGCTGCGGGGCGGCGGCGAGGATCGACGGCGGGACGGCCGGGTGCGACGACCCCACCTTTGGGCATCGCGGCTTGAGGAATCAGGGCGCAGCGCCCGGCGAGAGATTGCGGCACCCCGCTTTTGGGCACCGCGGCTTCAGGTTGTTGCGTGTTCCACGTGAGCGACGAATCGTCGATGTTGGGGCGCGTGGTGAGCATCGTTTAGCGGCAAGCCGGAGGCGTGCGCGAGCGCGGAGGTAGGCCGCGATGGCGCGCACGCCTCCGGCTTGCGGTTAAACGAGGCCGAGGTTGACGCTGAAGGGAGCTATGGCTTTGGGGCGAAGTTGCCTACGTTGCGATCAGTGCGAAGTGGCCGGCGAGAGGTCCGGCAGGTTGCCGTCGGCATCGAGCGGCAGGGGGCGGGGCTCGGTGAGGATCTCCAGGTCGTCGCGCCGGCGGGCCTCTTCCAGATAGGCGACCGAGCATTCCACCTCGGCGAGCTCCAGCGTGTTGCGGATCCAAAGGATCTTCGCCTCCGGCGGCTCGACCAGGCCGACCGCGCGCAAGGCGACGTCGAGGATCTCGCGGTCGGTCTCGTAGTCCAAAGGCGCCATCGAGGCGGAGAGGTGCGTGGAGATGATGCCGTTGAGCCGCGTCGCCTCGAAGTCGGTCTCGCGGAGTAGCTGCGACTTGCAGAACTCGGCGAGCCCCATGCCGATGGCGTTGCCGTGCGACTCGGGCGTGAGCCCTCGGATCGCGATCGCCTTGACCTTGGGGAACTCGTCGGCGACGGCCTTGTGGTCGTCGAACTTGCGCCCGACCACGTTCGTGT
>DATKZH010000020.1:0-7683 GCA_035528065.1 Thermoguttaceae bacterium | reverse complement strand
GGTGCCGGCCAGGTCGATGTTGAACTGGTAGGGCATCTCGGCGTCGAACAGGGCCGAGGTCATGCCGATCGCGCCGCTTTGGAACCTGAGCGCGGCGACCACGTTGGCCGGGTACTCGAACTTGTGCTTCACGTTGTTGGCGAATGCGGAAACCTCGGCGATCTCCTCGCCCGCCAGCCAGCGAATCGCGTCGACCGCGTGGCACCCGCCGGTGAGCATCGTGCTCCGCCCGCTTGCCAGCGTGTGACCCCATCCGAAGCCGGTCCACCAGTCGGCGAGCCCGTGCCAGTAGTCGACCTCGACGTAGAACAGGTCCCCGATCGCCCCTTCGGCCAATAGCGCCTTGAGGTTCTTCACCAGCGGGTTCCAGCGGAGGACGAAGCTGACCACGCTTTTGACGCCCGCCCGGGCAACCGCGTCTCGCAGGGCCCGGTTCTCCTCCATCGAGATGCACATCGGCTTTTCCATGAGGATGTGCTTGCCGGCTTCGGCAGCGGCGACGCCTTGGGGCGTATGGACGTGGTTCGGGCCGCTGAGGTTGACGACGTCGACTCGATCGTCCTCGATCACCTGCTCGTAATCGACGCCCACGTTGCAGTCGAGCTTGAACTGGTCGACCAGGCGCTGGGCGCTCTCTCTGCGGTTGCTGGTAACCCAAACGATCTTCACGTGGGGATTCTTCAGCCAACTGGCCGCGTGTGCGTAGGCCACTTGACCCACCCCGTGGATGGCTACGCCCAGCTTGCCGTCTTTCATGGTCGCCCTCCCGAGAAAGTCGAAACGCGTGTCCACAAGGCGTTCGTCGTGACCCGATTCATCGGGTCCTTCTTACCGACGAGGCCCGTCACCGCAAGTTCCGCGACTGCATGAATGCGGTCACCACGAGCCTCTCAGACGCCCTCCCGAAGGATCGTGTTGTGCCGTAACGGCCCCCCCCAGCATGCCCCAATCGGCCGGGCGACGCAACCCCTCGGGCTCCAGATCCCCGGCTCGTCTCCCCGGGACGTCCCCGGCGGGCGGACGTACGACCGGGCCGATTGTGGAGACGGGGAAATCTGGCGAATCCCCGTGCAGGACAAGACTTGGGCAAAGAATGCGGGGCCGCAAGGCCCGCCCGTTGTGATCCGGCCCGTGACCGCTATACTAGAGGCGTCCGCGGGCAGGCAGGGCCGCGCTCGCGTTGCGCTGCCCGGACAAGCCGATCGCTGATCGCCGGCTCGCCCCGCGGGAGACAGCCCACGGGCATTGGCCCAAGAGACGACCCGCCCGGCGAAGAACGAGCCTGACGAGAGACGGAAACTCCAGAAGCACGAGCAATGAACCAGCCGGACCACCGCACCGCCCTGGCCTTCATGGCCCATCCCGACGACGCCGAGTTCCTCTGCGCCGGCACCTTGATCCGCCTGGCCGATGCCGGCTGGGAGGTGCACATCGCCACCTGTGCCCCGGGCGATTGCGGCACCGCCACGGAGACGCCCTGGGTGATCAGCGGGCGACGGACCGAGGAAGCCCGGAAAGCGGCCGCGCTCGTCGGCGGCACCTACCACTGCCTCAACGAGCGCGACGGCTTCGTGGTCTACGACAAGATCACGCTCCAGAAGGCGTACGACCTGTTCCGCCGCGTCGCGCCCTCATTGGTGTTTACCCATGCGTACAAAGACTACATGATGGACCACGAGATGGCGTCGCTCGTGGGCCGGGCGGCCAGCTTCCTCTACGGGGCTCCGAATTGCTCGGCGTTTCCGGTGAAGGAAGGCTCGGCCGTGCCCTACCTCTACTACTGCGACCCGGTGGAGGCCGTCGACCCGCTGGGCCGGCCCGTGGAGCCGACCACGCTCGTCGACGTCACCGACCAGATGGAGAAGAAGACCGAGATGCTCGCCTGCCACACCAGCCAGCGCGACTGGCTCCTGAAGCATCACGGCATGGACGAGTATCTCGATTCGATGAAGCGGCACGTAACGGCCCGAGGCAAGCAGGCCGGCGTGGCGGCGGCCGAGGCGTTCGTCCAGCACCGCGGCCACGCGTATCCCCGCGACGACCTGCTGGAGGCGATGTTCGGCGCCGGCGGGAGTTGAGTACCGAAGGCACAAAAAAAGAGCTGCGTCCCCTTTTTCTGCAGAGGAGATCACCCCATGCCGCGTCCCGTGAGCAAGGTTGCCCCGCAGTGGTGGGATTACACGACGTTGGACCCGGAGCTGGTGGCCGACGTGCCGAAGCTGAACGCGCGGACGATGGAGGGGCTTTCGCGGCCCGGCTTCAAGGTGGTGATGTACGACACGCGGGAAGACTTCTACCTGGCCGAGGCGTTGGAGTACATCGAGGCCTGGCGCCAGTCGACGGTCGACAACCCGGCCGGCATCTGCGGCCCGATCGGCCCCACCGAGCAGCTCCCCCTGGTCGCCCGGCTGGTGAACGAGCTGAGCCTCGACGTCCGCAGCGCCCATTTCTGGGGCATGGACGAATGGGTCGACGAAGACGGCGTGCCCGTCCCCACCTCCCACCCGCTGAGCTTCGCCAAGGCCGACATGGACCTCTGCTTCAAGCGGATCCAGCGCAAGCTCCGCATGCCGCCCTCCCACCTCCACTTCCCCACCGGCGATCTGGACGCCTATTCCGGCAGTTACGACCAGATCCGCTGCGTGGTGATGCAGGGCGGGCAGGGCGAGGTGAAGCACTGGGCGTTCAACGACCCGCCCAAGCGGGCCGGCAAGTACAAAGACGCCCCCCCGACCCCGGAAGAGTACCGCAAACTAAAGACCCGGGTGACCGATCTCCACCCGATGACGATCATCCAAAACGCCCGCACCTCCGGCGGCGGCCAGGTCGCCCTGGTGCCCACCAAGGCGGCGACCGTCGGGCCCGTGGAAACCTGGAAGGCCGAAAAGGTCTCCATCTGGCAGGCCGGCAACCACGACAACCCCTTCGGCATGCGCCTGACCACGCTGATGATCGCCAAGCAGATCCCCGACAGCTCGGTCCCCATGTCGCTCCTGGCCGATCACCCCAACGTCCAGTTCAACTTCTACCGCCACGGCATCGGCACCTGCGGGACGGAGATGCACTGAGGCTTCGCGCGTCGCCAGAACTCCCTCGCGCCTACTCGCGAACCTCCAGCGGTGGGGCAACCTGGTCTCTCACCCGGTCACACTCGACCCTCGTCTTCTTCAATGGCCGTCGGACCGAATTCAGCGTGACTCCCGCTTTCAATGCCGTCATCACACCAACCGCCTCGAGGTAGTTCTCTACGAGAAACAACTTCCCTTTCCGGAACGGCAACCGGGTCAGATCATTGTCCATTCGGTTTCGGTTCTCTCGCACCGCGATGACGGGAATCCCTTGTTCGATCGCTGCCAACGTGGGCAACCCCACGCAACCATCGGGAATGACTAAGCACGATACGTCTTCCGCGGTTAGAACGCCATGGTATCCGAACGCGCTTCGATCGCGGACAATCCGTGGGCTTCGGTGTAGTCCCTTCAATATACCGTGCAGAAAACACGCCGAAATCGCCTCCGCCGACATTCGCGGGTCAACCACGCCTACATCAAGATTTGCGATCTCCCTCGATTCGAACATCGGCGCATGCGCCGCAGGAACATGGAACATCCTGGTAATCCCTGCGTGAGCATCGCGTCAACGTCCGCATCGTGCGAATCTTCAACACGTACGGGCCGCGCATGCACCCGTTCGGCGGCCGCGTGATCTCCAACTTCATCCGCCAGGCGCTCCAGGGCGAACCGATCACCATCTTCGGCGACGGCAGCCAAACCCGGTCGTTCTGCTACCGGGATTGTATGGTCGAGGGGATGATCCGGATGATGGGCGCCCCGGACGAGCTGATCGGCCCGGTGAACCTGGGCAATCCCGGCGAGTTTTCCAACCAGGAGCTGGCCCAACTCGTCCTCGAGCTGACCGGCTCCCGCTCGAAGCTCGTCCACGAGCCCCTCCCGGCCGACGACCCCACCCAGCGCCAGCCCGACATCACGCTCGCCCGAGAGAAGCTCGGCTGGGAGCCCAAAGTGCCGCTCCGCGAAGGGCTGGCCAAAACCATCGAGTGGTTCCGCTCCATCGACCTCGGCCACTACCGGCCACCGACGCCGAATTATTAGTGGCGATGGACGAGGCTGACCTCGCCGACGGGAACCTGAGGCACCTACTTGTACCCGCCCGTCAGGTAGGCGACGACCGTCAGCACGCCCATGAGCAGCACTAGCACGAGTCCCACGACCGTATCCACCCAGGACTGCGAATCCTGGGAATGCCGTTTCGCAGCGACGACGCCGAAGAGGACTGAAGCGGCTGCAAGCGGCCAAAACGCATACCAGAACGCCCACCCTCTCTCCGGGTCCCTCTTGCTTATTGGAAAGCGGAACGAGTCTGCAACTCGGAGCCAATCCGCAACAAGGAACAGACTGATCGCCATCACGAGGAACAACATGAACGACGCTCCCATACCCACCAACACAACTTCCAACCGCTTCGGCAGCTTGGGGCCATGAGATGCGGTCTCGCGATCCACGTTTTCGGGGGATTTGTAGGGATTTTCTTCCATGGGTGGCTCGTAGTGATGGGACGGTGGCCGTTCAACGGTTTGCGGGACGGGCGGGGTCGCATGGAATCGCCTGCGTTGCGATGATCCTCGACGGACATGCCCACACTACGCAAGTGCATGCCACCTACCGCACTGCCAAATTGCAGTGAAGATAGCCACTGCGGCTACTCGGCCGATCCTTGCGTCCGCGCTTCTTTCACCGCCTCATAAAGCGCCACCAAGTTCTCCACCGGCGTGTTCGCCTGGACGTTGTGGACCGTGTTGAAGATGAACCCGCCGCTTTGGCCGAAGATGGCGATCCGCTCGCGGACTTCTTCGCGGACCTGGTCCGGCGTGCCGAAGGGGAGGGTCTTCTGGGTGTCGACGCCGCCGCCCCAGAAGGTGAGCTGGTCGCCGAAGCGGTCTTTGAGGGTCTGGGGGTCCATGCCGGCGGCCGAGCATTGGACCGGGTTGAGGACGTCGAACCCGGCGTCGATGATGTCCGGCAGGAGCCCGACGACCGAGCCGCACGAGTGGATGAACGTCTTCCACGGCGTGTGCTGGTGGATCCAGTCGTTCACCCGGCGGTGGAACGGCTGGTACAGCTTGCGGTACGCCTGGGGGCTTATGAACAGGCCGTCCTGCCGGCCGAAGTCGGTGCCCGTGATGAACACGGCCGTCACGCGGTCGCCCACCGCCTCGTAGATCTTGGCCAGGTTTCTTAGGGCGATTTGGCACTGGCGGTCGAAGACCTGGTAGACGTAGTCGGGCTGGGCGGCGGTGGCCATGTACCACTCGGCGACGTCGCGGATGCCCTTGGGGTATTTTAGCCAAGGAGCGGGGACCAGGGCGATGTCGCCGAAGGCCGTGCCGCCGAAGTTGGCCAGGATCGCCTTGTCGGTCTCGGTGTAGAGCCGCTCGGCCTCCCGGGCGAAGTGGTTGAGCTCGTCGTCGGAGATCGGGCCGAACTCCTGGAGATTGTCCTCGACGTTCAGGTTCGCCTCGTCGACCGGCCCCTGGCGGACGATCGTGTCGAAGTAGTAGCCGCCCTGGGGCATCCGGCCGCTGGGCGGGGCCGACTGGTCGCCCTCCGGGTACATGAAGATATCGCCGTTCGGCTCCGGCTCGGTGTTGAAGGCCTCGGGCACCAGCACGGGCGTGCCGTCGAAGAGCGTCCACGGCTTCCAGTCGCGGTTCTCGAAGCCGAACAGCGTCTTCGTGCCGCCGAGGCCGACCACGTCGATGCCCAACGCCTCGATCAGATCCGCCGCGATCTCGCCGAGCATCTGGTACGGCTCGACCACCTTGACCGGCGTGCCGGGCGAATCGAGCCCCAGCGCCTGGCGGAGCTGGCACACGCTGCTGGCGTGCATCCCGGTCACCGCGCTGGCGCCCAGATCGAGCGGCACGTAGTCCGGGTTCTCGTGGCTGAGGGCCTTCTCGACGCGCTTACGGGAATCCATGGCATCGCTTGCAGGTTGCGGGTTGTGAGGAGCAGATGGTTGTCCGTCAATCTGGCCGTCTCGTGCCCCCTTGTCAAGCCCGTCAGCCCACGGATACGATAGAGGCCCTTCGACTATCTTCGGGCCAGAGGCCGTTTCTCCAGCACGAGGTGGTGTGGTGACCGACAGAGCAGATCGTCTCGGGGCGCCGGACGCGAGCCAATCGGGCGGCAGTCTGGGGTACGTATACCTTCTTGCCTCGGTGGCCGCCCTGGGCGGACTCCTGTTCGGCTACGACACGGCGGTCATCGCCGGGGCGATCGACTTTTTGGAGGTCCACTTCTCGCTGAGCGATTGGTCGAAAGGCTGGGCCGTATCGAACGTGCTGGTCGGCTGCATGATCGGGGCGGCGATCGCCGGCACGCTCAGCGACCGGTTCGGGCGCAAGCGCGTGCTGCTGCTCTCCGCCGTGCTGTTTGCGGTCTCCGCCATCGGATCGGCGTTGCCGCGGAGCCTGACGGAGTTCGTCGTCGCCCGCATGCTGGGCGGGTTCGGCGTGGGGATGGCGTCGATGCTCTCGCCGCTGTACATCGCCGAGGTGGCCCCGGCGCGGATCCGCGGCCGGCTCGTCTCGCTCAATCAGATTGCGATCATCACGGGCATGCTGATCGTCTCGATCGTCAACTGGAAGATCGCTGCGCCGGACGACCCGAGCTGGAACATTACCACCGGCTGGCGGTGGATGTTCGCCTCGGAGACGCTGCCGGCGATGGTGTTTTTGCTGTTGCTCCTGATCGTGCCCGAAAGCCCTCGCTGGCTCGTCAAGCAGGGACGGGAGGGCGAAGCCCAGGCCATACTCACCCGGCTTGGCGGGCACGAGCGGGCCGAATGCGAAATGAAGGAGATCCGGGAGACGATCGCCATGGAAGGCGGGTCGTTCTGGGAGCTGTTTCGACCGGGCATCCGCGTGGCGCTGGTGATCGCCGTGGTGCTGGCCATCTTGCAGCAGGTCACGGGCATCAACGCCGTGCTCTACTATGCCCCGGGGATCTTTGCCAGCTCAGGGGCGGAAGTCTCAGCCACCCGGGCGCTTTTGCAGACCGTGGCCCTGCAACTGGTGAACCTGATGTTCACGCTGGTGGCCATCCGGGTGGTCGATCGGGCGGGTCGCAAGCCGCTGTTGCTGATCACCTCGGCGGCGATGGGGATCTCGCTCGTCTTGCTGGGCGGGGCGTTCCATCTACAGCTCGCTCCGCGCTGGATTTTCGCCTTCACGTTGGCCTACGTCGCCTCCTTTGCCGTGGCGATGGGGCCCGTGGTCTGGGTGGTGCTTTCGGAGATCTTCCCCACGCGCACGCGCGGCCGGGCCATGGGCGTGGCCACCGTGACCCTCTGGATCGCCTGCTTCGCCGTCTCCCAGACGGTGCCCTGGATGTTCAAGCACGTGGGGCATCCCACGACGTTCTGGGTCTACGCGGCGATGTGCGTGGTGGCCTTCGTCTTCACCGCCGGGTTCGTCCCCGAGACCAAGGGCAAGACGCTCGAAGAGATCGAGCGGGGATGGATGCGGTAGCGCGGGCGGGCGGCTGTTGAGCGGGCAGGGGCATGGGCGATTTGACCGCACGTTGAGGGCCGGGGACGAGGGAAGGCGCTGTATATATACAGCGCCTTCCCTCGTCCCCGGCCCTCAACGTGCGGTCAAATCGC
>DATKZH010000019.1:0-3785 GCA_035528065.1 Thermoguttaceae bacterium | reverse complement strand
TTCAGCCACGATTCGTCACCAACTCTTCCCTCAGGCCAGAACCGCCCCCCGGATACCGTCACAAGATCTTGCGGTGCGATAGCATTGCTTTCACACGTTTGGTCGAAAAGGTCACAGCCTCGGCGTGTGCCTGCTACTTCGGAAATGCGGAAGTTGTTCTTCGGCCAATCCTAAGCGACTTCCGGTTTCTCGGTCAACGGGTTGTCTTCCTGCGGCTGCGTCTTTTGGGCGACGACCAGGCGGGCAGGCAGGTCCACCTCGAACACGGCTCCCGGCCCCGGCTCATGATCGCGCACCCGGACCTGACCGCCGAGCCGTCGCACCAAGGTCCGAACGATGTGGAGTCCCAGGCCGGTGCCGGGCTTCTCGCGTTCGAGCTCCAGACCCAATCGCACGAAGCGCCCAAAGATCCTGGTGCGCAGCTTGTACGGAATCCCTTTGCCGTTGTCGCACACTTGAGTTACCACGTTCCCGTTTGGATGGAGTCGCAGGACCACCTCGACCCGAGGCTCCGTGCCGGCGTATTTGACGGCGTTGTCGATCAGATTCCGAAAGATCATCTCCAGATCGAGGCGCCGCGCCCGCACGCTGCAAGGCGGAACGTCCAAACGGACGGTGCACGAGGGCACGCGGTACCAGAGGCAAACCGTGTCGGCGCATTCGTCGAGCAGATTCTCCATGGCCACCTCTTCGACCTCGCCGTCCGCAGGCGCCGTGTCCAGACGCCCGGCTTCGAGCACGTGGTTGATCAGGCGGTCGAGCCGATCGAGATCCTCCAACATGAATTGATGGAAGCCGGCTTGTTCTTCCCGGCTCACCTGGCGACGGTTGAGCGTCTGCAAGCAGAGCTTCATCGAGGCGATCGGGGATTTCAGCTCGTGGGTGACGCTGTGGATGAAGTTGGACTGCCGCCGGCTGAGGTTGATGGTCTTGATCGAGAGCCCCAAATACATGACCACGCCGACGAGCAGAAGCGCGATGAACGCCGTGCCCACGGAGAGAAGCGTCCAGTTCAAACCGGCGAAGCGGGTATTGGCCAGCGCCCCGAACACGGCCAACAACACCCAGCCCACGGTCAACACCACCAGCAGTGCGATCATCACGACCGCCAGCGTGATCGGCAGACCCAGGGACCGGCGCGGAGACATGCGGAGGCGATACCCCGTCGCGACAGAGCAGAGTTCAAAGCAGACTGAACGCAACATAGCACACGGGCACGACTAGCGTCAACAGGCAACGACACGGCCACACCAAGAACGGTTGGCCGACATGGGACGGAGTCGCGGGCCGTCCTTCCCTCCACGAGGCCATGGCTTGGGGGATTTCGGGCCTCAACGCGCGGCGGCCACCTTGGGCGAATACCAGCCAGCGGGCGCGACATGCCTGCGGGGCCGCTTGGGGGCGGGCAAGAGCCCGTCTGACCCCCGATCCGGGCTGTCGACAGAGCGCGGCGCCGCGCGTCTCTTGTCAACCGGCCAGACTTCACTGCGCAACTATAAACCCGGCCACACAACATCGACCTGGTTGTCAATGTCCACGACACCAGGAACCAGCTTGACTGCCTCCTGCAGAAGCTGTTTCAGGTAGTGGGACGGGAGGCGTCCTGACAGGATGATCGTCTCTTGGATCAGCTCGATGGTCAACAGAGAGGCCCGGCCTCGAAAATGCGGATGGATCTCCAATCGCTCTTGAATCAACAACAGAAGCGCCGTGTTCCGCAAATCCGCACTTTTCTGACCTACGCCGACGAGTTGGGATGGGGCGGCACGAACCGTGGGACCACGAATGGGTTCACCGCGGAGCTCCGTCGCGACGCCGTCCACTGCATTCTTACCGGCACAGGAAAAAAGATCCATTGGGTTCAATTCAATCATGTCAATGACTTGCTGCTCATGCGGCTGTAGACGGTCACGCCCGTGGAATAAGGAAGCCGTGCCGATCGGCGCGGCGATCCTCTGCTTGAGGGTATTGCTGACCGGACTGAAGGCGTCACGTAACCGGCGCAGCGAGGTCTTCCGTCAGGCTGCCTAGCTGGCCGTGGGGGCAAATTCGTTCCCAAACCTCCTGACGGTGGACGGGAACACCCGGATCGGCCTCGAAGCCCAGTTTCACGCTGCCGCCTCGAATCTCGAGCACCGTGACTTTGAGCAGGCGATGGAAGCCGTCGGCCCCTCCGACCACCACCGATTCCCGGCTTTTCCTCGACAAGACTAACATGGTTGAACCTCCGTTTTCAGGACTGATCGCCTGATCCGTTCCCGCTCCAACTGTCCCCAGGTACGCCCTGGGCGAGCAGGAACACCTGCACCTTCGTGCCGGTCGTGAACACCTTCACCACGGTACCGCTCGTCGGCTCGACTTCAGCAGCCGCTTCGCGTACCTCTACCCCGGTGATCTTCTTGATCTCCTCACGCAGCGGGTCGGAACCGCTGGTAAATAGCTCTCGGTGAAACTCCTGCACCTGAGCGGCCCCTGTCGGGCTCTTGGCCAGGGCCTTCTCGGCCGGCGACAAGGCCCCGTACAGCGTGATCACCAGCATCTCCTCACTCAGGACCACGGTCACCGATTTGGGTGTGTGGCCCGTTTGCTGCTGCTCGAAAGCGATGGCCGCTTCGGCGATTTGCCGCGCCACGGTCGAAATGGGCTTGTCCATCGGGTTGGCCCCCGCTCGTTGCGAACGTCCCGCGTTACCAAAAAAAAGCCGACGTGGCGGAACACCCTGAGGTATTCGACCACGTCGGCTTACTCGTCAACGAGCCCCCCCTAAAGGCGGGGTTGCTCTTCATCTAGTCATCCGACGACTTCAAATCAACTTTTTGCAGAGCTGCACTCACCAGAGATCCACTCAGAGTGCCATTGTATCGCGTGGAATGGGCCAGGCAAGTGGGGATTGTGGTCTTTCGCGTTGGAATCGGCACTTTCTCACGCGCAGCCCGAGCCATGGTGGCTGCCGCAGACAACTCCAAGCGCAAGCCCGACGGCGCTTGCGTTCGTAAAGCGTTGATATTCAATGGGCCGCGTCGCCTAACGGATGGTCGTTCCGAGGCCCGATTGCCCGGGCGCCCCTTGCCTGTAAGAAGGCGCTTTGGTATGGTGTTACGCGGATTGTCTCGGAGGAACTTCTCTTGCCAACGGCCGGCTTTCGTCCATGCGGACCTCCAACCGAGAACGGGGGCACGTTTGAGGTCATCATGAAAACGCAGGGGGAACTCGAATCCGCCGTCTGCGAAGGGATCACGCGCTTTGAACAGGAGTACATGGGCCGGGGACCCAAGGAGGTTCACGCCCACCTGATCGGTGATCTGCTCCTGATCCGCCTCCAGGGCGTCTTGACCGCAGCCGAACAGCAACTGGTCAAGGCACTGCCGGCCGAGAAGGGGAGAGACCTGCTCAAGCAAGTGCGGACCCATCTGATCGAAACGGCACGGCCGATCATGGAGGCGATGATCCAGGAGGCCACCGGCGTCAACGTGCTGGCCATGCACCACGATATCAGCACCGTAACGGGTGAGGAGCTCGTTGTCTTCACCCTTGCCGCGTCGCCCGGTTTGCGCGAGGCAAAGAAGAAATGACGTTTCCGAAATAGCAGGAATACCACCCGTTCGTCCCGAACTCCTTGGGTGCCCGCCCGATCTCGCCTGGAAGATCTGGCTCTTCCGGGTTTTCAGTGGCTGGATAAACTGTACCTATGTACATTCCCGTACTCGAAGAGTGCCTGAAAACCCGAAACCTGGGCTCGTTCACGGCTCACGGCGTCCGCCAACCCGGTTTTCCAGGCGAGAAGC
>DATKZH010000018.1:0-4279 GCA_035528065.1 Thermoguttaceae bacterium | reverse complement strand
AAGCGGGGCGGATTATCGGGTCGCCCTTCCGTTCGGTCAAGAGGAATTGGGTAAGCTGCGCAGTCTTGGAGCCGAAGTCCAAGGGCCTCGCCCAGGTCGGCGAGGCCCGCAATCGCGGAGGATCGGCGCCCACCCAATGCTCGGCTTCTTGCCGGCGATCCCCGCAGTGCCTTGCCCATTCGCTGAAATTTGACTAGAATCGAACCGCAAATGGGATTTGCGGCCGCTTGCAGCCAGAATCTGCTAAAGTGCCATCGTCGACTTCGAGCGTACGCCCAAGCCGGCGATCAAACTCGAACGAAGCGTGCCGCGACCGCTGGATTGTCGCGGTTTTTTTTCGCTCGCACCTTAGCGCAGAAGGCGGCCTGGCGGTCGCACGGTGATCCCTGGGACCCTTTGTTGCGTCGTTCTTCTGCCGGGACACGACCATGACGAGCGAATCCGCTTCACCCCACCCGGACCGTCCGGGCCTCCGACCCTCGACCCTCGCAGTTCATGCGGGCGAAGACCGCATCAAGCCGGGCTTCGCCATCACCGACCCGATCTTCTGTACGGCCACGTATACATTCGCCAACACCCAGGCGGTCATCGACTTCGTCGACGAGAAGCAGCCCCGCGAAGAGTACGGCCGCTACGGGAACCCAAGCGAGAAGGTGGTCCAGCGAAAGCTGGCCGCGCTGGAAGGGGGCGAGACGGCCGTCACCTTTTCGACGGGCATGGCCGCAGTCGCGGCGTTCCTGCTCGCCAAGCTGCAGGCCGGCGACGAGATCGTGCTGTTCGACGAGTGCTACCATCGCACGCGTCAGATGTGTCGGGAGATGTTGGGCAAGTTCGGCGTGGTGACGCACACGGTTCCGGCCTGCGACTACGACCGGATGGAAGCCGCCATCAATGCAAACACCAAGGTCCTGATCAGCGAATCGCCCACCAATCCGCACCTCAGCGTGGTGGACCTGGAACGGTTCGCGGCCCTGGGAAAGCAGCACGGCGTGGAGACGCTGATCGACGCCACGCTCGCTACGCCCTACAACGTCCGGCCGCTCGAATACGGCGTCGACTGCGTGCTCCATTCCTGCACCAAGTATCTCGGCGGCCACAACGACCTCTTGGCCGGAGTGCTCATCGGGTCCCGCGACGTGATCGAGCCGATTCGAAAGCTCCGCGGCGTGATCGGCACCGGCAATTCGCCGCATGCCATCTACCTCCTGCAACGCGGGCTGAAGACGCTCGAGCTGCGGATGCAGCGTCACAATGAGAACGGCTTGGCGCTCTCCGAATTCCTGGAAGGCCACCCCCGCGTGGAAAAGGTCTACTACCCCGGCTTGGCCAGCCACCGCGATCACGAGGTCGCCCGGCGGACCATGCGGGGATTCGGGGGCCTGGTCACCTTCCTGGTCAAGGACGCCGACGCGGATCAGACGGCGGCCGTGGTCGACGCCGTTCGGCTGCCGCGGATCGGGCCGAGTCTGGGTGGCGTCGAGTCGCTCATCGAGCAGCCCATGTACATGAGCTACCACGATTTCACCCGCGAGCAGCGACTCGCCGTCGGGATCCCCGACAACATGATCCGCGTCTCTTGCGGCATCGAGAATCCCGAAGATCTGATCGAGGATTTTCGTCAAGCCCTGGAGCAGTAAGGGCTCGCGTCCGCATCGTCGGGCAGTCTTGCCCCGCGATTCGGTCGATGTGGCATGACGGGCTACCAGCCTGTCGGCAGCAGGATTCCCGATGATGCGCAACACGGGCAATGCGCCTCTCTTGCGAATTCGCCGGACCCTGCCCAGGCCGGTCAATTGACCCGCACGGGGGCCCCACTATAATCACGGTCTGCCCGCCGTCGTATCGAGTTGGCCACGAGGAACACGCAATGGCAATTGAAGGCTTGAAGATCATCGGAGAGACGATCAACGATTCGGTCCCCTCCACGCATGCGCTGTTCGAGTCGGGCGACGTGGCCGGGCTGTTGGAGCTGGCCCGGCTCCAGGACGAAAAAGGGGCCGCCTACATCGACGTGAACGTCGGCAAGCGATCGCCCGAGTTCATGGCCGACCTCGTCAAGAGAATCCAGGAAGTCACGCGCAAGCCGCTTTCGATCGATACGCCCGATCCGGAAATCGCCAAAGCCGGCCTGGAAGCCTACGCCCCGGATCGTGCCGGCGGCGAGAAGCCGATTCTCAATTCCATCTCGCCCTTGCGGCTGGGGATGTTCGACTTGTGCGCGGTCCGCCCGTTCAAGCCGATCCTGCTGATATCGGAGCACGTGGTGGACGGCAAGTCGGGGCCGTGCCAGACCGCCGAGCAGACTTACCGGGCCGCCCAGTTCCTGCGGGATCAGGCCCGCGCCCCGGGCCGCGAGATGGCCAACGACGACTTGATCTTCGACCCGGGCATCGCCCCGATCGGCACCGACTGCGAAGGGAACCTCAAGCGGCTCGTGACGGCCGTGGCGATGATCCACGACGACCCGGATCTCCAGGGCGTTCACATGTCGGTCGGCTTGAGCAATTTCACGGTGATGCTGCCGCCCAAGCGGGCCGACGGCTCCCCGCTCAAGGGCCCGTTGGAAAGCGCGTTCCTGACCAAGACCATGCCGTTGGGCATGGACATGATCGTCGGCTCGGTCAAACGCAAGTACCAGTCGCTCCCGCCCGAGCATCCCGCCATGGTCTGCCTGGAAGACGCGCTTCAGGCCGACGGCTTCGACGTGATCATGCGGGTCAAGGAGTTCTATTCCTGAGCATGGTCCGCCCGAATCTCCGGCCCGAACAATCGCGCCAGCGATTCGGCCACGTCTTCGGCCAGAACGCGGTTTCCTCGCGCATTCGCGTGCAAACCGTCGTCACTCAGGTGCCGCGTCCGGTCGAGCCACATGCCGGGCGGGGCGTACGGACTCCAGAGGATGAGCCTGCGGATCGGCGTGTCGGAGACGAGCTCGAGGTCGTGCCGCCGGGCCAGCTCGCGCTCCAGTCCGGCGTAGGGATCGGTAATCAGGCCACGGGGTATTTCCATTAACACGACCTCGGCCCCGATCCGGCGGCAAGCGCGGATCATCCGCTCCAGATTCGCCTTCGTCGCCGCACGTCCGTGCCCTTTGAGGAAATCGTGCCCGCCCAGCTCCACGACGACCACTTGCGGATCGGCTTTGACCAGCGCCGGCAGCTTCTCGATTGCTTCGGCCGAGGTGATTCCGTCTTGGCCCAGGTTGACCACGGGCACGGCGATTCGCTTTGCGAGATCGTCGGTGTAGCTCCCGTGGGGCGGAATCCCGGCCGTCAGGCTGTCGCCGAGGCAGACGACCGGCCGCGTCGGATCGAGCACGACCCGGCGCCCAGAGCGGGCCGCGGCGTGCCAGTCGGCGGCCATGATTCCCCACGTTACCCACAACGCGGCCACGGCCGACCAGGCAAGAAGTCGGCCCCACTTTCCGTCGGCGCCGCGCCGCCAGAAGACGCAGAAGCCGCTCACGGCAAGCAGCGCGACGATCATCGCCACGAGCCCCGGCAGCCAAGCGGCCCGTTTGACCAGCAGGATGGCCGCGCAGGCGACCAGCGGCTGCCAGCCCGAGCGTCGCCGCGCGACCAGCCACGTGTGCCAACCGATCCAGACGGCGATCATCCATGCCGTCGCGGCAGGAAAGGTCAACAGGGAGCCGGCGACAATCACCGAGAAGACGAGCAGGCGTCCGAGACGCGCCAGGCGCGTGACGTCTGCGCGGAGCCGGCGTTCGTCGGGAGGGCGTTCGGTCGGTTGCGACTTGAGGTCCGACATCAGTGCGAGATCGTATGGCGTTGATGATCGCAAATCCGGTTGGGTGGTTCCGGTGAAAAGGATTCAGCAGGTGCCGGTCCTCGCCGTTGCGCCGGCTGTGGGTTCGAGTGAAGATCTGCCGCGCCCGGAGCCCCAAGATCCTTGCCGGAGAACCGAATAACCCCTCGGTATGGTATACCTGTCTTGCCCGACCTGTGCCAGCTCACCCGGCGGCGATCAGGAGGACGCCAGTCGCCGTAACTCTGTGTGCGGACGGATGTTAGGAGGCCATCGCCGGCGTGGAGGTGAGCTAGGATTCGCTCGGCCCACCTTCCCCCTCTTTCGAGTCTCCGATAGCATGACACCAAGTGGCCTTCATGCGCACGGGGCGGGAAGTCCGAGTTCTTCTCAGGGGATTCGTCGCCCCGGCGACACCCCGCGGCGCTTCAAGACGACCCACCTTCGACTGAGGTGTTTCCATGCGCTCCGGAGGGATGCCCGCAATGCGACTGGCTAGGATTCCCCATCGCGG
>DATKZH010000017.1:0-12631 GCA_035528065.1 Thermoguttaceae bacterium | reverse complement strand
GACATCTTCCACATGGTCGAAATGACGCGTGAGACGGGCGACCGCAAGGGGTACTGGGGCGATGGCTTGAAGCCGGAGGAGCGACGGCCCGGCGAGAAACCTTTGCTGGAAGTCCGCAGTGAATCAGTGACAAAACCGGCGAACTAGTCCGTTGAACTCGCCCAAATGGAGCTTGAAACGTATGATACTATCGCGATTCGTTGCCTGGACAATTGCCTGTGTCTTGATGTCCGTCGCGTTTCTGCACGAGTCGATGGCAGCCTCGCATGCGCCGCCTCGGGAACTCGCCGTGATCGTCCGGGACATGACGGGGCTTCAAAGCCTGCGGACCGTGACCGGCGGTGTGCCGTTGGCCATGGGTGCCGCGCCGGCGGACTCGTACTTCTTCTTAGCCAACGAGCGAGGAGAGCGGGTTCCCTGCCAAACCACCGTCTTGACGCGATGGAAGGACGGAAGCGTTCGCTGGGTCTTGCTTGATTTCCAGGCGACTCCTCCACCAGCCGGGACGGCGCGATTCACGCTGCGCTGGGAGGCCCGCGCGGACGCGACGTTGCCCCAGGCCCCTGTGGACGTGCTTGACGGCACGCTGGCAGTCATCCAAACCGGCACCATCCGACTTGGCCCGGCAGACGACGGAGTACTGCGGGTCGGCGATCGACTCGACGTCCGCTTCACACTGATCGACGGGGAAGGTCGCCGTTGTCCGGGCGTCGTCGAATCCAGGGACGTTGAAGCGAGCGGGCCTGTCCGTGGGACGATCCTTCTGCGAGGCGCCTTTCGTGCCCCGGATGGGTCTCGTGTCCTGGGCTTCCGGCTGCGCGCCTCCGTCTTTGCCGGACAATCACGTGTGTTCCTGGAACCGCACTTGCTGGTCGACGCGGACACGGGGGTTCTGCACCGGCTCCGCGGGCTGTCGCTCGATCTCGTTCCCCGCACACCGCTGAAGGGAGTCCGGTTCGGCGGCCGATCAGGGGAGACATCGGGGACGAACGCCCGGCTGTTGCAGATTGATGACCAGACGGGTCGTTTCGAAGGTGTCAACGGGACTGTATCGAAGGCGCCGGGATGGGCCGAACTGACCGACGCTGCTGGTACCGTGGCCGTCGCCGTGCGCGATTTCTGGCAGCAATGGCCGAAGAGTATCGAGTCCGATGCTGACGGCCTGAAGATTGGGCTGTTCCCCACGTTTTCCGCAGGCACCTTCGCTCACATGGAGCCGTGGTACAAGTACCAATACCTTTTCGATGGCGACTGTTACCAGCTCCGGATGGGCCAATCGCGCCGGTGGCAGATCTGGCTCGACACGCAAGGCGACGGAGACGCACTTGTCCGGAATGCGAATGCGCCGCTGGTCCCCGCGGCCGATCCGGCGCAGGCCATCGCTGCTGGAGTCTGGGGGCCGATCGCAGCGGCGGGCAGCCCCGGTTTAGAAGCCTATGATCGTTGGGCTGAGAATCTGTTCGACAACGGCTACTTGAACAGCATCAAAGAGCAGCGTGACTACGGCGTCATGAATTGGGGCGATTGGTGGGGTGAACGCGGCTGCAACTGGGGCAACCACGAATACGACACGCCGAAACAGATCCTCCTGCAGTTCGCCCGCACGGGCGATCCGAAGTATTTCTATGTTGGCGATACCGCCGCACGGCATACCAGCGAAGTCGACGTCATTCAGTTTGTCAACGCGGATCTCACTGACTACTTTTACCAATCCGTCGGCCGCGATCCCAATTACCCCATTCGGCCCGGCATGGTGCATGAACATTGCGTTGGACACGTGAGCGGGTTCTTTCCGGTCGACCGCATCCGCGAACTGTACGTGTCGCTCGACATCGGCAAGACCCAGCGCCCCTACCTCTGTCTCGATCCGTACAACCTGGGGCACATTTGGACCCAGGGGATGGTGTACGACTACTTCCTGACCGGCGATCCGTGGATGAAGGAGACCGTCGAGAAGATCGGCGCCAACCTGGCGCGGCTTGTTGAGGATCGGAAGTTCGCGTTCAAGGGGCACAGCCATTGCGGCCGCGTCAACGGCTGGACCATGCTGGCCATTGCGGGCGCCTACGAGTTGGACTTTGACGACCGCTACCTGAAAGCGATGAAGCTTCTGGCCGACGACGCCCTTTCGGAGCAGGATCCCGAGACGGGCGGATGGCGCTACCAGCTCCCCTGGGGCCACTGCTACTGCGAGACCAAGCACCGGGGAGAAGCGGCATTTATCGGCTCGATTCGATTGAACGGCTTGAGCAAGTACTACGAACTGACCGGCGATCCCCGCATTCCCGAGGCCGTGCGGCGCGGCGTCGCGAACATGAATCGGGAGACGTGGGAAGAACAGCACAGCGGATGGCGCTACACGTCGTGCCCCAAATCGGGATCGGGACCGGGACGCCAGGACGGCGTGATCGTCATGGCGCTGGTCAACAGCGTCACCATGACGGGCGACGCCGAGCAGCTTCGCATCCTCCGCAAGGCTTGGAAGGCCAAGTTCGACGGCCTGCTTGTCGCCCCGACGTCGCGGCCCGGTCTGGGAAAGACCTACTCCACGATCATGTACGGCTGTCCCGAGTCGATGCACCTGTTCGTCAACGGTCTGAATGCCGGGAATCCGCCGTCGCCGCCACAGCCGACGGGCAACTCAGAAGCGTCCGGACGACACGGAACGGATAGCGATCCAGCAACGGGTCTTCTTCAAGGAGACAAGAAATGAATCGGCATCAAGGAAGCTCTCGCATCGTTGGCGCCCTCGGGATTATCCCGGGGCTTGTCGCGGCATCTATCGGCTGCATGCTCAGACCGTCGCTGGCGGCGGACGACGCCGTGCCGCTGGCTTCGTCGAGGACGCTGGCGATCTCCGATGTTTCGGTCAGCAAGACGCCGGTTGCCCCCTATGAGACTGTGGAAATCACGTTCCAGATGGAAGGCCAATGGCAAAACCCGTTCGACCCCGACGAAGTCCGTGTCGATGCCGTCTTTACCGGCGCGGACGGCCGGTTGGCTAGGGTTCCCGGGTTCTATTATCAGGAATACGGTGGCACAGTCTTGGACGGGCGTGAGTCCTACTATCCTGTGGGCGTGCCCGGCTGGAAAGTGCGTTTCTCGCCGCCGCAAACCGGATCATATTCCTGCGTATTGACGGCGAAGAATGGAGAACGAGCAGCCACAGCGACCGCTCCCGGTTTCGTCTGTATATCGTCCGGCGCGAGCCACGGGTATTTGCGGATCTCGCCCCACAACCCACTGTATTTCGAATTCGACGACGGTACGCCGTTCTGCGCGGTGGCGATGGATAAGGCGATCGGCCCCGTTTTTCAATACGAACACATGTACCAACGATTTGACGAAGCCGGCGGCAACTTCAACCGGTTGTTTCTGACTCACGGTAATTTCAACATCATGGAACGCCTCGTCGATCCGGCTCGCCCGGACAAGGGCGTGGGAAAGCTGAACCTGGAATACTGCTGGTGTGTGGACCAAGTCTTGGAGTTGGGCGAGCAGCTCGGCATCTATCACATGCTGACGCTCACGAACCAGACGAACTTCCGCACCAACAACGGCGGCTGGGACGCAAATGTGTACAATGTCAAGAACGGCGGTTTTCTGAGGAAGCCCGGCGAGTATTTCACCGATGAACGTGCCCAGCGAGTTTTCGAGCACTTGCTGCGCTATGCCGTTGCCCGCTGGGGCGCGTCGACCAGCGTTTTCTCGTGGGACCTCTGGAACGAAGTCAGCGCGGCGGAAGGTTATAATGCGGCGATCGCCGCGCGGTGGCACCAGCGGATGGCACGCTACTTGCGATCCGTGGATGAAACGAAGCACGTCATCCATACGAATTTCGGCAACTTCAACGGCTGCGCCGAAATCGACGATCTGCCGGAAATGGAACTGGTTTCGACCAATATCTACGCGGTCAAGGACGTCGCTCACATCAGCGAGGTCTGGACCAAGCGGCTCATCGAACAGTTCCGCAAACCCTACATGCTGACCGAGTACGGCATCGGCCACAACATGGGCACGGCAGGGTACGCGCCGCACGATCCCGAACGGGTAATGGTGCACGACGGGCTGTGGAGTCCCCTGCTGAACGGCAGCGCCGGCACGGGCATGGCGTGGGATTGGAACTGGCTGGACGACGACCATTTCTATCGCTACGTCCAAGCGGCCTCGCAGGTTGTCAAGGACATTCCTTTTAGCCGCCGCACGTGGCAGAGCGTGCAAGTCCAGGCGTTCGAGTTTGCCGATGCCTCGCGCAAGCCGTATTACGCGGACACGCTGATCGAAGGTTTTCCGGGGAATTACACCTTCCCGCCGGACGCGTTGGACCGAGAACTGTTCACCGTCCAGGAGAACGGCCGATTGGACCGGCAAGACTTGCTCCATGCAAGACTCGGAGAACGCCAGAACTGGCGTGCTGCATCGAAATCGTTTGTGGTCCGCTATCCGATCGACGGGCAGTTCATCGTTTACGTTCCGGAACTGGGCGGAGGTCTCAAGCCCGCGCCACGGCTGACGGTCACGTTGGATGGCGCCGTCGTGCTGGAACAGGAGCTGTTGCCCGACGGCTCTGCGGATCAGTATGATCCGCGTGCTTACTATCAAAAGTATGCGGTCGACGTTCCGGCGGGCGCCCACACGATCCGCGTGGCGAACACCGGCGGCGGCACGATCACGACGGCCTTCGAGCTGACCGGCTATGTCCGCCGCAATGGTCCGAATCTGGAAGTCCGCGGGATGCAAACGGAAGATTACATTCTGCTTTGGGTTAAGCATCCGGAATTCAATTGGATGTATCGTCGAATGGGCATGACCAGCGGCGAGCAACCCGCCGGCCGGCTCATCCTGCGCGACGTGCCGGACGGGATTTGGTCAGCCCAGTGGATGGACACTGTCGAGGCTCGACCCGTCGGACAGGAAACCGTAACGTCGAAAGACGGAGTCTTGGTGCTGAAGACACCGCCGACAGCAAAGAGTGTCGTAGTACGTTTACAGCGACGATGATTGGGCGATTTGCATACGTCCCCGCTGACAGATCAGGAGAACCCGGCTGGGGATGGCATGTGCTGTACGTGGGCAAGAAACAATACGGACAACTCTCAACAGTATTTGGAGTCAGACATGGACAAGGTAAATCGACGGACATTCCTGGAAGGCTCGCTGGCGGTATCCGCCGGTCTGGGGGCAGTGAACGCAGGCCGAGCGGCCTCCGCGTCCGAGTCTATCGCCAACGCTGTTTCCGATTTCCCGAAGCGGAAACTCGGGAAGTATGATGTCAGCCGCTTGATAATCGGCGCCAACCAGTTCACCGGCTACCCCCATGCCGAACCGCTGAAATACGCCAAGGAGCTGTTCGCGGCCTATTTTACGGAAGAGAAGATTGTCGAGACCCTGGCAATCGGCTATGCCCACGGGATTAACACTCATATAACCCTTACCGACGAAACGTGCGTGAAGTATCTCAATCGGTTCGAGAAGGAGACAGGCAAGCGACTGCAGTGGATCGCCCAGTCAAACTGGTTCTCGCCGAAGCCGAGTGGCAGGAAAGACGCGCTGAGCTACATCAAGCTGGCTGCCGACAACGGGGCGATCGCCTGTTTCCTGCACGGGGCTGCCTGTGACGGACTGGTCCGGGAAAAAAACCTGTCCGGAATGGAGTACTATTTCGATACGATCCGAAAGCAAGGAATGCTGGCCGGCATGGCCGGACATCTTAATGAAACGGTCGACGTCCCCATCAAGGCCGGCATCCTTCCGGACTTCATCATGAAAACGCTCAACACGGAGGACTATGCGTGCTCGGAGCCGGAAAAGACCAAAACAATGATGGCCGGCATCGACCTCCCGTGGATCGCCTACAAGGTTCTGGCCGCCGGCCGGGTCGAGCCGGAAGCCGGATTCCGTTACGCCATAGAAGCCGGAGCGGAGTTCCTGAACGTCGGCATGTTCGACTTCCAGGTGGCCGAGAACGCCGAACTGATGCGGAAGTTGACTGTTTTGCCGTCTGCTCCGGCACGGTCGTGAATGCGACATCCTGGCCGATGTACGACGCGTGACCTCGGCTGGTCCGTAATTCCGGAATCGTTACGGTTAACTTTCCGTCTTGGCACTCCAGCGTGTCCGGTTTCAGGTAGTCGTTGATGATGCACGGACGCCTCGCCCAGTCCAACCAAATGTCGAGGAACAGGAATATCTCGGCCAGGATGACCCGGTGCTGTTTTTTGCCTGGGGACGCACGAAGTGGTAGATGTCACAGTGACCTTTCTCGACGGAACGTCCGTGACGCGTCGCGATGTGTCTGCCAACAGTGAAATCAGTATCGACGGACGCGCCGGTTACCAACCGTCCCGTTAACATCAAATCATCGAGAGATACGGGAGGAATGCAGTGGGAATACAAAAGCGGCAATTCGTTGGCATCGCCCGTTGCGCAGCAGCTCCGGTGATTTTCATGACCGCATTGCTTGCCTGCAGCACGGGCACCGCCGCCGCCGAGGCTGGGCTTGGCGGGACGGGGACAGCGAACACCGTGGAAGACAGATCCGGGAGAAGTCGCCCGCCCTACGTCGGCGTGTGGGGCATCTGGGGCGCTGAGAACTTGAACGCGGCGGACAAACCTTGGCTCAAGGGCACGATGGTCACCAGAACCTGGGCGCAGCTTGAACCGGCCAACAACAAGTTCGACTTCCGCAGCTTGGACAGCGGGCTGAACCGGGCCGTGGACAACGGCTACAAGTACCTGATGATCAAGATCTACACGGGGCCGCACGCCCCCACATGGATCTACGAGTCGGAGTCTGCCGGCGGCGGGGGCGTGCCCGCAGTCACGACCGAGCCTGCCGGCTACTATGGACAACCCTACCCCTACTTCCTCTCGCCCAACTTCAAGACCCTTTTCAAGCGAATGATCGACGGGGTCGCGGCACATATCGAGACTTACCCTCCGCGTATCCGCGAGCGGATCGTCGGCATTCAGGGCCCGATTGGACGCAGTGGGGACGCGGCCGGGTATTACGGGAAACCCATAGATCCGACGTATACGATCACGGACGAGCAGTGGCGCGAGTATTCCAAGGAGATGTTTGGATATTACTACCGGACCTACGAAGGCTCGGACCCTCCGATTGTGCCGATCTTCAATACCGGCGACTACGGGCTCTATGCCTGGATGAAGGAGAACCTGCCTCACCACTGGCGGAAGAATGCCCTGGGCGGACACTTCTACCAACAGCACAACGAGTATGGAGGCCGGGGCGAGGCACGCAGGCAGGATACGCTCAAATATCAAGCGGATAGCTGGGCCATCATGACGCGTGACGAGATGGACAAGACGCCGTATTCCTGGGGAATATGGAAGGAGGCTCCGCAGTGGAGCATGTACTGGAGCGGTTTGCACGCCTTGTACTTCGGCATCGACTTTTGGAATATCGAGCGGCTTACCGCCATGGACGGCCCGGAGTTTGTTCCCGCCTACGAGTTCTTCACCAAGCACGCAGGCTGCCATGATCCGGCGGAAGCCGAAGGAGCCTGGATCGCGCTGCGGGATGGTTTGGACGCGGACGACGCCGACCGGTTTCCCGAAGACAAATTCGGACAAATCCACCCGTGGTGGCTCCAAACCAAGGAAAACTCCACGCAGCGTTACATTAACATTGCCAACGCGTTTTCCGCGTTCGGCGCAGACCAGGACCCCGATTATGAACCGGCGTTCTACAATAAATCGTTCCAGCTCCCACACTTGAACGATGTGGGCTGGGATATTGTTCACGGCAACTATCAAATGTACCTGACCCAGTATGACCCGCTGGGCACCAGTCAGGGATACTGGCGAGTCGGCCCCAAGAGCCAGCCCTATGGGCGTTTTGCCAGAAGCTTCAACGGCTCCAAGGGCATGAACGCCATGCACTTCGACCTCGATGACAATTTCTACAGCGGAGACCCTCCGTACTGCTGCCCGCTGCGAGTAGTGTACTACGATCAGGGCACTGGCCGCTGGGCGCTACAGTACGATGCGATGGGTAATCCGCAGCAGACCGCTGTAACCGTCACCAAAACCAACTCGGGCACCTGGAAGGAAGTGACCGTCGAGATCTCGGATGGGAGTTTCCAGAACCGCTGCCCCCACAACACGGATATCATGCTGACGAATGTGGATGATGAAGACGATGTCTTCCACATGATCGAACTTACCAGAGCGTCAGCCAGGTGAGGCGCCCCTGAGCTCGAATTTCGCAAGGATAACGCATGAACAACATACTACCCATCAGCACCTTGATCGTCTTCCTGTGCGCGGGCACGGGCTTCGCGCAGATTCAACCGTACGCCAACAACCCCAGCTACTGGCAATACGGTGGCCAACCGGTGTTGCTGTTCGGCGGTTCGGACCGCGACAACATCTTTCAGTGGGCCTTGGACGGCACGAAGCTGACCGACCATCTGGACCTGCTCCGCGCGTGCGGAGGCAACTACATCCGCTGCACGATGAGTTCGCGCGAGTACACGCCGGAAGGATACCGCTGGGATCTGTTGCCCTATCCGTTTGCCAAGGTCGACGGCAAGTACGACCTCGAACGGTGGGATGACGTTTATTGGAGCAATCTCCGCACGTTCTTGCGCGAAACGAAGCAGCGGGGCATTATCGTGCAACTCGAGTTCTGGGACCGCTGGAACGAGTCAGGCAATTCGCGTCAGCCTCGCTTTGGCTGGTACCACTCGCCGTGGAACCCGAACAACAATAGCACCTACGACTGGTCCGATAGTCCGCTGCTGAAACAAGGCATGACGTCATTCTACAACGACTTTCACATGGCGGCCGTGACCCAGGACGCTGCCTTGTTGCCGCTCCAGCAGCGATTCGTGGAAAAGATCCTCGACGAAGTCATCGGCGGTGACTTCGACCACGTATTGTTCCAAGTGGACAACGAAAGCGGCATCGGCGACGAGACATTGGAACCCGACCCGTATTGGGCGCGTTTTGCTCGGCAGCATGCGAAGTCGCGAGGGAGCGAGGATATCTTCGTGTGCTCTTCCCGCCGTTTCCATGTACCCACCTCGTACAAGACGACGGCTTTTCAGGATTGGGACAATCCCGAGGTGCGCGTGCCGCTTGTGAATCCGGCATTCAACTTCTGCGATATTTCCCAAAACAATGGTACTAGCGGCCAAACGCAGTATGACAATCTACTTTGGTACCGATCCCGAGTGCTGGAGCACGGCGCGCGACCCATCAATCACATCAAGTGCTACCACTTCGATTGGCCGATCGGAGCAGATTTTGGCACAGGCCGGACGTCCCCCGGCGACGCCGAAGCCGGCGCGAAGCTCTGGCGGGCCGTGTTCGCGGGCGCAGCGAGCATCCGGTTTCACAGGCACACGCCGACCCGTCCCGGTGGTTTGCGGGAAGGGTTTGGACTTACGGCGGAGGGACAACGGCACTTGCGGAGCATGCGGGAACTCGCCAACTCTGTCCACCTCTTCAGCATGGAGCCTCGCAACGACCTGCTGGCTAAACGGGTGCCTAACGAGGCCTACTGTCTGGCCGACCCCGAGCGGCAGTACGCTGTCTTCTTCACCGGCGAGGGCGATAGCAGCGTGCAAATCAGGTTGGCACAGAAAGAGCGTCCGTGGCTGCTTCGCTGGCTCGATATTGCGTCGAGTCGTTGGGAACAAGAGACAGCCATTCCTGTTGGCGCAGACTGCGTCTTGAAAGCGCCCGGCACCGGGCATTGGGTCGCCGCGGTGACTGCCGCAAACCCATGACACGATCCGTCGGATACGAGTGATGCCAGGTCAACAGGTTACGCTTCCTCGCATCGAACTGTGCGAAATCGTGAGCATCGAAAAACTCAGCATCATCATCAGTAGACAACCAGGAGAGAACCAATGACTTCTATGCTTTCGCTATCCCAAATATTGGCCGGTATGTTGACGGTAACGCTGCCGGTCCTCGCACTGGCGGAGCAATTGCCCGATGCCAGGAAAGCCGATGGCTTTGTGTCGATCTTCGACGGCAAGTCGTTGGGCGGTTGGCAAGGCGCCACCGACCACTGGGGCGTGGAAGACGGAAAACTGGTTTACAGGTGGATCATGCGGGCGCGCAGCTCGCGGGATCTGCCTAACCTAAAACTGATGACGACAAAGGAGTACGGCGATTTCGCCTTGCGGTTCGAGTTCAAATTGGATGAGTCCGCCAACAACGGCATTGCGGTTCGAGCACCATTCGAAGGCGATCCGGCGTTTGTCGGCATGGAAATCCAGGTGATCGATACGCCGAACTGGAAGAACCTCAAACCGTGGCAGGTTCATGGTTCCATCTACGGAGTCGTGGCAGCGAAAACCGGTCACCTGAAACCTGCCGGCGAGTGGAACTCGGAAGAGATCCTCTGCCAAGGCCGCCACGTGAAGGTGACGTTGAACGAGGTGGTGATCGTCGATGCCAACCTCGACGAACTCGGCGACAAGACGCTGGACGGCGCCGAGCATCCCGGTTTGAAACGCGACAAAGGCTACATCGGACTCCTGGGACACACGGGCCGAGTCGAGTTCCGCAATCTGCGGATCAAGGATCTAAGCGCTGCCGATCGAGCGGAGGCGACGGCTGCCGCCACAACCGCAGATTATTTTCCACTACCAGAATCGAAGGGCGGATGGCGAAAACTCGATAGCCCCGAAGACGTGCGGCAGATCGCCGGTATGAATCCGGCCAAACTGAGTACGCTGAAGGAATGGTTGTTGAAGAGCGATAACCGGAACTTCGCTGCCGTGGTCATACGCCATGGACATGTCGCACTGGAAGTCGAACGCGGCAACAGCGTCAAGACCGACGCCCGCCGTGTGGCGTCGGTCTCCAAGGCAGTTTGTGCGACCGTGCTGGGAATCGCGGCCGAACGGAGTCGGCAGGGACTGACACCCAGGAAGATGATTTTCGACGACCCCGCGTTCGATCTCATTCCACAGGCCCAACCGCTGAGCGATCCCCGCAAAGCAAAGATCACCGTCAAACAACTCCTGAACCACACGTCGGGGATCACGCCGGAAGCCACCGGAGCGAGGAACCAGGGTCCGTGGCAGCACGTGCTCGGCCACGACGGCGATCCGCTGACGGAGAAACTGGCTTTCGATCCGGGCACGAAATGCGGCTATTCGAGCTTCGCGCTGTATCACGCTTCGCTGGTCTGCGAGAATGTCACGGGCAAGCCCTATGACCAGTTCGCGATCGAGGCGCTGTTCAAGCCGATCGGTGTCGAGCATTGGACTTTCGAGTATTTCGATGGTGGCGGCCCGGACGGCGACACGCGTTACGGCCGCCACCCGTCGCACGGGCTTGGCATGCCGGCTCGCGACCTGGCACGGATAGCCTACTGCATGTTGCATAACGGGCACTGGCAGGACAAGCAAGTAGTGCCGCGCTGGTTCGTGGAAGAAACCGCCGCCCCGACTCACGATGTGAAAACGCCCGAGCTGCGTTTCAACCGCGCCGCCGAATCCTTCTCCCACGGCTGGGAGCTCCCCGCGCGGCTCACGGACGGCCGAGGCGATGGCATCCCGCAGGACGCCCGCTTCAAACCCGGCTCCGGCGGCCAACTGATCGCCTTCGTTCCCAGCCTCGATCTGGTCATCACCCGTCAGACCGGCAGCAGCGGGAACTGGGATTACGAGGAGTATCTGCGGTTGGCGTGTGACGCGGTTGCGAAGTGATTGTGATAGGCCCGAACCGATCGAGGTACTACCCGATGTTGAATCAGTTCTCACGGATCGTTTGTCTTCTGGTCGTCTTGTCTGCGACGAACCGTGTTGTGGGAGTAGGATTGGAGTTCCACGTATCACCGCACGGAAACGACGGTTCGGTCGGTACGTTGGCGGAGCCGCTGCGCACCTTGGGCAAAGCCCGCGACGCGATTCGGCGAGCGAGGAGCAGCGGGAACAATCTGTCCGGCAACGTTACCGTGATAGCTCACGAAGGAACCTACTGGCTGCCTGAACCGTTCGAGCTGGGTGCGGAGGACGGCGGGACGGCGGCAGCACCGATCGTGTATCGGGCGGCGGAGGGCGAGACGGTCTGGCTCAATGGCGGAATCCCGCTACGGTTCGCTGATTTCCTTCCCGTGACAGACCAGAGGATTCTGGATCGCTTGCCGCAGGAACGGACGGGCCGTCCGATGGCCTATCAGTTTACTGCGGAGCAACGCTCGCGATTTGCACCGCCTTGGCCGGATACGTGGTGGACCGAGTCGGGTCTGCATGCCTGCAACGAGCTGTTTGCCGATGGTCGGCGTCTGCCGCTGGCACGCTGGCCGAACGATGACTACACGACTTTTGGCGAAATCGTCGAACCTGCGTTGGAAGCGGACAAGACACCCGAATTCAAGTACACCGACCAGCGGCCTGAGCGGTGGAATGTCGACGACGGTGTGTGGCTGTATGGCTATTGGCGACGGGGCTTCCGGGCCGAGTTCGTTCGGGTGAAGACCGTCAACCCCGATGCGAAAACAATCGGTTGCAACCCCCATCGCGCGCCCCCGCATGTTACCCAGTCTACCCGGGCTAACGCGATTGCGAGGTATTCGCGTAAACTGGGGTGCGAAGAAAAGGGGCCCGGTGTAGAACATGGAAGCGGTTTTCACATGTTCCCATGT
>DATKZH010000016.1:0-11012 GCA_035528065.1 Thermoguttaceae bacterium | reverse complement strand
ACAAGCTGTTTCGTGATCCGGGGATAACGATTTCGCGCAGTTGGCCACCGATCGCCGAACGCATTCAGCGGCGGACCGCGTGAGAATGGTCGAATTCCTCGGGATTCAGCACGCTATCAGTGCTACCTACAAATGGCTGGGCCAGGAAGCTGCGCCGGTCGGTCGACGCGATCACCGCGGCCGGCGGGGCGGTCTACTTTCGTCACCAGATGGAGAAGGCTGACGCACCGCCCGCTGGGCCGGCCTGGTTACGACGCTTCGTGGGCGACGAGCCGTTCATGACTCCCTTTTATGTAGAACTAAAAGACCCGGATGTAACGGATGAGTTCATCGCCGAGAACCTGAGGTCCATGACCTCCCTTGAAGAAGTCGACATCGAGAGTCCCAACGTCACGGATGCGGCGTTGGCCCACATCACGTCCATGCGCCACTTGCACCGGCTCTACCTGGACTGCCCGCGTCTTACGGACACGGCGCTGGCGCACGTTGAGTCGCTGCCGGAGCTGTATAGGATTTCGCTGGACTCTCCTCGCCTTACCGACGCCGCACTGTCCCGTATCGCGACCCACGCGAAGCTGGGGCACCTCACGCTGAACTCCCCGAACCTCACGGCAACCGGCCTTCGTCAACTGGAGCGTCTGAAGCATCTGGAGTCCGTGACGAGTTACCGAGACCCACAGAATGAGAGGGTGGTGAGATTCTACGGGAACACGTACGCGAAAGTCACATTCGACAACTCTCCCTTAATGGACGTGCTGGAGTCCTTGATTGACGAGACCGAGTGTCCCATCAATCCTGACGAAGTCCCACCAACGAAGCGGCATGTGCCGATCACGATAGAGACCTCGGGACCACTCGATTTCGTACTCGATTCCATCCTGGAGCCGTGCGAGTTGGGCTACTACTTCGAGAAGGGAAACCTCAGAATAGCGTCGCGCCAGATCGCTCGGGAACGACGCCAGGGTTTCCATACCCTTCGCTCCATCTTGCCAAGTGATGGCAAAATCGAGACGGACTGGTGACCGCGCGGCACGCGCGTGTTTCCAGACGCCCTAACACAACTCCCCTCTCCCGCTTGCGGGAGAGGGGTCGGGGGTGAGGGCGGTACGGTCTTGTTGAAGCCTCTTTGAGCGATTCACGGGACCGGCTCCGCGCCCGGGCCGTATTTCCTGGTGATCTCGTTGGTCGTCGGCAGGATTTCGTAAAGCTCCGGGCGGCGGCGGGCGAAGATCATGTCGCGCCAGCCGGTTCGCTGTTCGGGGACGTCCTCGCTGAAGTACGAAGGGATGCCCTGCGTGCCTCGCTTCGGCTGGTGGGGCTTGCGCCCGGCGTAGTAGACCTTCAACACATCGAAGTCGACGTCGGTGAAAACGACCCCTTCCTGCTGGAAATGCGACGCCGCCACGACGCAGCCGTAGGGGTCGATGATCGCGCTTCGCAGGCCGGGGTCCGAGCTGTTCCAATGCGCGCAGGCGAGCCAGCAGCCGTTGTCGACGGCCCGGGCGCGGAGCATCAGCTCGTTGTTCGCGCCGTCGGCTCCCCACATCTGGCTCCCGTCGAGGATGATCTCCGCCCCCAACAGGGCCGAAACGCGGTCGATCTCGCCCACGTAGGCGTCGCCGCAGATGTGGACCCCGATGCGGGCGAAGTCGGTGTCGAACACCTTGATTTCAGGGTAACCCCGGGTCCAGTAGATCGGCTGTTGGAAAACGACTTCGCCCTGGCGGTCCCAGAGCAGGGCGTGGCTTCGCCGGCCTTTGGGGTCGGCCTCTTCGTCGATATCCAGCCCGGGGATGAGGACGTAGGCGTTCATCCGGCGCGCTCGCTCGGCGACCATCGCCGCCACTTGACGCGTCGAGTCGGTATGCCCTCGGGCGCTCATTTCCGAGAGCAGCACGAGGTCCGGCCGCACCTTCTCGGCCTCGTCGAGCACGCGGAACATGGCCTCGGGCAGGTTGTCGGCGCGCCAGGCGTCGCGCCCCCAGAAATACCCCACGGCGATCCGCGCCTTGCGCTTCTCGAACTCGGGCAGCTTCGGCTTCTGCCACGGCTCGGCCAGCGGGCGAAAGGCGGTGCGGTCGCCCAGGTTGTTGACGAGGAAGATGTTCTCGTCGCGTTTCCACGGCTTGTACGGGTCGAGCTTGCGCTTGTCCAAATCGACGCGCGCCGTGGCGATCCCGTCTTCGTAGCCCGTGCCGGCGACGGCCGCGCCCACTCGGTTGAGGATCATGCTCCGGCCCCAGGCCGCCCCTTGCATGCCGATCTCGTAGCGGTTGGTGATGTAGGTCCGCGGGTCGGCGTACATCGCGGTGACCAGGTGGGCGCGGCTGTCGATCGCGCGGGCCTTCAAGAGCGGGACCCACTGGAAGTGCTCGCGGAAGCGTTCCGGCGCGTGCTGCCAGACGAGGATCTCCGCCCCTTTCATCCACAACACGCCGTAGACTTCCGGAAAGTAGAAGTCGGTGCCGAGCGTCAGGCCGAGCACGCCGAAGTCCGTGCGGAACACCGGCAGACAATCGCCCAGGGCCATGGTGTCGTCGCACCAGGCGTGCGTCTTGCGGTACTTGCCGGCGACCTGCCCCTGCCGCCCCAAGAGCACGGACGTGCAGAACGTGCGGCCGTCCGATGCGGTCTCCTGGAGCGCTATGGCCACGTACGTTCGATGACGGCGCGCCAGGTCCGCAAAACAACCCAGATCCTCGGCCTCGTGCCCTTCCCGGAAGGTGAGAAAGGGCGTCAAGGGCGCCACGACAAGATCGTGGGCCCGGCGCCCGGCCGCCCGATCGATCATCTCCAGCACGTAGTCGGCGGTTCGATGGGCGTCATCGTCCAGAAGACAAAGCGTGGAAATCTGCACGGTGCGGGGCGGCCGCCGCTCGTCCGCCCGGGCGAGGCACACGCAGCACACGGCCACGAGAATGCCCAAGGAAGGTTTCATCGGATACCTCCTGGCGTTTGGCTGTCTGGCGTTCTTTCTGCCCGTGCGGGATGCTTCCCTATTCTCGCTCGTTCCGCTATGGTAAGCAAGTTGAACGATTTGCTTTTGACGATGCGTCTTCGGAGGGCCTCGGGTATGAAGAGAGTGCTTGCCACCGCTTTGCTCCTATTGGCATCGTGCACGGGCGGCGCAGCCGCGGATCCGGACTCGGCCGACGTTCCGCGCGCTGGTGACCTTGACACGTGGATCGACCTGAGCGGCGACGCTCGCCCATTGGCGGTCCTCTGCCCGGATCAACCCGGCTACCGGGAAGCAGCCCAGGT
The DNA here is from genome assembly GCA_035528065.1 of Thermoguttaceae bacterium. Classification (GTDB taxonomy): domain Bacteria; phylum Planctomycetota; class Planctomycetia; order Pirellulales; family Thermoguttaceae; genus DATKZH01. The sequence continues at coordinate 7,751 of DATKZH010000016.1, read as the reverse complement.
GATTGCCGAGGCGATCGAGAAGCTGGGCGTGCCGCGTCCTGCCGTGTCGTGCGATCCAGGCACGGCGACGCCGGAGACGCATCACGTCGTCGCGCTGGGCAACGTGAACAACAACCGGCTCATCGCCCGGCTCTATTTCAACGGTCGATATGACCAAATCGCGATTGCCATGTCATACCAGATTACCCAGAATCGCGCAATCGCCCTGACACCCAAGGTCGAGTACCACGCCTACGCGCCCCAATTCCGGGATTTCTAGTTGTCGGTCGCCGGGAGATGTAGTTGTCGCTTTACAATGGAGTATGGTGAAGTTCAACAACGTTGGGCTGAGATCGACTGCGAGCTAGCCGAACTGGTAGACGGCAAGGTGGTGCGTGAAACTGATCCGGCAGCACGCGAAGGGGAGTTACTGGAGGAGCTGGACGCGCTGGAGTACGAGGCGGGGCTGATTTACTCTGAGGGACGGGGGAGCGCATGAACGTGCAGTACAACAATACCGCTGGGAGGCTGCTGGCATTGTTCGAGCAGGTTAGAGAGTTTCCTCTATTCCTCCGACCTACCAAGCATGGCTTTCGGTGTTCGGATTCAAATTCGACGACGGCGATGGACTATCCAACGACGTGAGCGCGAGACTCCATTCCCCTAAGACGATAGGCAGTGGCTCGTCCCTTCCGCCAGTTTAGATTCGGGAGATGTGAGATGAGGGTAGGCCCATTCCAACAACTGCTCTGTGCCGAGGTAACTCTTTTGTCCTTAGCGGCCTTGGCGTTGTTGCTGCTGTCGATTGCTCTAGTCGGACTACTGTGGGGTCTTCTTGTAGTCACCTGTCCCGACGGTTTCGTTCGCGTTTCGCGTGTGCAGGGCCCCTTTGGTGAGTGCATTTCTGAAATCCACGTTGCACCTGCCGTGTTGTGCGACGGAAACCGCCTCAAAGTCCGCGTTTGGACGGATAAAGGCGTCATGCTCCGGAGTTTGACGATGGAGACAAAGGGGACGGCGGTCGTGGACCAAGTATACGAGGATTCTTCCCCTCTGCCCGATGTCGTTACCATTAGAGAGACAGCCAGCGTAGACAAACACGGATACCGTTCCGTCACCTGGACACACTCCATTCGAGAGAAGAATCGACTGGTACCAGCAACAAGACTTCTCGCTGATCGAGTCGGGTTGAGTCCAAGAATCGAACTTGTGACGACTCTCGCCGTGGCGGAATTGGGGGGGAGTGGTATCGGGGGATCAGGAACGTTGACTTGGGTTAAGAAACGACACGTCTCTCTGCACAGAACCCACATCGTCGGTCGATTTGCCAAATGGCGAACGTGGTGTTTACTGCTTGTCTTTGCAGTAGTCCCGGTTCTTGCTGCACTCTGGTTCTTCATCCGCCAGGAAGTGCCAATATTGTGCGTCCTCGTGCTGGTCATCCCGATCGTTGGTTGCTTGGTCTTCTGGGTCCCTGATGTGCAGCCTGGAGACCTTCCAGCCTCGGTATGGGGATGGGTTGTGTGGGCAGGACAGTGGGGAACTATTGTCTTGCTCGTCTATTCGGTCGCGTGGCCCCTCGCTATTTTTCCTGTTGCGTTCATGAGTGGGAGCCGGAGATCCGCCTCAAGGACGGCACGAAAATCCAGGCACGGCGCAAAGGCTGGGTAGTCATCGAAAGCTCGGGGAACTTCTTGGCCAGCCCGGAAGACGCCTGGTGGACCAGGGCGATTGCATCGCAACTCATTTGCTGACAAGGACTTCCGTAAGGTAATCTCCGTCTAACGCTGCCGCGAGCCGCTTGTTCTTGACGCCGACTTTCTTCGTATGATTGTTCTTTAGCAGGCTCAAGGCCGTGCGACGCAGGCTGCTGAAGTTGGCGTCCGCGTGCCCTTTCCGAATTCGTGATTGGTCTTCTTGGAACGTCACGTCAAGCTGCCAGTGCAGGCGGTTCTCAATCGACCAGTGGCTTCGTACCGCGTCGGCGAAACGCTTCCCAGACACGAATCTGCTCAAAATGTAGTAGCGAAACTCGATGCATTCCTTTCCATAGCGGACCGTATTGTTGATTGCTAAGCCGATCGCGCGCAGTTTTCGCCAACGCTCTCGGTCCGACAGATCTTCAGGAACCGGGCAGATATAGTAGAACCGCATCTCGTCCCGGCCGTGCCCATGCTCATGCGTTTCGTATCGCCGGACGTTGACGCGCGCAAAGTCATCAGCGTGACGCTTCGGGAACGGCCGCCCATCCGCATTGACAAGCTCGTCTTCTTCGACGCCGACGGCGAGCCGTGCCTGGCGGTCGAAGCCGAGGAGGCAACTCCGCCGACCGAAGACGACGTCGCACGGTTCCCCGCCCAGCGGTTCTGGATCAAATCGCCCGACGCGGCCCGGGCGACCGTGAAGCGATCGACCCCCAAGGGGATCGTCGTTCCCGTGTGCAAGCTTTGCGAGCGAACGAGCCGGCGGCTCGGCGCCGGGGAAGTCGCCGAAGTCGCCAATCTCCTCTACACCGACGAGACGACGGAGCGGCTGGACCTTGAGATCCAGCGCATCGCGAGCGGCGCGGTCCTCGTGCGGGGCAAGGAAGACGCGCTCTGTGCCGTGCGCGGCGCCCGGATCGACGGCCTGGCGTTCGATGCCGACATGCTCTACCTCTCGCCGTCTCGCGTGGCCTGGGCCAACGGCCGGTCGCTCCAATGTGGCAAGGCGAGGATTGCCGGCGAGGGCATGAGCGGCCTGGAGATCGACCTCTCGACTTCGGAAACGGTGGCCCGGACGCCGGACGGCCAACCGGCCCGGGTTGAAACGAGCGGCGTTTCGTCCGATCTCGTTCGCGGGCTCCTCGACTCCCTGGCGAGCGGCGCCGCGAAGATCCCCGCGCGCGAGGAGACCCCGCTCCCCGTCGCTCGCGCGGCATGGACGACGAGGCTGGAAGACGGCGAGCCCGTGCGGCGCTTGAAGCTCGGCGATCTCGACGGGGACGACGTGCCGGAAATCCTCGCCGTGGCCGGAAATGGTGCCTTTGCCCTGGACGCCGACGGCCGGGTTCGCTGGTCCCATCCGCTCGGGGCCGCCTGTTACGATCTGGAAGCCGGGGAGCTGACCGCCGAGGCGGGGCTGGAGGTCGCCCTCGCCGGAGGGGATACCTACGCGCATCTGCTCGACCGGAACGGCAAGCCCCTCAGCAAACACCAGATCCGCGGCCCGGCGTGGAACCAGAATTTCGGCGATCGCCCCTGGCAAGCGTACACCGTGGCGGTCCGCGACCTGGACCGGGACGATCGTCGTCGGCACCCAGAACTACGAGCTGCACGTCTATGACGCCGCGTGGAAGCAGCTCTCCCGAACGCGCCGGGCGGTGCTGCATGGAAGCATCGATTTCCTCACCGTCGATGCCGACCTGGACGGCAAGCTGGAAATCTTCGCTACCGACCATTACGGCCACCTCCAGGCCTTTCGTCACGACGGCAGCAAGGCCGGGGCTTTCTACACCTCGATCGGCGACATGCAGGCCACCCTGGCCGATCTCGACGGCGACGGCCGTGTGGAGATGATCTACGGCTCCTCCACGGGCGACCTCCTGTCGACGAAGCTCCCCGAGACGGGCTCGTGGCAGCGGGGCGCCAAGACGCTGTGGCGATTCGACAATTTCGGCTACGGCGTGAATCGACTTCGCTCCGCCGACCTCGACGTCGATGGAGACGCGGAGATCGTCGTCGCGTCGCAGACGGGCTACCTCTACGTGCTGGACGGCCGCGGCCGCGTCAAGTGGCAGGACCGGGCCGGCACGGATATCGTCGAAGCCCTGGTCCTCGCGGACGCGGAGCCCCGTCTGGCCTACTTCGATCGCAGCGGCGTGCTCACTTTGGCGACGGGCGACGGAGAGGTGCGGCGGCGGATCGCGCTGGATCGCGTCCCGACGGTGGCGATGCAGCTTGGCGACAAGATCGTGGTCGGCACCGGGAGCGAGCTGCTGTCGTTCGAGATCGGCGGACTGTGGAAAAGCGGCTCCGCCACGAGCGTAACGACTCGACGGCCGGGTCCCGGGTGAGTACACTCCGAGGGTAGGAGGCAGCCCATACCCCCTTGCCCGACTGGAGACGGAACCGACCTGCACTGGTTGCCCTCAGGCCTGCGGGGGCCGACGTCGATTTGTGAGGTCACATCGGCGAAGAGTCACCATCCGTGAACCACCATTTGAAGCGTTGAAAAGGAGAGGACCGTACCATGAGACGACCACTTGCCATCGCTGCTGCCATCGTTTTCCTTGCCCTCGGCTCGATCGCCCAGGCGGCCGACGAGAAGGGCTTCAAGTCGATGTTCAACGGAAAGGACCTCGCCGGTTGGGAGGGTAAGCCCGGCGGGTGGTGGGTCGAAGACGGGGCGATCACCTCCGAGAGCACCAAGGAGAACCCCTGCGTCAAGCATCATTACCTCTATTGGACGGGCGGCGAGCCGGCCGATTTCACCCTTCGGCTGAAGTACAAGCTCGTCGGGGGGAACTCGGGGCTCCAGTTCCGCAGCCAGCGCCGGCCGAATTTCGACACCTGGGGCTACCAGGCCGACATGGAGGCGGGACCGCAGTGGACCGGCTGCCTCTTTCAGCACACCCGCGGCGGCGTGGTGATGCGGGGCAAACGGGCTGTGATCTCGGAAGACGGAAAACGCCAGGAAGAGGAGTTCGCCCCCGCCGCCGAATTGCAGAAGGTCGTCAAGCCGAACGACTGGAACGACTACGAGATCGTCGCGAAGGGGAGCAAGATCGTGCTCCGCATCAACGGGGAGCTGATGTGTGAAGTCGACGATCGGGACGCGAAGCTGGCCTGCCGCAAGGGAATCATCGCGATGCAGATGCACCCCGGCCCGCCGATGAAGGTGCAGTTCAAGGATTTGCGGATCAAGATCCTTGATTGACGTCCTTTTCCACCGCCGTTTTGGCCGGAGTTGAGACTGTGATGACACGGCCCCAAGGGACGTATAGGCTCTGGGCGCCCGCGTTGATGGCGGCGCTGTGCCTGCCCGTATCCCTGCGTGCGGAGGACGACCTGGGCACGCCCGTCGCGGCGCCGGACACCGGACCTGTCGACGTGCCCCAGGTCGGCTTGCCGGCGGTGGGGGAGCTGGACCGGTACCACTTCGAGCTGTCCCCCACACCGAAGGGCTACGTGATCCAGCCCAAGCACTTCGTCGACGAGGTCGACCCGCAGGAGCGCCCCGCCGACCCGGCGCCCGATCCGAAGCTCTCCACCTTCGCTGCCCGAGGTGAGTGGCAGACGGTCGGCTTCGTCATTTACGCGACGCGCGATCTCGGGAACCTGGCCGTCGAGCCCACGGAGCTGGCGAGCGACGACGGAGCCGCCATCGGGGCGACGAACGTGGGCGTGTTCCTGAACCGGCGCGTGATGCAGCGGCGAGCGCCTCGCGTACCCGACGACGATCGGGTCCCCGCGGCGGCGCTCCTCGATCCCGCGCGGCCGTTCGACCTGCCGGCGGGGCATTTCAAGGAGGTCACGGTCACGGTCCACGTTCCGCCCGACGCGGAGGCAGGCAACTACCGCGGCGCCGTGAGGATCACGGCCGAAGGTGCGGCGGCGATGGAGCTTCCGCTCGCATTGCGCGTGCTGCCGTTCCGTTTGCGGCCCTCGTCCCGCAAAGAGTTCGGCGTCTACTACCTCCTGGAGCTTGATGCGGACGTTCGCCGGCGCGTGCGAGCCGAGTTGCAGGACGTCCGCGACCACCACGGCACGCATCTCTTCTGTTGGGTCGGCATGGAGCACCGGCGCCAAGGCGACCGCATCGTCACCTCCTACCGTAGGCTGGACGAGGCCCTCGCCCTTCTCCGCGAGTTCGGCTTTCGCGGGCCGCAGATCGTCGAGACCAACTTCCAGCAGATCGCCCGGCTGCTGGGGCACGAAGACGTGGCCGAGGGGCAGGACGGCAAATCGCTGGATGGGGACGCGGCTTACGCGGAGCACGTCGAGCGGGCCATCCGCGGCCTCGACGGGCTGCGGAAGAAGTACCCGGAGTTCGAGCTCGTCGTCACCCACATGGACGAAGTGCTCGGTAGAAAGCGGCTGTCGCTCTACATCAATCTGACGAAGCCCATCCGCCGCGTGCCCGAGCAGCGGGTTTACATCACGCTTCACACCTTGCCGCGCCCCGGCGTGCCCGAGGCGACCCGAAAGCTCGACCTCCAGGTGGACGTTCGCGGCTACAACGGGCACGCGCTCGACTGCTGGATCCAGGCCGGACACACGTGGGACGAATTGGCGCAGACTCTCAAGGAGAGCGGCGACGAAGGCTGGATGTACTACAACCCCCACCGCCCCTTCTACACGGCGAAGTGGGCGCGGATTATCAACGGGCTCTACCTGTGGTGGAGTCCCCTTCGCGTGCACTGCCCGTATCGCTATCGCACGATGCGCACGTACCCGCTCAGCTTCACCCATAACATGGCGTACAGCGTGCCCTCGCCCGACGACCTGGGACCCCCGATCGCCACCCGCCAGTGGGAAGGCTACCGGCTTGGTGCGCAGGACGCATGGTACTTCTCGATGCTCGAGGACCTCGTGACCGAGGCGCAAGAGCGGGCGCTGCCGCATGCGGCCTCCGCGCGCCAGTGGCTCGAGCACCTCCGCGAGCTGATGCCCAAGGCCGAACAGATTCAAGACATGCCCGACGACGAGCGAAAGAACTATCCGGTCGTGCTCACGGTCGCCTCGCGGCTCAGCGGCGATCAACTGGAGGAGGTCCGCTTGAGGACGGCGGAGCACATTGTCTCGTTACGAGAATCGCTTGGGATCAAGGAGTGAATCCTTCCATACAACACTTTCGCTTTGCCCAGACGTGCCCTGATACCGAATAGTCGACTTGAGGGGGATTTCAAGTCGCGCGGACGGAGGCCGGCGTCGGCTTTCCTCCGCCGAGGGTTGGCGCGGCGGTCTGCCGTCCGGCGTGAATCGCGGCGTCCCAAGGTTTCGCGGGTTTTCGAACGGGAGGATTCCAGATGTCTTCACGGGGATGCTTGTCGGCCGTTTTGGCGGCGTTGCTCGCCAGCGTGCTCCATGCGGCGGATCCGAGCGGCCTGGAATACGTCCCGCTGGACGACTTCGAGGACGTCTCCGCTTGGAGCCCCGGCGATCCGGAGACGGATCTTCCGCGCAAGGACTGGGCGGTCGCCGCCGGCCGGGAGGTCCTCCACGAGGGGGACCAGTCGATTGCGTTCATGATTCGGGTGAACTGGACGCCGCGGCCGGGCGAGAAGTACGCTCAAGGCTGGCCCATGATGCGGCGGACCTTCTCCGAGCCGCAGGACTGGTCGCAGTACGACTACGTGGAGTTTTGGCTCTATGCCAAGACGGATCTCTCGCTCAACCAGTCGACGGTGCTCCGCGTCGGCTTTCCCTGGAAGGACATGGAGGTCCGCCAGGCTTGGCACACGATCGAGCCGGTTGAGCCCAACCGGTGGCAGCGGGTCCGCGTCCCGCTGGTGATGGAAGCCGACTGGGAGCACGTCACGGGCGTATCGTTCTACGTGGCCGAAGGCTGGTATCGGGACGGCGACACGGTGGACTTCTACGTCGACGAAATGCGTCTGGCGAGGCGCACGGTCCCCGTGATCTCCTCGTGCAGCGCAGCGAGGCGAGAACGCGGTACTTCCCGCGAACCGGCGGGGTATAGCTGGTGTTCCAGTCAACCTTCGTTCCCATGCGGACGCTTTTGCCGTTCCAGCCTTCCGTGTCGTCGATAATCGTGGCCGCGTCGCGGTA
>DATKZH010000015.1:0-6577 GCA_035528065.1 Thermoguttaceae bacterium | reverse complement strand
ACATGGGAACATGTGAAAACCGCTTCCATGTTCTACACCGGGCCCCTTTTCTTCGCACCCCAGTTTACGCGAATACCTCGCAATCGCGTTAGCCCGGGTAGACTGGGTAACATGCGGGGGCGCGCGATGGGGGTTGCAACCTATTCAATTGTCTACGACCCGGCCGTCAAGGGGCGAGTCTCTACGTGGCCGTGGGCCCCATGGGTCGCGTCTACCTCAGTGAAGACGGTGGCCGCACGTTCAAGCAGCTTGGGATCAAGCCGCTGCTGGCCGAGGCCGAGCGAAAATGGCATGAAGCTACTAAGGGCAACTCGGTGTCGCCGAGTCAGATGGAACGTCTCGCACCGCTGCCCATCTGGAAGCTGGCGCTCGATCCACAATCGCCCACCGACGGCCGAACGCTCTACGCGGCGACCGCCGTGGGGATCTACAAGACCACGGACGGGGGACGGACCTGGAATGAATCCTCGCAAGGGATGACCCCGAGCAGCGATATCCACCATCTGGTCATCAACCCCAAAGACCCCACGACGCTCTACGCCGCCTGGGGGCATCGCGCCGAGGGGGAACCACCGTATGGGCTGTACCGGTCGATGGACGCGGGGCGGAACTGGACGCTGCCGGCGCCGGACAAGATCGGGCCAGTCTGGTCGTTGTCGCTGTGCACCGGCTTTCCGATGACGCTCTACGTGATCGCCAACGAACCTCGTAAGTCGGGAGGCACGTGGATCAAGCCGAAGCTCTGGCGTACCGACGATGGCGGCCACTCTTGGCGGTTGGTAGACGAGCGCCGGGGAGCGTGCGTGGCCGTCCACCCCATGGACCCCGAGCGCGTTTACTATGCCACCTTCGCCTTTGACCTCAACGCCGAGCGAACGGGCTTCTGGGGATCTTGCGACGGTGGCCGGCACGGGCAGGAGATCGGCGTCGATATCCCCCTCTCTTGCCCTATGAAAGCGATTCTCTTCGACTACGCCGATCCTTCGCGGTTTTTCCTGCTCAATGGCTTTTGTGTTTACGAGGGTCGAGATCTCGGCGCGCCTCGCGGACGATGACGGCGTGATCACCGGCCTCAGGCCTGTCGGGATGGCCTCGCCGCGGATGAGGTTGTCCTGGATGTCGCACCAGACTCACCACGATGCCCCAACGAGCGAATCGCGCTTCTTGAAGTGTGGTGTTGGATCGTGTCTACTGCTGAGATCTGTGAAATGTGTGCCAAACGAAAACACGTACAGGGAGAACAAAGTCATGAAGATGTCCCTGCTGATATCAGCGTTCTTCTTCGTGTCTGTGCCGGCGTTGGCCCAGCGGGTTGTCTTCAACGACCCTTATCCGGATACCCGTGCTCTGGAAATCTGGCAGCTCACCCTCGAAGATAGCGGCCGAAGGGCCGGCAAAACTTGCGATCCACTCCGGACGACCGGAGCGACTCGACGCCCCACTCGTCCACCGAGTGGCCGCTGATGAAGCCGACGTCGAATTGCCTCCGGATGTGGATTCAGTCACCGTTAAGTCGGACGAGGATGGCGATTTCTCGTGGGAATTTACCAAACAAGGAGAGATCGTTGAACGTCGCTGGGCAACGCCCGGCTATCCGGTCACGCTAATCGAGAATTATGATAACGGTGTTCGTACCGATCGCCGCATCCTCGACGAGAAGGGTGCCAACGATGAGCTCATCTGCACCTACGACAGCCGCACGGGCAGGTTGGCAACCTTGGGTCAACGTAGCTGGGGCGGCCACGACTGGAACACGTTCACGTTTGACAACGGCATGCTCGAGAGCCGCGTCAAGACCTCACCCAGCCGCTACGAAATCCATTACCGATTCAACAAGAAGACGTGGAGCCTTGAGCAAACCGCCATCTACAACTGGCAAGGAGGAGAGAAGATGCAAACTTGGCCGAAGTGAGCCGGCGTGCTCTGTTGTGAGGTGGACGGGTCGGGAGACCACCCCACAACTGCGACCCGCCCACGACGGAGTGGTTATCGTGCGGTAGGTGAGCCCGCGGCGAAGACCCCAACCATGAAAGTGGTCGACTGAGATGAAAACGATTTGCCTGGTGTTAACGTGTACCCTCGCCGGGGCAGCGACTGCTGGAGAGAGAGCCTGGGAGCGCGGCGCCTACATGGAGGAATACTTGACGGTCGTTCCGTGGGAATCGAAGGCCCTCACACCGCTGTCGATGGCTCGGCAGCCGGGCCGGGGGCCGGTTGTTTTGTGCGAGCGGGCGGATCCCCTGCTGCCTATCGTGATCCCGGCTCGAAACAAGCCCGGCTCGGGCTACTATCGACAGATTGTGGAATTCCTCAAGAACCACCTGGATGGGGCCACCGGCGCATCGTTCGAGGTGGTCGGCGACGACTCGGCCCCGTCGCGCGGGATCTTCGTCGGACCGTGCGATGGTGCGGATCTCGTCCCCTTCATCGAGAGGGCCCGCGCCCCCGATCCGGAACACATCCTGGTGAGTGCCTTCACGACGCCGAGCGGTTCTATGTGGCCGTCAACGCCTGGGAACCGGATCAGATCCGCGCTGCGGCCCCGGGGAAACCACGCGACTGTCCTCTCTGGCGTCACGATTCGGTCGAGATCTTTCTTTGCACCGAGCAACCCGGAATGAGCGAGGCGGGGCTCGGTATCACCGATCAGTACCACCAGTTCATCCTCGATCCGAACGGGAACGTGCACGACAGCCACAAATCGCTTGCGGCCGAGGGGGTGGACGCCCAGGGTCGCGTGGACTTCGAGCGCGCTGCGCGCCGGACGGCTGCGTGATCGAAACTGCGATTCCCTACGCTTCCATCGGCGCCGTGCCTCCGAAAGCCGGGGATCACTGGTTCGTCAATTTCTGCCGAAACCGGAAGCGGGAAGAATTGCCTGGCGAGTCGATTCACAGTTGGTCGCCGACCCTGGCTTCTGCCCACGACACGGCCCGTTTCGGCAGGCTCGTCTTCCCCACCGAGACCATTTGGCGATCAGATTTCAGCAACATCGACGAGGATTGGCGCATCGGCGTGCCCCGCGATGACATTTATGTAACGCATACCGTCAAGGACGGACACCTCGTTCTGCACGTCCGCTCCGACAAACTGGATGCAAAGGAAAACCAGGGCGAGAGTACGGAAATCAACATCTCCTTCAAACCCCAACGGCAGCCCTACGTGCCGAAGCTCGAGAATCCGGTCAATCTAGAGTGGCGTTTCCGTTTCAAAGGCCCCGGGTTGCTGCGCATTCGTGCCCACACTGGCGCCAAGGGGAACAAGCAGCGTCTGAGCCACCAGATTCTTCGGCCCGCCGGCTATGAAGACGCCGGTTGGACGGTCGGCGTGGGAGACAAACCAGACGCCGGGGGTGGAGAACTTCCCAACCTGGCGTATTGCTTCTTCGCCCTCAAAGTGCTCCCAAACGCAGACTTCATTTTCGAGGTCGACTGCATCAAAGTCGTCGTGCGGCCCTGAACTCATCGTATCGACCAAAACCTGATTTCGAGACCTGGGCGGAATTCGATCACGTCAAAGCCACCGAACTCGTCAAGTGGAGATCCAGATGAGTAGAGCAGCACGTCTTTTTGTCACTGCATATATCTCTCTCATGGCCGTTGGATCCGCCGTGGGAGCGGCCGAAGCAACGAGGATCGCCGAGGAGGCCGGCACCTGGACCGTGGAGAACGATCTGCTCGAGGTGACGGTGGATCCGAAGCGCTGCTGCTTTGACGTGCTCGACAAACGCGTGGGCTATACGTGGCGGCAACATGCAGATCCGTGGTACGCCGGCGTGGCGAAACAGGTCCGGGTCGATGACGGCAAGCTCCGGATGACGTTCGATCATCTTCGAGCCGGTCCGGCCGGAAAGGCAGCGATCCAACTGGAGATGACTGTCGAATTGGGCGGACCGGATCTCACGGTCACGCTTCACGCCCCACCGGAGACCCGGATCGGCCAACTGCGTCTGCCTTTCCCGTTCCTGATCGACACATCCGGCGGGGCGATCGTGGCCGCACACAAGCAAGGCATTCTCTAGCCCGTTCGCGAGACGGGGCAAGCCGGCCGCCGGCGCCATGGCCTGTTTCGGCATGGTCGACCGCGACAAGGGCTTCGGCTACATGGCGGTATGGCTGGTGCGCTCGGGCGGGCTGCGCAGCTTCTTCTACGTCAACCTCGACCGCTTCGCCGAGGCGGGGCGCCACGTGGGCCGATGGAACATGGCCGTCGGCTTCGACGAGCTGCTTGCTCATCGCTATCTGACCGACGATCACTGCGTGCAACGCAGCGACTTCAGCGGGGGCCCCAGCCTCGTCGTGAACTTCGGACCACAGCCCTACCAGACCGACGACGGCCGGACGATGCCACGTATTCCTACCGCCTACTCGGCGATAAGACCAAGCATCCGCAGTTGCCCGTCGGAGACGTGGTCCAGATCGATCCAGACTGGTCCCCCGTGGATCCGGTCTTCGAGTACACGACGTTCGGCGGCACGTCCGGCTGGACGGCCGCGCCGGGGCTGACGATCCAGCGCGTCACCGACGACGTGCGTCCGAATCCGGCGTGGCGGCGCTACCAACAGACCGTCTCGGCCATGGAAGACAAGTTTCCCGCGTTAGGAAGCGCAAGGATCTCCGGCCGGCAGTCGGGGGCCAACTATCTCGTCAAGACGAGGAACTTCTTGGCTCTGCCCGACGCAGGGTACGTATTCAAGGGCTGGATGAAGATCGACAAGACGAGCGTCGGCACGCCGTCGCCGCGCTTCCGCGTCGTTCTGATCGACGACGCCAAACGTACAGTATCGATTGCGGAGTCGGCCGAATACGACGCGAGCAAGCTGGGCCAGTGGCAGTGTCTTGAGTGTCGTTTCGCCACTTCGCCCCGTGTGAGGCAAGCCGTCATCTCGGTCCCGAAGCCCAATGACGCCACCATGGAAGTCGAGTTCCACATCGACGACTTCCTTCTCGACGTCGAGAAACACGACGGATAAGTTCGCCCTGCTTACCGGAGTAAGCACCCATGCGACGGAAGACGCCGGTTCAGGCGTATTCGGGAATTGATGCCGTTGGCTGTCTACCCATGCGTGTAGGCCATCCCGAACCGCAGGCTTTCATTGCCTCTTCCGAGAATCATGCCCGTGCCGTCCGTCCCCTTCGAACGATGATGCGCGCTCCCTCGGCGTACACGGCCTCACGGAAACTGCCCGGCCCCTCGTTGTTGAGATTCGTGACCTGGATCACGCGGCCGCCTCGGGTCGTTGACCCGAAACCCTCGACACCTGGAAAGGCCGGCAGTCCCACCGCAGCGTGCGGCGTGAAAGACAGGGCGAGGGCAGATACCGCCGCCCAGCAAGGAAGTCCTGGCGACCTACGACGGCCTGCCGCACACCGAGGTCTTTTCTTGTCGCTCGATCTCGAACGTCAGGCCCTGCCCGTCGAGGTGGCCATTGCCCGGAAGAGACTTCGCAGCCGGGGCGAGACGACCGCCTGCCGTATCCAGCAGTCCTCGACGGCTTCCGTGGTGACACTCTCCACGTCGTGATGTACCGCGCGCAAGGCATGTCGCGGCATCTGCTGGTGAGGCCGTGTCGAGGCGGCAGCTATTGTCATGTCCGCCTCGAAGCCCACAATGCCCGGACGGGCATGATACGATGGGCTCTTATTTCGGGTCAACCAGATCGACATGGACAGAGCCTCGCATCTGACAGCCAGCATCATTGGAGACTGAGTCCTGGCAAGCCAAACCTGCGCGAGGTGGGAGATGTTCGTAGTCCTTGTGCCCTTCTGCGCGGTGCTGCGCGCAGACCACGCCTGCCTTGCGGCGGACGGATCAGCGGGCAAGTGGTGGGACAGACAGTGGCCGTACCGAGTGAGAGTGCCCGCCGCGCTTTTGGGCGACGAGGCGCCCCGGGCACTGTTCGTCGATTTCCACCAGGACCTTCGCGACATGGGACACGAGGACGTCCCGCGCTTCGTGTCCGTACAGGCGGTCGTGCACAGGGCCGGCCGGCACGCATTGCTGCCGACGGTGACCCACGTCAAGCTCGAGACGGGCCGCGAACGCTTTGGCTATGTCGGGTACGAGGGCGAGGTGGCGTTGAATGGACGTCTGTTCCTTTACTTCAAGGCGGCGGGCGCTACCCCTGACGAGCAAGCCGCCATGGCGCCTCTCCTGCGCAAGCTGCTCCCATGGTGGGTCAATCTGTATCCGAACGCGAGCCTCGAGTTGGACGCCGGATCGAAACCGGCCGACTGTGATTTCGGGTTCCATGGCGACCAGTCGCCGGACTGGGTCGAAGGGGACGCCCCCCATGGCCTGCGCTACCTGCGGCAGACAAAGCCCAGGGCGTGCATGAACCAGACCTTCAGACGGCTCGTGCGCATTGGCGATGGCCCGTGGCGGACCGAAGCTCTGTCGTCGAAGCAACTTGCCGGCGAGACCGTGCATCACAAAGTGCCTCCTCACCAGAATTCGTGGGTGAATTCTGGCTCGGGGAGGTCTCCGAGTTGGTGGTATAGGGCGATTTCAATGGCTTTTGCAGTCCGAAAGCCGTACGCTTTTCTCATCGTCAGTTTTGCTTTGTTGTTCAGGCCCA
>DATKZH010000014.1:0-2675 GCA_035528065.1 Thermoguttaceae bacterium | reverse complement strand
ATGGATATTTGGCCTCAAAAAGCTCCCGGAGTCCATCCTGACTCGCCCCCATCAACGAATCAATGTCCCCGAATTTCTCGGCAAAAACACTTGCCCAGTGAGCACCCACAAGTGGAATGCCGATGCTGGCTAGGACGCGTTCCCAGCCACGGTCCTTGCTTTTCTCTATCCCGTCGAGGAGGCTTTCGGCAGATTTGTCCTGGATTCTCTCAATCACTTCTTTCCCAGTCTTTGGGTTAATGTGCCGCCCCGCTTCCATGCCCACTAGATCGCTCGCCTTCAGGGCGTAAAGGTCGGCAAAGCGCTTTACCTTGCCGGTCTCGACGAGTAGGTCAACAAGGGCTTCGCCCAGGTTCTTGATATTCATCTGGTTCCGCGCGGCGAAGAAGCGCAGACGCTCCTTGAGCTGGGCGGGGCATTCGGGGTTCAGGCAGCGTATGTACACACCGCCCTCGTCGCGGCCGACCTGGCCCCTGCAAACGGGGCACTTTCCGGGCGGCTTGATCGCCTTGGCATTCTTCGGCCGCTTTGCCGTGACGACCTGCACCACCTGCGGGATGATCTCACCGGCTTTTTCCACCAGGATGGTGTCGCCGACGCGGGCGTCCAGCCGCTGGATCTGATCGAAATTATGCAGCGAAGCGTTGGATACGGTCGTGCCCGCCAGTTGCACCGGGTCGAAATGGGCCACCGGTGTGATCGTCCCCAGCCGACCGACCTGCAAGCCAACCTCGCCCAGGACGGTCTCGGCCCGCTCGGCCTCGTACTTGTAGGCGATGCACCAGCGGGGGTACTTGCTGGTGGCGCCCAGGGTCGCCCGCTGCTCGAGCGAATCGACCTTCACGACCATGCCGTCCATTTCATACGGCAGGCCGTAGCGCTTCTCGGCCCACTCGGCGATGACCGCGTGCACCTGCTTGATCGACTCACACACCCGCGCGTGCGGGCTGGTGGGAATCCCCCACCGACGCAGCATCTCCATCAGTTCCGAGGCCCGCCGGGCGGGGGCAGGCTCGATGAGGCCGAAGCCGTGGGCGATGAAGGCCAGCTTCCTTGCCGCGACCACTGTGGGGTCGAGCTGCTTGAGCGTCCCGGCCGCGGCGTTTCGCGGGTTGGCAAAGGTCTCTTTGCCCTCCTCGGCCCGTTCGGCGTTGTAGGCGGCGAAGGCGTCCCACGGCCAGTAAATCTCCCCGCGGACCTCAACGATCGACGGGACGGGCTCCGAGCCGCCATCCACGGCCGCCAGCCGCAGCGGGATCGACCGGATCGTCCGGGCGTTGTTGGTGACGTCGTCGCCGGTCCGTCCGTCGCCGCGCGTGGCCACCAGGGCAAGGGCGCCGTCTTCGTACCGCACCGACGCCGCGACGCCATCGATCTTCGGCTCGGTCAGGTACTGATAGTCGCCGCCGGTGAGCCCCTTTGCGACCCGTTTGTCGAATTCGTCCAGCTCGGCCAGGCTGTAGGTGTTGTCAATGCTCAGCATCGCGACGGCGTGGGCAACCGACGCAAAGGCCTCGACGGGCACGCCGCCCACGCGCTGAGTGGGCGAGTCGGACGTGATAAGCTCAGGATGTTCGCCCTCAAGCCGCTTGAGCTCGGTCACCAGCCGGTCGTACTGCCGGTCGGAGATCTCCGGCTTTGCCAGGACGTAATAGAGATGGTCATGCCTACGGATTTCGCGGCGAAGCTGCTCGATCCGATCGGCTGCGGAAGCCATGGCCGACCTCGGCTCTCAAGTGCGCGGAACCAGGCAGAGGAACCTCAGCGTCTCGGTTCCGGCGTTAAGGAATTGATGTTCCTCGTCGGGCGGAACGTACACGCAGCTCCCGGGGGCAATCTTGTGTTCTCGGGTGCCTTCGCGGACCACGCCGGCCCCCTCCAGCACGTACACCTCATGCTCCCAGGGATGCGTGTGCAACGGGGTATGTCCGCCGGGGTCGACCTCGAACATGCGCATGTTGAAATTGGGGGCGTCTTCCTGCGGGCCGATGAGCATCCGCATCCTCACGCCCCGGGCCTCGTCCATTTCAACAGGCTTGGCCGCCACGTCCTCGGCGAACTTGATTTCCATCGCTCCGCTCCGCTTACGCTTTCCCATGTTGATTTCTGACTTAACAGCCCCTGACCCGCTCGGCCGGAAACCGGCGTCAAACCACCTCGCCGGTCGACGTGTCGTAGATCCAATCGAAAGAGACCAGGTCGTACTCCAGCAACTCGTCGGGGCCGAAAAACAACGCAATCTCCTTATCGGCGTTTTCCGGCGTATCGCTGCCGTGGACAAGATTATATCGCTTGGACATTCCCAGATCCCCGCGTATGGTCCCGGGCGGAGCGTCCGGCCCGAACGTCGGCCCGAGCAAGGAACGGACCACGGCGACCGCGTCCTTGCCCTCCAGCACCATCAGCACCACCGGCCCGCCCGTCATAAACCTCAGCAAGGGCTCATAAAAGTGCTTACCCTTGTGTGGGGCGTACTGCTTCTCCGCAAGTTGACGGTCCATGCGGCACATCTTCATCGCCACGATCTTGAGCCCCTTGCTCTCGAACCGCTGCACGATCCGTCCGGCGAGCTGACGTTGGATGGCATCGGGCTTAAGGATGACCAGCGTCCGTTCCTTCGCGTTCTGCCCCATGGCTCGGCTGACTCCTCTGTCTTCGACGACCGTTCCGGCCGC
>DATKZH010000013.1:0-10016 GCA_035528065.1 Thermoguttaceae bacterium | reverse complement strand
GAATTGACTCATACGTACCTCTCCTGGCAACGCTCCGGGAAACAGCGACCACCGCATCACGATATCCAAGCTAGCGTCATTCCCCCGGCATGCCCAGTGGGCCTCCGAAAAAAATCACAGCCTCGGCGTGTGCCTGCTACTTTCATCGAACGCCGTGAACGGTTTCCGATCCGAGTTGGCTCGGCCGCGCTGCCGGTTTTTCGCGTCTCATGTTAGCCTGGGGGATGGGGCCGTGCAACTCCCTCGCGCCGCGTCGGCGAGTGGAAGCGGGCGTCGCGCTTTGCAGGGCACCGCCGTTGCCGGTAAGATGGTGATTCGGCGGCGCGTTTCGCGGGCACAGCCATCTCGGCTGTGCTCCCATGGCCTGCGACTGCAACCGACACCGGCCGGCAGCCTGTGCTGCGGGCTTGGTGTGCAGCGCCGGCCGAGGCACCTGCGGTCGGTCCTTGGGGGCCCGCCCCATCCGCCGCTTGGCCAACGGGTCGGAGGCACGTCTTGGCGAAGAAGCAATCCAAACAGGAAGTGGCCGGGGAGCCGACCTTCGAGGCGGCGCTCGAACAGCTCGAAACGATCGTCCGCCAATTGGAGGAGGGCGAGATCGGGCTCGACGAGGCACTCGAGCGGTACGAGAAGGGCGTCAATCTGCTGCGGCGGTGCTACGATCTGCTCGAGGGCGCGGAGCGGCGGATCGAGCTGTTGAGCGGGATCGATCCGCAGGGCAGTCCCATCTCCACGCCCATGGACGACGCCCCACCATCCCCAAACGACAGGGCGCCGGGCCGAAGGCGTTCGACGAGCGATTCCGCCGGACCACCCGAAAGTAGGTCCTCGAAGGCCGGGGATACCGACGTGGACGCGCTGGAAGGGTTCTCCTAAAATGAAGAGTCTCCGTAGACCCTGACGGGTACCGGTGACCCCGGCCAGCGCGAGCCTCTGGTGCCATTGTCATCTTCTCTAGACCCCGTGTCTTCCCCGCCTAATGGTAGACATTGCCACTTCCACGTTCGTCGAGTATGCCGGCCAACTCCGCGGCCGGATCGACGCCGCGCTGGCGGAGTATGCCGAGCTGCGGGACGGGTGTCCCGGCGGGCTCCGGGAGGCGATTCGCTACAGTCTGCTGGCCCCGGGAAAGCGGTTGCGGCCGATGTTGGTCCTGATGGCCGCGGAGGCTTGCGGCGGGGCGATCGACGCGGCCTTGCCCGCAGCCTGTGCCGTGGAGATGGTCCACGCCTATTCCCTGGTCCACGACGACCTGCCGGCCATGGACGACGACGATCTCCGCCGAGGGCAACCGGCCTGTCATAAGCGGTTTGGGGAGGCAGTCGCCATCCTGGCCGGGGACGGGCTGCTGGCCCTGGCGTTTCAGACGCTGGCCAGCGACGTCCACCCCCCCCAAGTGGCCGCCGCCTGTTGTGCTATGCTTGCTGAGGCCGCCGGGCCTTGCCGTTTGGTGGGTGGCCAGGCCGACGATCTGGCCGGCAGCCGAGCACCGGCGACGGTCGACCTGCTGGAATCGATCCACGACCGCAAGACCGGGGCGATGATCCTCGCCTCGCTCCGGCTGGGAGCTGCGGTGGCCGGTGCCACCCCCGAGCAAACGGCGGCCCTGGCAACGTATGGAAGGAAACTGGGCTTGGCGTTTCAGATCACCGACGATCTGCTCGACGTCCACGGCCGGGAGGCGGAGATGGGCAAACGCGTGGGGAAGGACGCCGATCGCGGCAAGCTCACGTTCCCCGCGCTGCTGGGAGTTGCCGAGAGCGCGCGACGCGCCGAGCGGTTGGTCTTGGAAGCCTGCGAGGCTCTCGACCCGTTGGGGTCGCGAGCGGGCAACCTGGTGGCGCTGGCACACTACGTGTTGGAAAGAAATCGCTAATGGACGGCATCCTTTCGACAATCCGGTCCCCCCAGGACCTGAAAGCGCTCTCGCCCAAAGAGCTGGAGCGGCTGGCCGGCGAGATGCGCGAGGCGCTCTGCCGGCTCCTGGGCACCCGAAGCGCCCACTTCGCCTCCAACCTGGGGGTGATCGAGCTGACGCTCGCCCTGCACACCACCTTCGACTTCCTGCGGGACCGCCTTATCTGGGACACCGGCCATCAGGTCTATCCCCACAAGATGGTTACCGGCCGCTACCATGAGTTTGCGACCATTCGGGCCAAGGGGGGCCTGATGGGCTATCCCAACCCCGCGGAGAGCCCGTACGACCTGTTCATGACCGGACACGCCGGCTGTAGCGTGGCCACGGCCCTGGGGCTGAAGTGCGGCGACGACCTGGTCGTCCCGGAGGAAGACCGGCACGCGGTCGCGGTGATCGGCGACGGCGCGTTCGCCTCCGGGATCGTGCTCGAGGCGATGAACAACGCCGGCGGGCTGAAGAAGAACATCACCGTCGTCTTGAACGACAACCAGATGGCGATCTGCCCTCGCGTGGGAGGGCTGGCCGAGTCCCTCGATCGGCTGCGAATGACGGCTTCCTACTCCAGCCTGAAGAACGAAGTGCAGAAGATGCTCCATCGGGTGCCGGTGGTGGGCAATCCCATGGAACGGCTGCTGCACCAGATCAAGGACGGCATCAAGGCCGGCATGTTGGGCGGGATGCTCTTCGAGGAGCTCGGGTTCCGCTACATCGGCCCGGTCGACGGGCACAACGTCCGCCAGTTGCAGAAGTACCTGGCGATGGTCCGCGACTTTGAAGGCCCGGTCCTCTTGCACGTGGTGACCGAAAAGGGGCACGGGTTCGAGCCGGCCGTCGAGGACCCGGTCACCTACCACGCCCCCGCCCCGTTCTTCCGAGAAAACGGGTCCGCCGTTCCGCTCAAAAGGCGACGCTCCACGTCCTATACCAACGTCGCCCGCGACGCGATCTTCGCCGCCATGCGCCAGGATCCTCGCGTCGTGGTGATCACGGCCGCGATGTGTCAGGGCAACATGCTGGAGCCGGTGCGGGACGAGTTCCCGAAACGGTTCTTCGACGTGGGCATCTGCGAATCGCACGCGGTGGCCTTCGCGGCGGGTCTGGCCAAGTCGGGCGCAAGACCGATCGTCGACGTCTACAGCACCTTCATGCAACGCAGCTACGATCAGATCTTCCAGGAGATGGCCCTCCAGAATCTGCCCGTCCTGCTCATGCTCGACCGCGCCGGCGTGGTCGGTCCCGACGGGCCCACGCACCACGGCGTGTTCGACCTGACCTACCTGCGACCGCTGCCCAACATGGTGGTGATGGCCCCGGGCGACGCCTTTGACTTGCCGATGATGGTCCAGTTCGCTTTGGCTCACGACGGCCCCGCGGCGATCCGCTACCCCAAGGCCCCGGCCGAGACCGTCGACCGCGACCCGGCCCCCGTGGAGCTGGGCACCGCCGAGACCCTCCGCTTCGGCCACGACGGCGTGATCGTCGCCTGCGGAGCCCCGCTGGCCTGCTCCCTGCGCGCGGCCGATCGGCTCCGCCGGGAAGGGCTCGATCTGGGCGTCGTGAATGCCCGATTCGTCAAGCCGTTGGACACCGAAACGATTCTCCGCGCCGTGGAAACCAGCCCGTTTGTCCTCACGGTCGAGGAAGGCGCCCTGATGGGCGGGTTCGGAAGCGCGGTCCTCGAGGCGGCCTCCGATGCCGGTTTGAACACCGGCCACATCCGCCGGCTCGGCGTCCCCGACCGCTTCATCGAACACGGCGACCGGCCGGAGCTGCTGGCCGATCTGGGCCTGGACGAACCGGGCATCGCCGAGACCTGCCGCCAGTTGGCCGCGGGCCTGGACCTGCTCGCAGCCGTCGAGAGCCCCCGGGCGCGGTGAGTCCTCGATGACCCGCCCGCTCATCGCTCTGCCGAGCGTCGCTGAGTGCTACCGGCTGAACTCCAGGCTAATCACCGCACCGTGGTAAAGCACGCCGCCGTCGGTGTCGACCGTCGCGGTACCGAAGACCGGATCGGACACGGCGACCTGATCGGAAGCCACGGCCACGCCTTCCAGCCATGTCAACTGATAGCCCGCCCTCAGCGCCACGCCATCGGTGAGCTGACACGTGCCGGTCAGCCCCAGCTCTCCCAGGAAGGCGGCTTGATTATCGCGGGCACGCGAGCCCCAGGCCTCCGGGGCACCCGTCTGCACGTGAGTCACGCTGTTGACGGCCCGATTCGAGTAGACCCCCGCCCGAAGCTTCCCGTCCAGGCTCAGGCAGCACCATTGCCACAGGCACCCGTCGGCACCGAGCTGGAACCCGTACAGGTCGTTGATCGCGCCGATCTGGCTCGTGGCCAGGTTCTCCAGGGCGCCGGGATCGGTCACCCGGAGAATCGTCATGCCACGCTCGTCAAGCTCGGCGAACCGGAAGCCGGCCAGCAACGTCAGCCCGCCGCAGCCGATCGGACGACGCAGGTTCAGCTCCAGGCTGTCGAAGTGCGACTCGTAGGCCGCGCCGACGAGTGCGGAGAACGCCGTGTTTCCGATCGGGGTGCGGTAGTGGACCACGGACCCGTAAGGCGAGAAAACGAAATCCCGCACCGATCGCCAACCGTCGATCCGGGCGTACCGGGCTTCCAGGTCCCAGCACGTGCAGCGGAAGTTGTGACGGATCGCGCCAAGCTCCCATCCGCCCCGGAAATCGAAGTCGAACTCGCCCGCGTCCAGCAACACGTTCCCGCCCGCCTGGAGACTGTCGGTCACCAGGACGGCGTCGTCCGGCGTGCTGCGATCCATGATCAACGCGCCTGCCGTGACGGTCCAGACGGGACCGCAACACAGGTTGTCCAGCTCGCAGCAGTCTGCCACGTCGTTGGTTGAATACGCCTCGTCCACAGGCGGCTCGGCGAAGCCGGTCAACTCGGCATCGGTCACGAACACCTCCTCCCCGACGGCAGTCCCCAAAAGGGCATCGGTCACGAACACCTCCTCCCCGACGGCAGTCCCCAGAAGAATGAGTGTCGCCACAAGCGACCTCACGGCGATTGACATTGCGGTCCTCATGAAGGATCCCCCCCCTACGAATGGTCCTGACTGGTCTCCGTTCCCCTGCTGCGCGCAGGATCCGCGCCGATTTTGGGGCCCTTCCGGTGCTCGTCCGCACAATCCGAACGACCCCCCTCACGTCAACGCTTGTCGGCCTGCAATCGGCGCAGCAATTACGCTTTCCCTCTCCGATACCGTCATTAACGGCAGAACCACGGAAACGACCGCTAGAACCGTCAGAGCTTGACAGGCCCGCCCACTGCGGTTTCCCTGGGCTGCGGTCCCGATTATCATCAGGACCTGCACCAAGCGGCCCCCCACTCACAAGGACCACCCCCCATGCGCGTTATCCTACTGGGCCCAGGGCAGATCCCCGACGTGCTCCGGGAAGCCGAGCGGCTCCGTCCGCTGATCGAACGCCACGCCCAGATCGCCTTGGCCGACTTCACCGGCCGCGCCGACCTTTCCGGCGTCGAGGCCGATGCGGCGATCGTCCTCGGCGGCGATGGCTCGATCCTCCGGGCGGCCCGCCAGATGGGACACCGCCAGTTGCCCGTCATCGCCGTCAATCTGGGGAGACTGGGATTCCTGGCCGATCTTGCGCCCGAAGAGTTGATCGACCTGCTGGAGCATCATTCGCTCGAAGACCTCCCGGTGGTCGAGCACCTGATGTTCCAGTGCCGTGTCACCCGTGCCCGCGAGGTGCTCGGCGAGCGGATCGGCCTGAACGAGGTCGCCGTCCAGGCCGGGCCGCCCTTTGCCATGATGGACGTCGATCTCTACGTTGACTCAGAGCTCGTAACTACCTATAGTTGCGACGGCCTCATCGTCAGCACCCCGGTCGGATCGACGGCCCACAGCCTCTCAGCCGGCGGACCGATCTTGCGCAAGGACCTTCAGGCGTTCGTGATTTCCCCGATCAGTCCCCACACGCTGACCAACCGCCCCGTGGTCGACTCGGCCGATCGGGTCTACGAGATGGTCATCTCCGACGCCCGCGAGCAGACCCCGGTCATGCTCGACGGCCGCGTGTTGTGCACGGTCGTCCCCGGCGATCGGGTCCGGGTCCAACGCGCCGACGTCCAGTTCAAGCTGGTCGCCGCGCCGGGCCATAGCTACTACCATACGCTTCGCGAAAAACTCGGCTGGGGCGGGCGCTTGCGCAAGGATCGCTCCAAGTCGTGACCACGGCCGGCGCGCGCCGCGCCCCCGCGTCACAACCCATTTGCCCATCAACTCGAAAGGAAGCGAGCGTGATGAAGGCCACCTACCCCCTCTCGGTCGGGCTCCTCGTCCTGGCGATCGTCGCCGCCCGTGCCTCGGCCGACGATTCCCCCGCGGCCCCGTCCGTTTCCCCCCCCGAGAAGTTCACGCTTCGCTACCGGTTCCAGCCCGGCGAGACGGTTCGCTGGGAGGTGCTCCAGCAGGCCCGGGTGCGGACCACCGTCTCCGACACCACCCAGGTGGCCGAGACCGTCACCAAGTCGGTCAAGGCGTGGCGGGTGAAGGACGTCGAGCCCGACGGCACGGCCACCTTCGAGCACCTGGTCGAAAGCGTGGACATGCGCAACCAATTCACCGACCGCCCCGAGGTCCGCTACCGCAGCCTGACCGACGAACAGCCCCCGCCCGGCTTCGAGGGCGTGGCCCAGTCGATCGGCGTCCCCATCGCCGTGGTCAAGATGGACTCCCACGGCGAGATCCTCCATCGCGAGCGAAAGCCCGTGAAGGCCGCCGCCCAGAACAACGAGGGCCTGATGACCATCCCCCTGCCCGGCGAGCCGATCGCCATCGGGCACACCTGGAACCTCCCCTGCAACGTCGACGTGCCGCTGGAAAACGGAACCGTCAAGAAGGTCAAGACCCTCCAGACGTTCAAGCTCCAAAGCGTGAAGACCGGCGTCGCCACGATCGAAGTGGCCACCAGGATCCTCACGCCGCTCCACGATCCGGCCCTCGAGGCGAAGCTGATCCAGCGGGAGCAGTCGGGCACGGTCCGGTTCGACCTCGACGCCGGCCGCGTCCTCGGCCAGCAGATGGACCTCGACCGCCGCGTCGTCGGATTCACCCCCAACAACCCGGTCAGCAGCCTCCACTACGTCACCCGCTTCACCGAAACCCTCCTCGCCGACCCGCCCGACGTCGCCAGCCGCCCCGAGTCGCACACGGCCGAGCTCAAGAAGTGACGTCCCACCCGGCTATGCGGGTGTAGGGGTCAGGGGTCGGGGTTCAGGGTTCAGGGGTCAGGGCTTCTGCGCTTACGTCGAACGCCAAATCCTCCCCACTCCCCACTCCCCACCCGCCACCTCGCGTGTTTGGGCCGAATCGCTTCCCCAGGCCGACTCCGGGCGCCCGTTCGTTGGTGGCCAAAAAGGGCGGGCACGCCGGGAGGAGTTGGAAGCGAAGCGGCCCCGTCCAGAAATCGCCTTGCGGCTCGGCGCAAACATGGTAAGCTCAACACGTTAGCCCGAAAACCGGGCACGCGAAAGCCGCCCAAAAGGCCCGTCCAAGTGTCCAACAATGGCCCCGGCCACCAACTGCAAGTCGTTGCCGTGAAACGAGTTACGTCGAACTCAATTGTTGGTCAGGAATTTCGAGTCCGGCCCAAAAATGCAAGTCCTTTTCACCACACACGTTGCGCCGTGCGCGCGTCCAAAAAGGGCGTTTCGCCCAGTACCTGGCGTGCGCGCAGGTGGCCTGCGACCCTGTAGCACCTGCGCTGGAACCCCAGCGCATTCACCATGGGGCCCCAGCGCACTACCCCTCGGGCCCCAGCGCACTTGCGCGCCCTGTTAATTGGGACCTCACCCCGCAACAAGCGAACAAGCCGGCCGCGCGTGGCGGGGTGAGGAGGGGAAGATATTCTTCCGCACCAGGATGCCCGCTCATGCCCCCGGCGAGCCGTAGGGTGCGTGAAACGCACCATTCTTCTTGAACGCAGAGAATGTCGCCACGCTGAGCGACCGCGGCAACGGGGCTGACGTGACATTTGCTTGTATCACGATTGGTGCGTTTCACGCACCCTACTTCGGCTCAGCGGCACTGCTTGCCGGCAAGCAGTGGCACACGACTTCTTCAACAGGCTGTTACGGGCGGCCGTGCGTGTCCGGGGGTGGCTCGAGCAGCGGGGCCAGGGCGCGGAGCAGGCGGTCGGTCTCCACGCCGGCGCGTTCGAGCGGCTCCTTGTTGTGCGAAACGGCCTCCGCCAGCCAGGCGGCTGGCTCTTGCCAGAGCGGATTGCCGGCAAACTGCGGCGCCAAGGTCTCCAGCCGCTCGGTGAGGTCGCTCAGCCATGCGCGGACCACTTCGAGGTGGCCCAGTTGGCTAAGACTTCCGATGCGTTGCGCCAAACTCTGCATGAGAAGAGGCAGCAAGTCGATCCTCCCTGCCCGGACCGCTTCGTGCAGAAGGCCTCCGCCGGTATCGAGATCCGCCCGCGCCTCGTCCCACGCTCCCATGGCCGTGTGGGCCAGTCCGCGGTTGCAGAGCGTCCCTGCCAGCTCGCCGACCAGTTCCCGGCGCCCTTCCGACTCCACCAAGGTCCGACGTAGCTCCAGCGCATGGCCGTAGTCGTCGATTGCCCGCGCGAGATCGCCCTGAGCGCTGTAGGCATTGCCCAGCCTTAGGAAACCGCCGGCCTCGGCCCGGCGATCGCCGATGGCGATCGCAATGCGCAGGCTTTCCTCCCAAACGCCTATCGCGTGCTCGAAGTCGGCGATGGCGAAGTAGGCAAGCCCTAGTTCCTTAAGTAACGCCATGCGCCGTTGACGGCCGCGGAGCGTATCGGCCTGAGGACTCGCACGCGACTCCGCGAGCAGGTCGCGGAGCGAGGCGATGCGTTCGAGGGCCTCTTTTCTGGGCAGGCTGAAGGACTCGACAACCGGCATTTCGAGCAGCCGGTCCTCCATTTCTCGGCGCGATTCGGCGCCGCCCGCGAAGCGAAACGTGCCGCTTCGCCAGTGCCAGAGATCGGCGGCGCGGGCGGCAAGCACGCTGGTGGCCGTGGGGTTCAACCAGATCGCGACGGCGACCGGGCAGTCGCGGGCGAACGCGTCCCGCTGGGCGTTGGCGTTTTCCAGGATGGCCAGGCGCTCGGCGGCGCCGGGACCGAGCCGATGGTAGTCCAAGGTCGCCTCCAGACCCACGACCATCAGCGCCGGGCGCTTGCCGCGGGGCACCTCGAGGCCGGCCAGATGCCGACGCAGACGCTCGAGCAACTGCGTTTCCCGGGGCGTTTCTGTTAGGTCGACGCGCGTAAGCCAGACGCGGCTCGCTTGGAGCTGCCGGGCCAATCGATCGAGTTGCTGATCGCGGACTCTGGGGGTGTCGCAAGTGACCAAGGCGAGGTGAAAGCCGACCGCGTCTTCCAGAAAGGCGCCCAGACGGCGCAACTGCCGGTCGTTGTCGGACGCCTGCGCGCGAGGCGGGGTCGACGGTCGGCTTTTGCCGCCCGGATGCGTGCCCGCCGGTGCGTGTCCGCCGCCCTCGCTTTCACCCATCGCCCAGCAGCTCGGTCGATTTGCCGCAGCCTCGGTGGCCGGTCAGCGCGATCTTGGGGAACTCCAGCGAATCCTTCGTGGCGCCCGCGTCTTCCAGACGGACGCGTAACTGCCGCAACGCGGGGCTCTGGCGCCCCTCGCTGATGTCCACGTAACGCCAGTCGCCAGGCAACAGTGGCCCCAAGTCCATAACGGCAGCCACTTCCTGAAGCGTACGCGCGGGCTTGGCCTCGGCGGGCATCTCGCTCTCTCCCAGACGAGTTTCGGGGCAGACTGCTATTCAGTCTAACCCGCGCGGCTGGTGTCCTGCAAGGCGTCCTTGGGCGACGGCGCACACGATCATCGCCCCCACCGCCGCCACGATCGCTTCGAGCCGGATCCACAGACGACCCGTGCCTGGCGACGTCTCGCTCCCTCGCCGGTAGCCGCGTCCGCCCGGATGATCTTCTGGGGATCGGTATTGAGCGCCGCAGGCCGCCGCGGGTATGTTGGGAGCGGAGTTGTCATGGATTCGACGGGCGCAAGCGATCCAGTGGTTCGCGGGGAGAGGGCGCCCCACCAGACGGACGG
>DATKZH010000012.1:0-13512 GCA_035528065.1 Thermoguttaceae bacterium | reverse complement strand
CCGCCTCGGCGACGCTTCCGCCGCTTGCCGCCGACCGGCGCCGGCCGCGGCGGCTTGACGACGTCGCTGGAAGGCGGTTTCGCGGTTTCGAGGAGGTCGAGGAATCCTTCTTCAGCCGAGCGATCTCGGCATGCAGACGCGCATTCTCCGCTTCCAGTTCGGCGATCCTCGCCTTCAGCGGCGTCACTGCCGCCTCGATCAGTTTCTGGATTCCGCCTCCCGTGTGCGTCCGTGCCATTCCTCCTTGATAACCGATGTGCCCCGTTTGACCAACATCAACCTTTCAGGAGCCATGAACGGTTACCATTTTCGGAGGCTCCTGGAGAACGGCCAGAAGTCGTCGAGCTGCAAAGAGCGGCCGAGAATGTTGCACGGTTGATTGCCGAACACTATTATCCAGGGATTGAAGGCTCACATTGCAGATTCTGCGGTGATGGCCACTACCACCGGTTCAAGAGCCACGTGAAGAGTGACGTCTGGGAAACCGAGAATAGTTGCAGCGAGGGTATATTCATGCCTGTTAGAGGTGACTCCTGCGGACATATCTGATGGTTCACACCACGTCGATAACGCCGAACAAATCGTTGCAGCCGACGTGCTACCCCTCTGATTGTTCGAACGTCAATGAACATGGAAAGTTGGTCGATGGTTCAAGCCGCAAGGGCGCGGCCCGCACGCGGCTGAACTCAACGTTCTCGCCACCTTCCACTCCCAACTACTCATAGGCATTTCGGGATGTCCCGAAAATCTACCGATTGCTGACGCGCTCGTGCCGGAGCCTACGGCTCGAATTTCTCCGCCCCTTGCCGGCTGCGAAGCGGCAACGGCGAGGGAAGGAACGCCCGGGCCAAACGCGGCCTTCGGGGGGGGTGAGCGAGGACTGCGAAGGTCTGGCCTACGCTGCGCGCGACCGTAGCGGCGGGACGGCTCGTGGCCGGCGCGGCGGGCTATCGCTGCACCCGGCCGGAAGCCTGGCCGGCGGCGAGCGCCTCGATTTCGTCGAGCGTGGCGTAGTTGAGGTCGCCGGGGATGGAGTGTTTCAGGCAACTGGCCGCCACGGCGAAGCGCAGGGCGGCGTCGGGCTGGGCGTGCTTCTCGCTGTCCAGCGCGTAGATCAGTCCGGCGACGAACGAATCGCCGGCCCCCACGCGGTCGACGATGTTGCGGATCTGGTAGGGACGGTAGTCCCCCTCGGGGTCCAACGGCGCGAAGTGGACCTCGTTCGACTTGACGTCCAGAAGCATCGCCCCCCAGTTGTTGTGGCTGGCCGAGATGCTCTCCCGGAGCGTGATCCCCACTTGGGAGACGTTCGGGAATCGCCGGTGTATCTGTCGGGCGACCTCTTCGTAGGCGGCGGCCTTGATCTTGCCCTCTTCGACCGACGTGCCTTCGGCCCGGATGCCGAGCACCTTCTCGGCGTCCTCTTCGTTGCCCACGACCAGGTCCACCAGCGGCAGGATCTCCGCCATGCACTCGGCGGCCAGCGTTTGGGCGTCACGGTCCGGGTGCCATCGCCAGAGCTTCTTGCGGAAGTTGAGATCGCAGGAGACGGCGGCCCCTTTCTGGGCGGCCAGCCGGACCAGCTCGAGCGTTGCGTTGAACGCGTTCTCGCTCAGCGCGGGCGTGATGCCCGTCACGTGCACGCGGGTGACGTCCTCCAGGGCCGCCGCGAAGTCGTACTCCTCCGGGGCGGCGAGGCTCACGGCGCTCCCTTGGCGATCGTAGATCACCTGGGAGCTTCGCTGATTGGCGCCCGTCTCGAGGAAATAGATGCCCAGACGGCCCGCGTCGCGGCGGACGATGTGGCCCGTGTCGATGCCCAGATTCCGCAGCGCCCCGACCAGGGCGTCGGCAAGCGAGTGCTTGGGGAGCGCCGTCAGATATCGCACGGGCCGGCCCAGGATGGCCAGCGACGAACAGACGTTGGACTCCCCGCCGCCGAACGTCACGTCCAACGCCCCGGGCAGCGCCTGCCGAAACCGCATCAAGCCCGGCGGGGCCACGCGCAGCATGATTTCGCCAAATGCGAGGAACATGGAGTCTCCTTGCCATTCTGATCGAGCTACCGATTCACTCTCATCGTTCCCACGCAGAAGCGTGGGAACGATGCGCTCAAGCGTGGGAACGATGAGCTTGTTCTTGGCTGATCCTTGTCGCAAAAGCAGAGCCGACGCGTGTGTCAAAGCTTCTTGATATAGATATTCCGGAACTGGATCAAGCTCGATGCCGGGCTGAACTGGCCGGTCTTCTTGTTCAGGCCGCCGTGGTGCTGGAGCCCGAGGGGGCCGCTTTCGGGGATGCCGGGGAGCCGGGCTCGGTCGATCACGGTCTTGCCGTTGAGCTCGATCGTGACCCGGTCGCCCTCCATCGTGATCACAAACGTGTTCCACTCGCCCACGGGCTTGTCGGCACAGACCTTGGGCACGGCGCCGGCGCGGACCTCCGGGGGCGCCGACTTGTCGTTGCGATATCCCCACAGCTCGCCGGAGCCCACCGGCCAGCACCAGAGGTTGATCTGCCCCTTGGGAAACCCTCGCAGGAAGATGCCCGAGTCGGCGTTGGGCCGCTCGACTTTGATCACGTTGCCGTCGGCGTCGGTCTCGCAGGAGCCGTCGGGCAGGACGTTGGGCATCGGGTACAGCCCGGTCGTCTGCTTGAATCGCCAGTCGACGTGCAAGACGAAGTCGCCGAACGACTGCTCGGTCCACAGGTTCCTGTCGCGCTTGGCTTCCGACTGGGCGTCGTAATCAATCACCCCATCGAGCACCTTCCAGTGGCCGCCGTCCCCTTCCGGGATCTTCCAGCCGGCGAGGTCCTTGCCGTCAAACAGCGGCTCCCAGCCTTCCCCGGGCGGCGGGCCGGCCAGGGCGATCGTCGATGCTCCCCACGCGATCATCGAGAAGCTCCATAGCGCGGTCGTGACAAGAGTTCTCATCGTGCGGTACTCCCAATCGGCCATGCGCCCCCAGGGCGCGGATCGTAGATCGCTTTCATCGTGCCCACGCGAAGCATGGGAACGATGCGCAAAGCGTCGGCACTCGTCCAACCGACGGATACCAGCATACCCGGAATCAGCACGCAATGCGATCCCCGAGATCGACCGGCGCGGAGGCCGGAAGTCGGCGCCGGCGGCCGCTACTGGTCAAGCGTCAGATGCGGGAGCAACCGGGCGGACCAGAGCTTGTAGCCTTCGGCGTTGAGGTGAAGCCCGTCCCGCTTGAACAGCTCCGGACGGGGCTTTCCGTCGTCGCCGATCATCGGCCCGTCGATATCGACGTACACGAGCCGCTCGTCCTTCTCCGCGGCCGCCCGGATCAGCCGGTTCGCCTCGCGCATCTTGTCCACCAGGTTCCAGCGGCGAATGCTCGGCTTGATGGCGACGAACACGATGCGCGTCTCGGGGAGCCCGTCGTGGACTTTCTCGACGAACTGCCGGTAGTCGCGAAGCACCTGCTCGGGGCTCTTGCCCGCGGCCACGTCGTTGTCCCCCGCGTACAGGACGATGATCTTCGGACGGTACGGGAGGACGATCCGATCGGCGAAGTGCACGCTGTCGGCGACCTGCGACCCGCCAAAGCCGCGGTTGATCACCGGCAATCCGGGGAAGCACTCGTCGACCTTCCAGCCCACGATGCTCGAGCTTCCGACGAAGAGAATCCCGCCGGCCGGCGGCATTTCCTTCTTGTCTTGCTCCTCGAACTGACGGATTTTCGGCTCCCAGCGATTCTCCTCCGGGGCTCGTGCTTCCGCAGCCAGAGCCAGGCCATCGCTTGTGACGGCGAGAACGACTGCTGCCAGAGAGAACCGCAGCAGCACGACACCCGGGTGTTTCTCAAACGGCATCCGCCTACTCCTTCGTCAAGCCCTTTGTGAGGGGAAAGCCCGTTCTGCCCTGGGGATCATGATAGCAAGCACGTTCGGCCATTTCCAACGGGCGCGACAGGGGGCCGGTGGGTGGCACGGGCATTTTGCCCGTGCTTTCGTGGACGCACTGGCGAGACGCCAGTGGCACCTAACTCACAAGGGAAGGATTGCGAGACCACTAGCGCACTTGGCTTCGGGCATTTGCCGCAAATGAGTCAAGGTTGTGGGGTTCAGGGTTCAGGGTTCAGGACTTGGAGTTCCACCTATACACGTAAATCCTGAACCCTGAACCCCGGACCCTGACCACTGGACTCTCGCCTCGTTCTGAGGCCCTGCCTCGCTACGCATGCGTCAGATCGGAGTGGCCGGTAAGCTCCTCGTCCAACTCCTCGATCAGGCCGGCCACGTCCTCTCGGGCCAGCGAGAGGCCGGCGAAGGCAGTTCGCGAGAACTTCACCAGCTTGACTCCCACGGAAGGGATCCCTCGGAGCGTGCAGATCAGGTTGGCCACTTCCACGCACCGCACCGTGTCGATATGGTCGCCGCGATAGCCCACCGACACGTGGTGGTATCGGATTGCGGCGATGACCGCGTCGGGAAATTCCCAGCGTTGACCGACTCGCTCGCCCAGGGCCGTGTGGTCGAAGCCCAAGTGATTCCGCTCCGCTTCCGTGAGCGTAAGGTCCTCCTGGAGCGAACGGATGACTTCGAAGAATGCGTCGTGCCGATACTGGTCCTCGAGGATGATGCCGACGTCGTGCAACAGCCCTGCGAGGAAGACGTCCTCGGGGTCGGCCAGCTTCCGTCGCTTGGCGATCATCCGCGAGCAGACTCCGACGGCGACCGAATGCTGCCAGAGCTGCGAGCGCTGGTACGTCCCGATCATCAAGTCGGTGCGGAACCGATCGCTCACGCCGGCCGTCATGGCCAGATCGCGGATCTGCTTGGTGCCGAGATAGAAGACCGCCTGCTGGAGGTTGGTGATCTGGTCTCGCACCGGGCAGTCCGACGATTTCACGTACCGCAGCACGCGCGCACTCAGGGCCGGGTCGCTCTCCAGGAGTTGCCTCAGGTCGGCCGCCTCCACGTTGGGATCGGCGGCAGCCTGCGTTGCGCGGTCCGCGACGTGGGGGAGCGTGGAGATATCGTCGATCTCGCGCACCAGCCGCCGAAGCGCCGGACTCGTCGTCGTGGCTTGCGTTGGCAACGAGGGCATGCTGATTTCCTTCACGGTCCCTGGACCGCCCCGGCGACTGTTTCCGAGGAAGAAGCCGGCTGCCGAGAATCTGGCGAAACGTGAAAACCGCGCGGCCGCCGATGGACCCAGTCGTAGGAACTCTAGGTCACACCCGGCACGACGGCGGACGCACGCCACCTTCGGCCGAGTGACGGACGCGGCCTCCGGGCGGTCCGATCGCAGCGACAATCCCGAATCGGCCGACGGTGCCGGTTGTGCGTGGGAAGACTCCGCCCAAACGGCGTATCGACGCGAAGCAACAACGCGGCTACCCTCGACGGTTCGGGCTGGCCGCCTGGTTCCATCACCATCCCGACGAGCTCCGGCGCACGCTCTCGCCCGAGCACGCCGCCGAAATCTGCCGCGCTAAGGCTTGCGGCTCCGCAGCCGACCAACTATAAGCGACGGTTGCCCTTTTCCATGCCCTGCAAACGGCTTCTCCCCGAAGAGCATAAAGGCAACAAGTGGTCGAATCAGGCAAGTCGCGGATTCTCCCGGCGGCGACGGTGGCCGTCGCGCTGGCGATCTGTGTGGTCGCCTATCTGGCGGGCCGCCGGCTGCCGCCCGAGGCGCCGCCGTGGTACGGCGTCGTTCCCCCGCTTCTGGCCGTCAGCCTCGCGATGGTCACCAACCGGTTGTTCTTGAGCCTGATTGCGGCCGTGCTGGCAGGCGGGCTGCTCAGCGCCGTGGGCGAGTGCTCCGGGCTGTTCTACGGGCTGGCTCAAGGTCTTCTGCACGGGGGGAAGTTCGTCGTCGAGACCCTCTACGACGTCGATAGCCGGGAGCCGCTCGTGGAAAGGTTCGACGTCAGCAACCTGCTCATACTCTCGTTCGTCGTGCTGATCATGCCGATGATCTCCGTGATGCTCGTCGGCGGAGGCTTGCAGGGCGTCGCCAACTGGCTCGTCCGCTTCGCCCGATCGGTCCGCTCGACGAAGCTGGTCACGATGGCCGCCGGCTTGGCGATCTTCATCGACGACTACGCCAACACGATGATCGTCGGGCCTACGCTCCGGCCGGTCACCGATCGGCAGCGGGTCAGCCGAGAGAAGCTGGCCTTCCTGGTCGACGCCACCGCCGCCCCCGTGGCCGGCATCGCCCTGGTGAGCACCTGGATCGGCTACGAAGTCGGCCTGCTGGGCGACGTCGCCCAATCCCTGGGTATCGACAAGGGCGGCTACCAGCTCTTCTTCGACGCCCTGGGCTTTCGCTTCTACTGCTTTGGTATGATCGCCTTCGTGTTTTTCAATTCCTACTCGGGCGAGGACTTCGGGCCCATGGCCGCCGCGGAACGGAGGGCCCGTCGACACGGCAAGCTCCTGGACGACGACGCCACCGTGATGACCTCCGAATCGATGGCCTCGGCCCAACCGCACCCGGCGGCGCGGATCCACGCCGCCGTGGCGATCGTGCCGATGCTCACGTTGCTGGGAGTCTTTCTCGCCCTGTTCTGGCTCGTTCGGGAAGGACGGCTGCTGTTGGCCTCCGACCCGTCGGCCATCCTGCGTCTGGCCGGCTGGCGGGAAGTGTTTGGGGCCGTCAGCAGTATCCCCCTGCTTGCCTGGGCCGCGGCAACCGCGCTTTTGGTGGCGTTGGCCTTGGCGAAGGCCGTGGCGCGGGTGCCGATCGCACCCCTGGTCCGATCGCTCGTGGTGGGCCTCAAGGGGGCCCTGCTGCCGGTCACGGTGCTGATCCTGGCCTGGTCGCTCAAGGGAACGTGCGACAAGCTGGGGACCGGCGAGTTCCTGGCCAACGTGCTCGCCGGCGCGATTCCGCCGCTCTTGTTCCCGGGCCTGGTCTTCACGGTCGCCGCGCTCACCTCGTTCGCCACGGGCACCAGCTACGGCACCATGGCGATCCTGATTCCCACGGCCATCCCCGTGGCGTTTCAACTCGACGGAGGCGTGTACGGGCTGGTGACGATGGTCAGCATCGGCGCGGTGCTCGACGGGGCCATCTTCGGCGACCACTGCTCCCCGATCTCCGATACCACGATCATGAGCTCCATCGGATCGAGCTGCGACCACCTGGCCCACGTCCGCACGCAGATGCCCTACAGCCTGGTCGTGGCGGCGTTTGCCCTATGCGTCGGCTATCTCCCCGCCGCCGCCGGCCTCCCCAGGTGGCTCAGCCATCTCACGGCCGCCACCCTCTTCGGCCTCTTGTTCCTGGGGCTGCGAGTCGTCAGATCCCCAAAGGACACTCCCTGACCGAACCGGCCCGGACCCAATCTGCAATCTACAATTCTCAATCTGCAATTCTCAATTCCTTCCCAGCCGACACGGCGGATCCCCCGTACACGCCATCACGTACCGCGTCACCCCGCCCGATCGGGAAGGCCGCAGCTTCATCGGGGCTCCGCATTTCGGGCAGTACTCGATCTCGGCGGTCGAACGCCCTTGCTCCTCCCGGCGCTGGCAGGCCGCGCAGAGCGTGGCGTCGGGCAAGGCCTCGGCCCGGTCGCGGGGGATCGCCTGGCCGCAGGCGGAGCAGGTCTTGTCACCGGGCCAAGCAGACGTGTCCTCACGCGCCGGCCCGACCGCCAGGCCCTTCGCGCCGCACTGCGGACACGCCAACTGCCCCGCGGCCGACCGGAGCACTTCGTACAGGATCTCCCATTCCGGCTCGCTTGCTGCCCGGAGCTTCCTCGCTCCGTGGAGCCAGCGCGCGGCGTCCTCCGGCCCGCACAGCTCCGTCCACGGGCACTGGGCACATCGCAGCTCGACGTAGGGCTTTCCGCGACTCATATTCCGGCTACTCGTCGAAGTGTGGGAAGGCCCAACGCGCCGGCGCAACTGGCGGCGCCGCTGGGGCGGGACGCGAAAAACGGTTGCACGGCCGGGTGCCACTGGCGTCTCGCCAGTGCACGGGCAAGATGCCCGTGGCACCCTGCAACCACCGTGCAAGAGTTGTTCGGTCCCGCTTGGGGCGAGTATAGCCCGTTTGGCACTGAGCAAAAGGGGCCGGCTCGGGTTGGGCAGACGCGATTGACGTTGACTCCACCCGGCTCGCGTCGATAATCGACCCCACACGGAGGATGTCGGCTCCCGACCCGATTGGAGGCGCAGGCTCCCGATGCAGCCCGGTTCGGCCGATCTGTTGCAGGTGGTGCCCGACTTCGCGCTGGGCGACCTGGTGCGTTTCGCGGGCTGGGTCCTGGTGGCCGTCATACTGCCCGGCCACGTGATTCGCCGGGTGGCGGGGCTCCGGCCGGGGGACGTGTTCGAGCGTTGGGCGCTCTCGTGCGTCTTCGGCGTGTTGGCGACGAGCTTCCTCTATTTCTTCCTGGCGATGGCGGGGCTTCAGGGGCTCCACGCGCCGCTGGTGTTTCTGATGGCCGGGTTGGCCGCGCTGTACGTGGTTTGGGAAGTCCGCAGGCGGCGCCGCCGGTGGAACGAACGCCGAGCCGGCCGGCGCCTTTGCAGAAACCTCGGCTGGGCGGGGGCGGCCGGTCTTCTGGTCGTCGCCGTGCTGGCCGTCGGGCACGTCGCCCGCGTGGCGTCGCTGGTCGAGTGGGACGCGTCGGGCGTACGGCTCTACGGGGCGTTCTTCTCGGACAAAATGACCAACATGTCGCCCTGCGCGGCTTTGATGGAGGGCGTGCCGCCAGCGGCGCTTCGGATCTCGGGCTACGTGTTCCCGAGCCACTACTTCCCCCACCTCTTCGTGGCGGCCGCACATCGGGCCGTGGGCGTCGACTACGTCGACGGGTTCTGGTTCCACGCCGCCGCGCTGGGGGTCGTCATTCGATCGTTGGCCGTGCTGGCCTTCTGCCGGAGGTTTCTGCCGTCGGCGTGGCCGGCGTGTGCCGCGCTGGTGCTCTTCGGCCTGACGCGGTTCACGCCGGACGACAAGCCATTGGACCTGTCGTTCGCCCTGTTGCTGCTGGCCATCATCGCCGTAGATCGTTACGCCTGCGCCGGCCGGCGCCGCTGGGGCGCGTTGGCCGTCTGCCTTCTGGCCGCCATGCCGCTGTACGAGGTGTTCACCGCCGCCGCGGCCCTGGGTGGGCTGGTGGTCTGGTCGATCGTGCCGGCGCTGGGCATGCTCCGCCGCCGGCGAGCCAGCGGGCGCACCGACGTCGCCGCGCCCGTTTCGTGCGCATCCCGGTTTCGAGAAACGGCCCGGCGCCTTCCCATCGCGCTTTTGGCGTGCCTGGGAGGCCTCCTGGCCGTGCGGCTTCTCTACGCGGGGGCCGAGCTGCAGTCGCGACCGGAGCTGATGGCTCGCAACTCGTATCTCGACTCGTACAAGCACGAATGGCGCGACCTGTTGCGCGACGCCGAGGGCGAGCACCCGGTGCTGGCCACCCTATATCGGTGGAAGCGAGGCAAAGCGCCCGAGGACGCGGCCCGACGGCCCGGCTTTCTCCAGCAGGCGGTGGGGGAAATTATCTACCACACGGGTTTCGTCGCCTACTTCCTCATGCGGTTCGTCAACCTCGGGCTGTTCGGCGTGGTGGCCCTCGTCGTCGCGCTGCGGCGCGGCGCGCGGGGATCGCCCACGGCGTGGGCCGCCATCGCGGCGATCTGTGCGTTCGGCTTCACCGTCCCTTGCGTGGTGACATGGGGGCACACCGCCGAGGATCAGTGGTACGAGACGCCCAACATCTATCGTCTGGCCGATTGCGGCTACCTGCTCCTCTTGCTGGTCGGCGTGCCGGTCCTCTTCCAGGCGATCCGCCAGTGGCATCGGCCTCGCTGGTGGATTCCGCTCGCGCTGGCCGCGTGGCAGCTCTGGCTGCTGGCCGGCGCCCAGGTCGGCCCGACCACGCAGTACCATCACGTCGACCTCGATCGGCTCGGCGCGTTGCGGTTCTTGCGGACCGAAGTCCCCCGGGGGAAAGTCGTTCTGCACCCTTGGGTCGACGATCTCATTCGCGACGCGCGCCGGCCCGACGAGATCGCCTGGGTGTACAAGCGGCACTTCACGCTCGGCTCGAACCTTGCCGGGTGCCAGATGTTCTACGAAGGCCGCGAGGGCCACCTGTTCATCAACGGCTTCGTGACGGGCGAAGAAGTGTTCTCGCGGCGCCGGCTGCGAGACGCCTTCTACGCGGAGCCGACGCCCGAGGTGATCCGCCGCGTCGTCAACGAGGGCCGCGTGCGTTGGATCGTCTGCGACGACGAAAACCCCGCGCCGGCCGAAATTCGCAGCACGTGGCAGCTTGCGCACACAAGCGGCGCCGTGCGCGTCTATCACCGGCGGTAAGCGACGCCGGACCGTGCTGCAACGAGGGCTACCGAGTTCACGAGGCCCGCGCCGAACGCCCGTGCCCGTCCGGAAACCTCAGCCCGCCATGGCCCGCGCCAAGTCGTCCTTGGCACTCTCCCCGGTCAGGCGGAGGTCGAATTTCTCCTGGAGGATCTTGAACACGTTCGGCGAAATGAAGGCGGGCGGCTTGGGGCCGATGGTGATGCCCTGGACGCCCAGATAGAGGAGGGTCAAGAGCACGACGACCGCCTTCTGCTCGAACCAGGAGATCACCAGCGTGAGCGGCAGGTCGTTGACCGAGCAGTCGAACGCCTCGGCCAGCCCCACGGCGACCTTGATCGCCCCGTAGGCGTTGTTGCACTGGCCCATGTCCAGAAGCCGCGGCAGGCCCAGGTGCTCGCCGTAGTCGTAGTCGCGGATGCGGTATTTTCCGCAGCCGAGCGTAAGGATGAACGAGTCGGCCGGGGTGGCCTGGGCGTAGTCGCTGAAGTAGTTGCGCCCGGTCTCGGCCCCGTCGCAGCCGCCGATCACGAAGAACCGGCTGATCTTGCCGTCCTTGACCGCCTGGACGATCGTGCCGGCCAGCCCCAGGATCACGCTGTGATGGAAGCCGATGGTCGACTTCTTCCCCAGGTTCTCCGGGAGCGGCGCGCACTGCCGGGCCTTGGCCACGACGGCCGAGAAATCGTCGTCGGTGATCCGCACTCCGCCCGGCACGGCCGTCGAGCGGGTGGTGAACACGCGATCGGCGTAGCTCGGCTTGGGTTGCAGGATGCAGTTCGTGGTGGCCAGCACCGGCCCGGTAAACTCCGCGAACTCCCGTTTCTGCTTCTGCCACGCCCCCCCATAGTGGCCCGCCAGGTTGGGGTGCTCGCGAAGCTTGGGGTACATGTGGGCGGGGAGCATTTCCCCGTGGGTGTAGACCTTCACGTCGGTGCCTTGGCACGCGGCGAGCAGGTTCTCCAGGTCGAGCATGTCGTGGCCGGTGACCAGGATCCCCGGCCCGGCGGACGTGCCCTCCTGGACCGCGGTGGGCGAGGGATCGCCGTACCGCTCGACGTGCCCTTCGTCGAGCAGCTCCATCACGCGGAGATTCTGCTTGCCGCACTCCAGGACCATCTCCAGAAGCGCGTCCAGGTCGAAGTTCACGTTCGTGATGGTGGCAAACAGGGCGTCTTCGATGAACGCGTTGACGTTTTCGTCGGTCTTGCCCAAGCGCCGGGCGTGATGGGCATAGGCCGCCATCCCTTTCAGCCCGTACAGGAGCGTCTCCTGGAGCGACTGGACGTCCTCGTTTTTCCCGCAGACGCCCGGGCTGGCCGAGCAGCCGATGCCTCGGGCCGTTTGCTCACACTGGTTACAGAACATCGACGCTTCTCCTTTTCGGCTTGCGGAACGGATGCACAGGGCGACGGGCCCGTGCGTGTGGCCGTCTACGTGGCTTGCCCCTATAATCGCGACCGGCGGCCGGGCCGACCTTGATCTGGATCAACCGCCCGGAGAAAAGTCCCAGGTTTTCCCCCGAAAAAGGACGCCCATCGTGGCGGTCAACGTGGCTGAAATCCTGCACGGCTGCCGGCTGTTCTCGGCGGTTGCCCCGCCGGGCTTCGCCCGGCTGGTGGCGATCGCCCGGCTCGCCAGATTCTCCAAGGGTCAGCTAATTTTCCGCGAAGGGCAAGAGTGTCCCGGGGTTTACGTGGTCGGCAACGGGCTGGTCCGGGTGTTCAAGACGGGCCCGCAGGGCAAGGAGCACGTGCTCCACATGGTCGGGCCGGGCCAGACGTTCGCCGAGGTGGCGGCGATCGGGGGGTTTGAGGTCCCGGCCACCGCCGAGGCCGTCGCCCCCACCACCTGTGCCCTGCTGCCGATGGACCGCTTCCGCAAGGCATTGGAGGAGGACCACGCCCTTTGCCTGGGGATGATGGCCGGGCTGACGTTCTGGGTTCGCCACCTCGTGAGCCTCATGGAAGACGTGGTCCTGCGCGACGCGGCCGGCCGGCTCGCCCGGTATCTGCTCGACGCAGAAGCCAGCCGGGACGGCCTCGTCGAGCTTCCCACGCTGAAGCGACACTTGGCCAGCCACCTCAACCTGACCAGCGAGACCTTCTCCCGAACGCTCCGCCGGCTGGTCGACGGCGGTCTGATCGCCGAGCCGGACGGCAGTCACGTCCAGGTGCTCGACCGCGACGGGCTCAAGAAGGTCGCCGAAGGGCTGGCGCCGAAGGTGTAGAGCACTGCTCTCCCATCTCCGGGCGAAGCCGCAAGCGGGTGGTTTCCGCCGGCGACACGCTTCCCGCCAACCACTCGCCACTCACCACTCACCCCAACATCTCTCGAAACTGGCCGAACAGGTAGTTGCTGTCGTGAGGGCCGGCCGAGGCTTCGGGGTGGTACTGAACGCTGAACGCGGGGAACTTCCGGTGCCGCACGCCCTCGATGGTGTTGTCGTTGAGGTTGACGTGGGTCACTTCCAGGTCGTCCGGCAGCGTGTCAGCCTCGACCGCGAAGCCGTGGTTCTGGCAGGTGATCTCCACCCGGCCCGTCGCCTTGTTCATCACCGGCTGGTTGGCCCCGCGGTGCCCGAATTTCAGCTTGAAAGTTCTTGCCCCGCACGCCAGCGAGAGTAGTTGGTGTCCCAGACAAATCCCGAAAATCGGCCGCTTGCCCAGCAATCCCCGGATCGTCTCCCGGGCATACTCGATCGGCTCGGGATCGCCGGGGCCGTTGGAAAGGAGCACCCCGTCCGGCTCGAGCTTCAACACCTCGTCGGCCGTGGCCGTGCCCGGGAGGATGGTCACGCGGCAACCCATGTCGAACAGGTGCCGGGCGATATTCCACTTCAGACCATAGTCCA
Source organism: Thermoguttaceae bacterium (assembly GCA_035528065.1). Lineage (GTDB taxonomy): Bacteria > Planctomycetota > Planctomycetia > Pirellulales > Thermoguttaceae > DATKZH01. Next base: position 343 of record DATKZH010000012.1, on the reverse strand, counting down.
GTGCCACGACGTGGGGTGCATCCGGCGGCAGCTCGCCGCGCTTTTCGGTTGGCTTGAGCCTTGCCCAGGGACTGAGCGGCTCGTCCCATTCGATCGGGCGGTCGGGGACCACCTCGCGCACGAGATCGCGGCCCACCAGTCCCGGGCTGGCCTTCGCCTTGGCCACGAGGCTGGCGTCATCCGTGTCCACGCTCGAAAGCACGCCCTTCATGGCCCCGTGGATGCGGAGCCGGCGGACCAAGGCCCGGGTGTCGATCCCCTCCATTCCCACGATGCCGTGTTGGCGGAGATACTCGTCCAGCTCCCCGTCGGCCCGGAAGTTGCTCGCTCGCCGGCTCCGCTC
>DATKZH010000011.1:0-3482 GCA_035528065.1 Thermoguttaceae bacterium | reverse complement strand
GGACAAGCTGCGGCAGATGGAGACCCATTTGGCCCACGTGACGAGACTTTCGGCCATGGGGGAAATGGTCGCCGGCATCGCCCACGAGGTCAATCAGCCCTTCTATTCCATCCTCAATTTCGCCAAAGCGAGCCGGAACGTCCTGTCGGCCCAGCGCGAGCCGAACCTGGAGGACCTCCGCGACTGGATGAACGAAATCGCCGCCGCCGCCGCCCGCGCGGGCGATATCATCCGGCGGTTGCGCGACTTCGCCCGAAAGACGGGCTCGATCCGAGTCGTTTCGGACATCGAAGGAATCATCGGCGAGTCGATCGAGTTGGTTGCCTTCGAGGCCCGCCAGCGGCATGTCACGGTGCAACGGGAGCGCTGCAAAGCTGCTTTGGCCGCGAGCGTCGATCGGGTCGAAATCCAGCAGGTCCTGGTGAATCTCTTGCGCAACGCGTGCGAGGCGTTGGAGGAATCGGAGGTGCCGCGGCGACTGGTCACGATACGGACCGCGGCGACCGACGCCTTCGTGGAGGTCTCCGTTGCCGACAACGGCCCCGGACTCCCCCCCGATAAGGACTTGACCATCTTCAACGCCTTTGCTACCACGAAAATTGAAGGATTGGGCATGGGACTGGCCATCAGCAAGTCGATCGTCGAGTCCCACGGCGGAGAAATCTGGGCCGCCTCGAATCCTGACGGCGGAGCAACGTTCCACTTTACGTTGCCCCTAGTGCGAGAAGGGCACGTCGGTGTCCAGTGAACCTACCGTTTTCGTCGTGGATGACGACCCGCAAGGTCGCAAGTCCGTTTGCGCCCTCGTCCGGTCGATGGGAATCCCGGCCGAGTCGTTCGCCTCGGCCGAAGAGTTTCTCGAAGCCTACCTGCAAGAACGCCCGGGCTGCCTGGTGACCGACGTTCGCATGTTCGGCATGAGCGGGCTGGAACTCCAGGAGGAGTTGAAACGCCGCAACGTGCTGCTCCCGGCCGTCGTCTTGACGGCCTACGCCCGGACCCCGATCACCGTTCGGGCCATGAAGGCCGGCGCCGTCACGCTGCTCGAAAAGCCCTACGATGACGACGACCTCTGGGACGCGATCCGCGCCGCGTTGACCGAGGACTCGGCCTCTCGGGCCGACCACCAGCAACGCCGGAAGATCCGCGACCGCATCGCGCGGCTCACGCCCGCCGAACGCAAAGTCATGGACATGATGGTCCAGGGAAAGGCCAACAAGGCCATCGCCCACGAGTTGGACATCAGCGTGCGGACGGTCGAGAACCGGCGGCGCGAGGTGTTCGCCAAGTTGCAGGCGGATTCCGTCGCCCAACTCGTGCGCCTGGCGATCGAAGCCGACTCGAACTCTTGAGGTCCGTCACCCAAGTCGCCAGGTCCGTCCTGCAACACGACTCGGCGGGGCACCACTGTCAGAGGGCAACAACACCCGCAGCGTCAGGCCGTTCGCACTCGTCTCAAGAAGGGCAGTCGCTCAACACGATTCACGAACCGCATGGGTGGACGGGGCGCTTTTCGCTTAACGACACGCATCACCGGGCCGCCGGAGTGATGCAACCATTGTAAAAACGCACGGCTCGGCGGCTCCGGTGCATACGATGGTTATGCGGTATTCTTCGGACGTACAATCACGATCCGTCCCGTACCATCCGGCAATTTCTGTTCCTCGGCGACCACCTCGCCTCCGGTAGGCGAATACAGAAAGAGAATCCCATTCGTCAATCCGGCCATCGCCATGTATCTTTGGAGCGTGAGCAGCCCATCTGAAGCCGCCCGTGGACTATAGGTTCTCTTGAGTTCCACTACGACTTTGTCATCATTGGTCGAAAGCATCAAATCCGCGCGTTCGTGAGTGTCACCTCGTAGTGGATAGTCGAGTGTCGATTCAACGGAGGGAACGAGTGAGCTGATGAAACCGGTAAGTGCGCCCATCAGTTGAATTTCGGTCTGAATCCCGGAGTCAGGACCATGCTGGCAGTGAAACTCCTTGAATAGTTCAATCGCGAGATCCATCAAAGAAACGTCATCACTCCGGAAGTTTTGCTTCAGTTCATCTTTCTTGGTCGCCGTCTCTTCTACGGCTGCATTGTAAGCAAGCTTCGACGCAACCTGGTCAATTAACACGCACGCGAACGCTGACACGGAAACAATTGCCAGAAACGCCTCACTCTCGTCAAAGTCGAGCTTGTAGTCGTGTGTTGACGGGTTACGCCATTCTGTCCGGTAGTTCGTGAACTGAGCCAAAACTCGTTCGCGAAAAACGCCGTTTGATTCGAGATAGTTTTCGATGTCGAACGGACGCTGCCGACTTGGATCATTCCCCGCGAGTACACGGTACGCCTCTTTGATGCTACCCTCGAACGCTTGATTGGTCCGGTAGATCACGTCTGTGAATGCGGTGTCATCGCCGTCACGTTGGCCACGAGATAGATGTCCAAATGCCGTCTCGATGTGGGAAGACACCGCCTCAAGGCCAGCCGAATGTTCACCTTCCGGCAGCTTGTCAATTTTCGATCTCAGTGTGGCGACCAAATCCATGGTGTTAGCATTCACGCAGTTTTGCAGCATAACGCTGCCCATAAGCAGACGTTTTGGGACGCCCCGGCCCAAAACGTTCTGCTTGATGGGCTTGTTATACGGATTCTTCCTTCGGAATCACTTTGACAATTGAAAGGGACTCCACGTCCAACTCGTAGACCCCGGCAACGGCTGCAGCGGGATCAACCACAAACCGAACCGTATTGCCCGCAACTTGGTAAACGGTCTCAATCCACCACTCGTCGGGAGGCGACCTATGGGCCTCCCACCATTGATTGGTTTTCTTGTCATATTCATACGGGGTGAAGGGCTTCCGAAGCCAGTACAGCACGATGCCACAGCCAACAACAATGGCCCACTTCTCGTGAGCATCGATGATAGCTGCCGCTGGGTCCCCGTAGAAGTCGCCGATAACGACCTGTGGGCCGGACGGCCGGTCGAGCAGAACGACCTCATACTCGTGCGAAACGGTGTAGTGCTCACTGCGGGCCAGAATGCCTTCTGTTGTCTTCATCTCTTCGTATAACTTGGAGTTAGAAAGATCTCAGATAATACCTGTAGGCCGCACATTTGCGGCCTAACGCGCAGGCGGGCAATTGTCGCAAGTCGAACTGTAGCCGTGGGTTGCTCATTTGTCCTGTGACTTCCTGCGTGATAGGCCGTTTCTGTCTAACGCTCATCGGTCCCGTATGCCAAAGGTGCGGCCAGGGTGAACCAAGCCGGTCCGGCTGCCCCCATCATAACGCCCACACGCAGCGAATACAAGTCCCCAGAAAAGAACCGCCGGGCCGGGCGACGACGATGCGACAATCGCAGTAAAAAACCCAATAACGGGCACCGTCCCGGCGGAAGAACCTCTCGACATTGCCAACCGATTCGCGACAAGAGACCGGCGACTCCCGTTTCACTCCCCACTCCCCACTGCGAAGCCGCAAGCGGCACTATC
>DATKZH010000010.1:0-2136 GCA_035528065.1 Thermoguttaceae bacterium | reverse complement strand
CCTGCAGCCTGTAGCCTGAAGCCCTGGCCGGAGATCTCGATGGATATCGAACGCTATGATCCCTGGGAAGAATTCGACCGCCTGCAGGAGCAGATCAACCGGCTGTTCGACGATTTCTTCGGCCGGCTGCACGCCGTGCACCACGTGTCGTTTGCACCCGCGGTCGACGTGTATGAATCCGACGGCCACCTCGTGATCCGCGTGGACCTTCCCGGGATCGTGGAGGACGACGTGGACATCATGGTCGACGAGCGGACCGTGGTGATCCGCGGCGAGCGCGACCATCCGGCGGACGCCGTTCCCGGCCGCTACCATCGCCGCGAATGGCCCTACGGCCTCTTCGAGCGGCGGATCGACCTCCCCGCACCCGTGCTGCCCGAGATGGTCTCCGCGTCCTACGCCGATGGCGTTTTCCAGATCAGGCTGCCGATCGCCGGACGGGATGATGATGGCGGTTGAGGAGTTAATCAGTTGATCAGTTGATCAGTTTACCAGTTAGGAAGTTTGCGCGGAAACTGATGAACTGGCTAACTGGCAAACTGACAAACTGATAAACTGCCCAACTGCCCCCACGATGGGTTGAACTATGCTGAGCAACAAAGACTATTACGAAGTCCTCGGCGTCAGCCGCACTGCCTCCGATGACGAGATCAAGAAAGCATACCGCAAGCTTGCGCTGAAATACCACCCCGACCGCAACCAGGGCAACAAGGAGGCCGAGGAGAAGTTCAAGGAAATCTCCGAAGCCTACGCCGTGCTCAGCGACCCCGAGAAGCGCAAGACCTACGACCTCCGCGGGCAGGCCGGCGTGCGCGACGCCGGGTTCGAAGGATTCGCCAACGTCGACGACATCTACAACCAATTCGGCGACATCTTCGGCGATTTCTTCGGCCGCCGGTACTACGCGTCCGAGACCGCGGCGGAGCCCGGAGCCGACCTGCGGACCGACATCACCGTCACCTTCATCGAGGCCGCACTGGGCACCGAGAAGGAGCTTCGCTTCAAGAAGGGCACAGTGTGCCCGACGTGCCGGGGCACGGGCGCGAAAGGCGGAGCCCCGCCGAAGGTCTGCCCCGCGTGCGGCGGCTCCGGCCACGTCGTCAAGCGCGGAGCCAAGGCCGGCGGATTCTTCAGCGTCAGCAGCGTCTGCCCCAAGTGCCACGGATCGGGGCGGATCGTGGGCGCCCCCTGCCCCACGTGCGGCGGAGCCGGAGCCACCGAGAAACCCGTCACCATCAAGCTCCACGTCCCGCCCGGCACCAGCGACGGCGATACCCTGCGGCTGCGCGGGCAGGGCGAGCCGGGAGTCCACGGCGGCCCCCCCGGCAACCTCTACATCACCGTGCACGTCCTGCCGCACGAATACTTCACGCGCAGCAACAGCGACATCATCTACGAAGCGGAAGTGGATTTCGTGACGGCGGCGCTCGGCGGCGAGATCGAAGTGCCCACGCTCACGGGCCACGCGAAACTGAAGATTCCCCCGGGCACGCAGTCGGGCCAGATGCTGCGGCTCCGCGGCCAGGGAATCAAGCCCCCCAAGGGCAAACAGGGCGACATGCTCGTGCGCCTCCTCATCACCGTGCCCAAGAAACTCACGAAACGGCAGGAAGAACTGCTGCGGGAGTTTGCCGCGGCGAGGTAGCGTCAAAACAGGGACAGGCCAGGCACCGTTTTTGGCGCTCCTCTTCAACCGCGTGCATCCCCCGCCGCACAGGAAAAAACGGCGCCTCTCCCCGTGCGGCCGGTGCGGCGGTGACTCATCTCATCTTGTTCTGACCTTCCATCGCCTTCCCTTGGAAAACCAAACCAGAACACATGGCAAGAGCAGAACCAATACGGGGAGGACGCAGTACAGGAAGTACCGGCGGTAGATAGGGGTGGCCTTCCCCGGGTCCTCGGCGTACGCCAGTACTCGCAGGCTCTCCCCTTGCACAAGAGTCGAGGTCAACTCGGGGTTGTATCGAACCCGGAATCTCCGCCCTGGTGGGACCATGCGCTCCAGGTCCTTCTGATTCTGCGGCTCTCTCCGCAATTCGCCCGGCAGCGAGTAACGTTCCGGCGTTCCATTGATCGTCCCGTTGGCCCACCATCGGGCCGGAATCCACGTCCGCCTTCCAGCTTGGTGAACATATT
>DATKZH010000009.1:0-15569 GCA_035528065.1 Thermoguttaceae bacterium | reverse complement strand
TACGAGGCGCGTGGGTCTCGTGCCACGACCCACCCTACGCGGTCTCCCACAATCAGGGAACCCTATGTGGAGACAGCTTACTCCGGAGAAGCGAGAATGGGAAGCCGCGTGTTGCGGAGAAGAGCACCGCGAGGGCGGCGTTGGTTGCCGACGGCTCTCCCCCGGCATACAATCCGGGCCGAGCGGGTGGCGCCGAACACGGTCCCACGGAGCGTAGCCATGGCTGCTTTCTTCTCGCGTCTCGGCCCGGCCTGCACGGTCTTGCTCTGTCTGTGGACGCAGGGCCGCCCCGCCGAGCCCACGTTGCCGGTCGGTCGGGCGTCGGAGCCCTCGATGTTCTCGCATTTTCCCGATTCGATGCACGCCGTGGTCTGGCGGAACTGGCACGCGGTCGAGCCGGCGCGGATTGCCGAGGTGCTGGGGACGTCGGTGGAGAACGTTACGGCGGTGGCGGACTCGATGGGGCTGCCGCCGGCCGTCCCCATCCCTCGCGAGCAGAACTCCCCCGGCCATTTCCACATGACGCTCTTACGGCGGAACTGGCATCTGCTGCCGTGCGAGCAGCTTGCCGTGTTGCTGGGCGTTTCGCCCGACGAGCTGGTCGCGTTCGTGCGGGGCGAGGACGTTGCCAACTGGTCGATTCTGGGCGGCTTCAAGCCGGCGTGCGAGCCGGTGCGTTATGCCCCGCCGGACGCCGCCGCTCGCCGCCGCGCCGCGGCGATCCGACAACTCGTCGAGCAGCACTTCGGAGACGAAATCCGCAAGCCCGGCGAGCCCCGCTTCGCCTTCATCCGCCGGTTGAGCCGGGCGCGCGGGCTGGGCCCTGTCGACGATGGGCCGGAAAAACCCCTGTTCGCACCTCGCTACGTCTGCTCGTGCTTCCAGGTGCTCGGCGACCCGCTCATGGATCCGGAACTGGACGTGTATCCGGAAGGGCTGCTGGAGCGGTTGGCCGAGGTGGGCGTGGACGGCGTGTGGCTGTACGGCGAGCTGGCCAAGCTGGCGCCGGGCGGAGAGGAGTTCCCCGAATTCGGGGTGGATCACGAGACCCGGCTGGCAAACCTGCGCCGGCTCGTGGCGCGGTGCAAGCGGTTCGGCATCGGCGTGTATCTGTACATCAACGAGCCGCGGGCGATGCCCGTCGCGTTTTTCGAGAACCGGCCCGAGATGGCCGGGGTTCGCCGCGGGGATCGCATTTGCCTGTGCACGTCCAATCCCACGGTTCGCCGGTGGATGGCCGACGCGATGGCCCACGTGTTCCGAAGCGCGCCGGGCCTGGCCGGGGTGTTCACGATCACCGCCTCGGAGAACCAGACCAATTGTGCTTGGGCGGGGGCCCAGAGGCAGAGGGAGTGCCCCCGGTGCAAGGACCGCGACTACGCCGAGATCATCGCCGAGGTGAATGCCACGATCGCCTCGGGCGTGCACCGCGTCGCCCCCGACGCCAAGGTGATCGCGTGGGACTGGGGCTGGCACGGGCACCGCGACGCCCCGGACGTGATCGCCAAACTGCCCGATTCCGTGTGGCTGAAGTCGGTCAGCGAATGGGCGATGCCCATCGAGCGGGGCGGGGTGAAGACCGCTGTCGGTGAATACGCGATCTCCGCGGTGGGCCCCGGCCCCCGCGCGCTGCGACATTGGCAGTGGGCCAAGAAGGCCGGGCTCAAGACGATCGCCAAGGTTCAGCTCAACAACACGTGGGAGCTGTCGAGCGTCCCCTACCTGCCGGTGATGGACCTCGTGGCCGAGCACTGCCACCGATTGGCTTCCGTGGGGGTCGATGGAATGATGCTCGGTTGGACGCTGGGTGGATATCCGTCGCCCAACCTCGAGGTCGCCCACCGTTTCAACAGGACTCCGCCGCCAAGCGTCGACGAGGTGCTCGACGCCGTTGCCCGCGACCGGTTCGGCCCCGACGCGGCGCCCCACGCCCGGAAAGCATGGACCGCCCTGAGCAGGGCGTTCACCGAGTATCCGTATCACATCGCGGTCGTCTACACCGCTCCCGTGCAAACCGGGCCGGCGAACCTGCTCTATCCGACCAGGACGGGCTGGGCGGCGACGATGGTCGGCTTTCCCTATGACGCGGTGGACCAATGGCGCGGCCCCTACCCGCGCGACGTTTTCGCCGAGCAGTTCGAGAAAGTCGCCGCCGGTTGGGGGCAGGGGGTGGCCGAGTTGGAAACGGCCGTCGAGAAGACCCCCGTCGAGAAACGCCCCGCGGTCCAAACCGAGCTGATCTACGCCCGCGCGGCGCGTCTCCACTTTGCCAGCGTGGCCAACCAGACGCGTTTCATCATGGCGCGCGACGCGCTGGCCGACGAAGCCGACCCCCTCTCGCCCGCAGAACGCCGCCGGCGGATCGACGAGATCCAACGGATCGCCGAGAGCGAAATCGCCCTGGCCCGCGAGCTGTACGGCCTCACCCGCCTCGATTCCATGCTCGGCTTCGAGACCTTCTGCCAGTACTTCTACCTGCCCTTGGACCTGGTCGAGAAAGTGGTCAACTGCCAACACGTCCTCGACCGCTACGGGGCGGAGCCCCAGGCAGTGCAGTAGCCGATGAAGGCACCGTGGCCGGGGAAACGGACAACGAGGTCATCCCGCGGGTCCTCGTTCCCATGCTTCGCGTGGGAACGCACGGGTTCGACGCTTCGCCTCCACCCCACGTAGTATCCGTCTGGGGGGCAAGGGTTTCCGGGGATGCCCGGACGCGAAGCGTCCGATGGTCCGTTGCGACGCCGAGCGTCGTAACGGTGTGGGACCGTTCTCTCAGCCGCAGGACGACGGCTGGTCACTCAAAAACCGACGCGGGCACCAGCGCCTGCGAGATGGGCATGTAGTTGCACGTGCAGCCGCCGCTCAGGTTGGGCAAGTTGAGCACGCCGTTGGCGGGAAACAGGTTGTTGCTACAGGCGGCGCGGACGTTCCAGATCGACGTGATCTCGCCGTTGGTCAGGTCGACGTAGGCGGCGTTGCCCTGGAATCGGGTGGTGAGCATGGTCGAGCCGGCCCGCAGCGAAGTGCAACCGCGCGTGAACCACTTGAGCTCCTTGCCCAGCTCCGTGCCGGTCAGCAGGTCGCAGGCCACAAACCCTTGGCTGCTGCCGCGGAGGAGCTTGTCTTCGGTAATCGGCCAGTCACCGCCGGGGCCCCAGACACGAGTCCCGTCGCCGGCCCGGTAGACGCCGCTGGAGGTCACCAGCAGGTCGTGCGGCTCGCTGTATCGCACCTCCGTCGCGCCCTGGATCTCCCAGAGCAGCTTGCCGGTGCTTGCGTCGAACGCCTGGGCGGTGATCGCCGACGTATCGGGGGCGGGCTGGCCTCGCCGCTTGTTGACGAAGTCGGCGCAGAACAGTTTGCCCCCGCCGAGGGCGATGCTTCCGACGTTCTGCTCGCGCTGGTGTTTCCAGAGCACTTCGCCGCTCTGACGATTCACGCACACCAGCCACTTGCCGCTGGCACCGGCCAGGTAGTCGCCCGCAACCCGGACGAGCGACCATCGTCCCTCCACGTCGGCCGGCAGATCGATCTGCCCGGACTGCTTGCCGGTCGCCGGATCGAGGGCGACGCAGGACTTGCCGGAGGTGAGATAGACGGCGTCTTGCACGGCGACGATCTCGCCGCCGGGGTTGTGCGACGGCGGCAGCGCCGCCTCCCAGAGGTGCCGGCCCGTGTAGACGTCGATCGCGTTGAGCTTGGCCAACTTCACCAGCACGCGTCCGCCCGCCACCCGCACCAGGGTGGTGCCGGGAGTTCGGAACCAGCGGAACGAGCCGTCGAACCAGAGCCGCCTCAGCGGCGGCTTGACGAACCGGTCTTGCGATGCGCCCGTGTTGGCCGCGTTGGCGTTCTCGTGCGACCAGTTCGCCGAGTCGGGCAGCGGTCCCTGCCGGGTGAGCAGGACGAGGTCGCCCTTCTCCCGGACCTCGGCTTGCGGCAAGTCGGCGGCCGAAGCACACTCGGCGAACGTCTTCCGCTTAGCAGCAGGGACGGCCAGGCAGGCCGTGCCGCCGTAGGGGCGCAAGGAGCGGAAGAGCCGCTTCGCGAAGGCTTCGTCCAGCGCGCCTCCGAGTAGACGCGAGTCCTCCGAGACGATCAGCGTGGCCACGTAGGGCGGCAGCGAATAGGCGGCGGGATCGCCGACCAGGATGGCAATCCGCGCCCCGTAGAGCCCGGCCCGCTGGAACCGCGCGCGCAAGTCGGCCACCTTCTCCGCGTCCGGATCGACGGCGATCACGTCGCACTGCGACTGCCGAACCAGCTCCTCCGCCAGGCGGCCGCTGCCGAGCCCGAGCATCACGACGTAACCGTCGTCGGTTTCGGTCGTGCTGAGGATCTCCGCCGTCGTCTTGGTCCACTCATCGGGCTCGGGCGCAGCGGCGCTGGGTATCGCGTGGACCACGGGCTCCGGCCGCTGGTGTCCGTCGAACGCGTAGATGCGTCCTTCTCGCGTCACCACGAACAGCTTCCCATCCGCGGCCAACATGCGATGGGGCGTGCCTTCAATCTCGGTCTGCCACGAGAGCTTGGGCTTTTCGCCGTCGGCCGCAACGGCGACCGCTTCCACCACGCCCGGGCGGCCGCAGTAGAGGCGATCCCCGGCCTTGATGTGCACTTTCGACTTGCTGGCCAGCTTCCACAGCTCGGGGAACGTCGCCTTCATCTTGTCGGGGTACTGATCCTCCTTGCGGTGAGGGGGGATCTCCGATTTGGCCCTTTCCCCGATATTCGGCTTCGCAAGATCGCAGGCCACGATGCCGTCCTGCTGGCAGTACATCACGTTCTGCGAGAGGACCGGCTCTCGGAACTGGCCGAGGCCCTTCTGGTTGGTCCGATCGATCTGGAGCCGCGTGAAGCCGCCCAGATACAGCATCCGCTTGAAGTCATTCGCGCGGGGCTCGGCGAACCGCTCGTCGTTCGGCTGGCGAATGTCGTAGAGATCGCCGGCATGGATCAGGTACTTGCCGGTGCCCGACACGAACGCGCAGCCCTTGGGCAGACCGGTGCGTCCGCCCCAGCCCATGGTATAGGTTGCCAGCTTGCCGGTCTTGAGATCCAACAGCGCGGGGAGGTGAGCGCCGCAGGGGACGATGAGCCGGTCGTCCACGATCGCCAGGTGGCCTTGCGGGGAGAGCCCGGCGTAGTACCCTACGCCGTGGTCCATGTTGGCCTTTTCGATCCGGTCGCTGTCGACGTTCGACCAGATCGCTTGCCCGGTCGTCGCGTCCAGCGCGTGCACGAAGACCCCTTCGCCCGACCAGATCCCGGCGGCAAAGTAGACGACCCCGTCGGCGAGCACGGGTCCCCCTCGGGCCGGAAAGAGCGAAATCAGGCGCTCGTTCCCCATCAACTTGCGATCCTTCCTGTCGGCGGGCAGCCCGCGGAACTTCCAGAGCAGCTTGCCGTCGGCCGCCGCGACGCAGTAGAGATGCCCGTCGTCGGAAACGAAGTAGACTTTGCCCTCGCGCGCCACCGGCGCCAAGCGGACCGGCCCCTCGGCGAAGAACTGCCATCGCGGTTGCCCGGTTTCCGCATCCAGCGCGGTGACGCTGTCGGTGACCATCGAGGGGACGAACATCGTCCCGCCCAGGACGACCGGCTCGTAGGTCGCGTCGTAGCGGATCCGGACCTCCGTGGGGAAGGCCGGCCGGGGGGCCGGCAGTTGGCGGACCCACGCCAGGTGCAACTCGGCAGGCAGCGATTCCTCCGTGGCCGCACTGCGGCTCGCGTCGTGCCGGTACTGCGGCCAGTCGGCACCGGAAGCGAGCGTTGTCAAAAGACATCCGACCAGGGCAACAACAAGCGACGGCAACCGCGTCATGGGCGATTCTCCTCGTTCAAAAGTTTCCTCTGCCGCACATTCATCCCACCGGATCGTCGAAAAGCACGTCATTATTCTAACGGTCGCACAGCTTCAGATCCACGGAGATCGCTACCGGGCGGATATCGGACGCGGCGCCACGGCCAGCTCGAATCGCTGCTCGGCCCGGCCGCCGAACTGGTTGGCGGCTTCGAGCCTGACGGTTGCCGTGCCCGCTTCGCTAGGGCCCGGCGTGCCGGAGAGCGTGCCGGTCTTCTCATCCAGGGTCAGCCAGGCCGGGCCTTCGAGGAGCTTGAATGGGCACTGCTCGACGTCCCAGAACCGGTACGCGTACTCTTTGTGGTCCGCCGTCGGATCTTGCTTGCCCTGGTAGTCGCCCAGCGAGCGGAGGCTCTTGGCCTGGTACTGATAGCCCTGGCCGGCGATCGCGGTTGTGACGGGCACAGTGTAAATCATGGGGTGAGGGAGCTCGACGTAGTCGGAGCAGCCGCTCTCGGTGCCGGCCGCGTCGATCGCCACGACGCGGTAGAAGACCCGGTTGGCATTCGCCGCCGTGGCCGTCGGGGAGACGACGGCCATCGACGTGCCCGTCGTCTCGCCGAGGAAGTTGCCGGGCGCGCGGCCACGGCCCGGCACGTCGTGCTCGCCCTTGTGGATCGAGAAGCCTTTCTCGTCGCTGCCGTAGACTTCGTACTTGACGGGCGGCTCGCCTCGCGGATTGGGCTCCCAGTCGAGCGTGATCGCCTGCCCCTGCTGCTCGAAGCGGACGTTGACCGGAACGCGCGGCCCCTGCCAGGTGAACGTCCACGGCTCGCTCCAATCACCCCAAACGCCCCATTGGTCCCGGCAGCGGAGCCGCCAGTAGTAGGTGGTGTCCGGGCTGAAGATGCCCGTGAAGGGCACGGTCCACTGGGTGGTGGGGATGATCACGTCGAAACTGGTGCGGTAGGGATACCGGAAGTCGGCCCGGCGGCTGACCTGGAGGTGATAGCGATCGGCGCCTTCCACCGCGGGCCAGGAGAAGGGGACGATCGAGTCGCGGACCTGCGTACCCGGCTTGGGGTATTCCGGGGCCTCGACCGGCCCGAGCGGCCGCACCGCGTCCGTCTCCCGCCACTCGTGCGTGATCTCGACGCGTCGCTCGCCTTCGGTCTCGTCCCGGTAGACCACCCGGTTCGTGCCGACGGTGAGCCTCGGCAGCGAGACGGGCGCGGCCAGCACGTCGGTCTCGATCTCCAGCGACGAGAGGTTGGCGCCCCGCCCCGCGCCGGACGATCCCAGCCCCACGCGGACGAAGTAGCGGTACTTCGCCGGCTTGTTGTGCACGTCGAGCGCTTCGTCCAGCGCGACTTCCGCGTCGTGCGGGCCGGCGCCCGCGCCCGTCCACAGCTCCTTCCAGCGCTTGCCGTCGAGCGACAGGGCGAGGGAAAACGCGTCTTCTGCCGCCCGGCCCACGAACTTCGCCCGCACCGTGCCGCCACAGGCCGGATAGGGGAGCCGGAGCTCGTAGTCGAGATGGGCGTCGGGCGAAGCTCCGGCCAGCTTGCCTTCCCGGCCGGCGGCGGTCGCCGCGGCGAGGTCCTCCGAGGCAAACGCGTCCGACCGAATGGCCTCGGGCGTGAGCCGGGGCCGGTAGACGAACTTCGAGTTGCCAAAGTACTTGGGCCGATGCGCCCGCTCCTTGTTCTCGGCGCAGTACTTGCCGACGTTGTCCCACCGGAAGACGGCCTTCTCGCCGGGCCGCAGGGTGTAGGCGATCGCGTGGCCGCGAAGCTGCGCGTCGTGCTGCCGGTCGTCCGGGCCGAACAGGGCGGCCGGGGCGTCGCTCGGGGTGAAGCCGGCTACCGCCGGCCCGTAGTTCAACTCGCGGCGCACCAGGTCGTGGTCCCGGGCGCACTCGTCGCCGCTTACGGGCAGCTCGTTCTCGCGGTCGAGGTAGAAGCAGTCCATGTCGACGTCCATGAACTGGTGTTTCCCGCCGACAAAGGCCTCGCACTGCACGTGCCCGTTGAGCGCCCGGTTCTTCGACCCGACCAGTCCCGCGTGGTGGAAGAGCGAGCAGCCGGCGTTGCCCGCGTCGTCGCACAGGTTCAAGCCGTACACGCCAAACAGCTTCACCGGATCGTGCGGCTCGGAGTCGCCGAACAGCGGGCTCTCGTGGTAGGTGTTCTGCCGCATGTTCTCCCAGATGAGGTACACCTTCTCCTGTTCGGTGGTTGCGCCGCGCGCGAACTCTTCCAGGAGGCTCTCGAACGTGTACCAGTTGCCGCGGTCGCCCGTCACGAGTCGTGGATTGACGACGGGCGTTTCACCCACGTTCTCGATCGTAAGCTGCACGTTGTTCTGGAACGTGATGTAGCAGTTGTTGGTGGTGAGTGTGCGGGTGTTCTCCATGTCGAGCGTGCCGCCCATCTCGATCGCGTACTCGTGCCGGCCGGACGTGATCCGCTCGACGCGGTTCTTCGACGTGGCCGGAAACCGGTCCAGTCCGCCGAGCGTGCTCTTGGGATTGCGGGAGGCGACCTCGTACCGGCGCCCGTTGGTGCGGGGGTCGGTGTTGTCCGGCGCCGAGAAGTAGAGCGTCTCGCGGGTCCAGTGCGAGAACCGGCCGCCGCCCTTTTCCCGAATGTCGGCGTGCGTGGAGCGGGGCGGCCCGAGGGGCTTGCCGTCTTCCAGAAGCATCAGCATCGAGCGGTTGCCGGTGAACTTGTCCCCCTCCTCGCCGAAATCCATCGAGCCGATGTAGCAGTGCCCTTGCTCCGCATGGATGCATTCCGCGGGCACCGGGTATCGCTCCGATTCATCCGCAGGAGCAGCGGCCAGCGGAATCGCCGCAAGCAGGGTGGAGGAAAACGCCGCCGCGAGAGCTGCAACGAGCCAACGGCATCGGGAATCGGTCGTCGCGATCATCGGTGTGCCTCACAAACGGGTGCAGAAGGAATGCTGAGCGGGCTCGCTCCCATCGCCAAGCGGGACGGATTATCGATTGCACGGTGCAGTCGGGTGCCACGGGCATCTTGCCCGTGCACTGGCGAGACGCCAGTGGCACCCAACTCACAAGGGGACAATTGACACACCACTTGCGCGGCGTGCGAAAACGAGACCCCAACGCAGGCCATTATATCGCGCCTCCCGCCGAGCGGGACCACCGTTCGCTTGCGGGTGGCACGGGCATCTTGCCCGTGCTTTCGTGGAAGCCCCGCGACGCGGCTCTTGTTGCCTTGCGGTAGCGGAGCGTCTACACTGCGGGCCGGTTTGAGAAGTCCCTCGCCTTTTGGGGACGGGGCCTTGTGCGGAAGAGGAACGTTGGGAGTCGAACCATGGAAGCACTCGAAGCGATTCATACCCGGCGCAGCATCCGGAAGTACGAGGACAAGCCGGTTCCGGAGGAGTTGATCCGGCAGGTCCTGGCGGCGGCGATGATGGCGCCGAGTGCCCGGGACCAGCGCCCGTGGCGGTTCATCGTGATCGACGACCGCAAGCTGCTGGCCGAGATCCCGACGGTCTGCCCGAACGCACCGATGGCCGCCCGGGCGCCGGCGGCGATCCTCGTCTGTGCCGAGCTCGCCCTGGAGAAATCCCCCGGCTACTGGGTCATCGACTGCGCGGCGGCCGTCCAGAACATGCTCCTGGCGGCACACGCCTTGGGCCTCGGGGCGGTCTGGTGCGGCGTCCATCCGCGGGAGCCGCGCGTCGAGGGCCTGCGCCGGCTGTTGGGCGTGCCCGAGGGCGTCAACCCGCACAGCCTCGTCCTGCTCGGCTACCCGGCCGAACAGCGCCAGAGCGAAGACCGATACGACGCCCGGCGCGTGCGGCAAAACGGCTGGACGTGACGCGCCGCGGCCGGCGGGCCTCCCGGATCGCGATGGTCGTTCCCGCCCGCCCGCACGAGGCGCCCGCACGGGGCACCCGCACGTCAAACCGCCAACGAGGAGAGACACAAATGCGACACGATCGCCGACGCGCAACCGTCCTTGGGCCGATGCTCTTGGTTCTCCTGCTGCCGTGCCACCCGGCCGTCGCGGCTCCGCCGAGCGCGCCGCCCTCGGCCGACGTGTCGCAGCCGGGCGCGGTTCGGGTGCTGGTCGTCTACTACTCGTATTCGAAGTACAAGAACACCGAGCGGTTCGCCCACGGCGTGGCCGAGGGCGTGAAGCAGGTGCCCGGCGCGGTCGCGGTGATCAAGCGGGTGGAGGAGGCCACCAAGGAGGATCTGCAATCGGCCGACGCGATTGCCCTGGGCTGCCCGACCTACTTCGGCAACGTCCCCGGCAAGATGAAGGTCGTCATCGACGACTGGAACTGGCAATGGAAGGTCGACTTCACCGACAAGGTGGGCGGGGCGTTTTCCACCGGCTCGGGCCAGGTGGGCGGCAAGGAATTCGTGATCGTCTCGCTGTTGATGTTCATGCTCAACAACCGGATGGTCGTCGCCGGTCCGCTCTACCAGGATCCGGAGAAGGGAAGCATCTGGGCCGAAGCCGGCGCCGCCGCCATGACCGGGCCGCTCGACCTCGGCGTCAGCGACCAGGAGCTCGACGCCGCCCGGCGCCTCGGAGAGCGCCTGGCACGACTGGCCGGCAAGCTGCGATCGGATTGACCTCGACGACGGAGAGCCGCCATGATCGAACGGATCGACCACGTCAACCTGGTCGTCGAAGACCTCCCGGCCATGACCGCGTTCTACCGCGACGTGCTCAGCCTGCGCGTCACCCGCGAGGTGACCATCCGCGGCGACTGGATCCAGGCAATCACCGGGCTGGAAAACGTCGAGGCCGACGTGGTCTACCTCGAGGCCCGGGAAGGCGCCCCGCTCGAGCTGATCGCCTACCGAACGCCCAAGGGCGCCCATCCGGCCGGGCTGGGCGAGCCGAATACGCGGGGAATCCGGCACGTCGCTTTCCGCGTCGACGACCTCGACGCCGTGGTCGCCTCCCTGAGGGCGGCCGGCGCCGAGCTCTTGAGCGAGATCCAACAAGTGCCCACCGCTCAGGTCGAGTTCGGCGGCCGGCAGAAGCGGATCGTCTACTGCCGGGATCCTGAGGAGAACCTGCTGGAGTTGTGCGTGTACGACTAGGCCGGGGCGTTCGCAAGGCGAATCCGCCTATCTCGATACGAGATCCGTAATGGTTCTTGGGCACGGGTATAAGAACCTCCATGCAAGGCAAGGGGGTTGGTGACACGTTCCTGTAACGTACGAGATCGCCAGGAGGTACCGAGCATGACACGGCAAACCAACCGCCGCGGCTTCCTTGCCAAGACGGCCCTCGGCGGCGCCGGCCTGCTGATTCTCCGAAGCAGCCTGGCGGCGCGGACGTATCACGCCAACGAGAAGCTCAACGTCGCCCTGGTCGGCGTGGGTGGGCGAGGCTCTGCGTTGTTGGGCGCGCTCGTCAGGATCGGCGAGAACGTCGTGGCGATGTGCGACGTCAACGACCGGCGGGCGGCCGAGTCGTTCCGGAAGCTCCCGACGGTGCCCAAGTACCGCGATTTCCGCAAGATGCTCGACGAGATGGACCGGCAGATCGACGCGGTCGTCGTCGCCACGCCCGACAACACCCACGCCGTCATCACCATGGCCGCGATGAAGCGGGGCAAGCACGTCTACTGCGAGAAGCCGCTTACGCACGACGTCTGGGAGGCCCGTCGTGTGCGGGAAGCCGCCAACCAGTTCGGCGTGGCCACCCAGAAAGGCAACCAGGGCACGGCGACCCACGCCTTCCGCCGGGCAGTGGAGCTGATCCGGGCGGGCGTGATCGGCGAGGTCCGCGACGTGCACGTGTGGAAGGACAGCGGCGGACCGGGCCCCCGCCCGCTGCCTCAAGGCACCGAGCCCGTCCCCGACTACCTCGACTGGGACCTCTGGCTCGGCCCGGCCGCGTACCGCCCGTTTCACCCCCAGTGGCTCCGCTGGCACGGGTGGCGCGACTTCGCCACCGGGCAGCTCGGCAACTGGGCCTCTCACACGGCGAATCTCGCTTTCATGTCGCTTGCGATCGATTCGCTCTGGCATGCCGACCCTTCGGCCAACGCGACGATACGCCTCACGGCCGAGGTTTCGGGCATCGTCAAGGAGTCGTTCCCCAAGTGGGAGATCCTCACGTGGGAAGTCCCCGCCCGGGGCGAGCTGCCGCCGGTCAAGATCCACTGGTACAACGGCAGCCGCGCGCCCCGAGGCCGGAAGCTCGTGGAAGACCTGCTCGGCCGTCGTTTGGATTGGGGCGACGCAGGCGAGCGGAAGTGGAAGGACCACGGCGGCTGCCTGATCGTGGGCACCGAGGGAATGATCCACGCGACCGAGCACAACTCGTCGTTCACCCTGCTCCCCGAAGCGAAGTTCGCCGATTTCGAAGGGCCGCCGGAAACCTTGCCCCGCTCCGGAAGCCACGAGCGCGAATGGCTCGCCGCCTGCCGCGGCGGACCGCCCGCGATGTCGAACTTCAACTACTCCGGCCCCCTGGCCGAGTTCCTCCTCCTGGGCAACGTCGCCACGCAGTTCGACCACCCTCTCGAGTTCGACCCGGTGGCCTGCAAGGTGCTGAACAGCCCGGAAGCCGACCAAACCCTGCGCCGCCCCTACGGAGGGGGCTGGTCGTTGTGAGCCGAGAGGGCGGTGCGGTCGGCTTGGCCGAGCTCCACCCGGATCGCAGCAACGTGTCATTCACATTTCGCTCCGAACTCGATCGATCCGAGCCGTAGCTCGCTGGCGGCCGCAGAGACGTCCCAACCCCCTGCAAATATTGACGTTATGGATAGAATGAGCAAGAGAGAAGAGCTTTGCTCAGAACTTCTTGTTGGGCCAACAACGGTCTTGACGTGCCTTCCAAGGGGGGTGTCCCCTTGCTCGGGATTCGTGTACATTTGTATATATATAATGATTTGGGCATCGAATTGCCGACACCCTAGATGAGGCCAGATTGCCCATGAGACCGTCAAGGACGGCGGATTTGGCTTCGCGTTGAATATCCATTGGGGAGCCGACAGTGGAAATCAGACGCGAGTCCGACATGCTTGAGCCCGCGAAGCATTGGCTTCAATCGCTTGGGCTCATGACGAAGACCGAGTTCACAACTCCTTGGGGCGTATGCGATCTCGTTGGCTGCTCGTTGAACCGGCAGAAGGTTGCGGACAGGCTTGCGCTGAGACAGCGTAGTGTTATCGGCCGCCCACTCCGCATCGCGGTGCTAGCGTGCATTCCCGATCGCGAGACAGGCCGAACGGTCACGTTGAAGAAGCTCCAGAGGGATCACGCGGGGCTCGTCAACGCTGAGACCATCGCCACAGAGGTTGGTCGGCTCGTATCGGCACGTTTCGTTGAGGTCACTCCCCGCGGTTCTTTCCAGAGAGTGAACGGGTGGTTGCCGCTGCACGATCAGTTGGTAACCGTTGAACTCAAGCTCTCTCGTGTACGTGAGGCACTCAGTCAGGCGTTTGCCAACCGCGACTTGACCTCTGAATCATACGCGGCCTTCCCACTCGCCGTCGCACGACGCGTCGTGAATAGCCGGCAGATAGGCCAATTCGAGGACTCCGGGGTGGGCGTGCTCGGCGTGATTCCTTCGGGCTGCGAAGTCCTGCTAGAACCCCGCTCCACAGGGCATAACCCAGACCTTGTTGCCCAGACTCACTGCGTCGAGCGATTCTGGAACACGCATTCCAAATCTAAAGGCAGTTGAGCATCAGGTATTCCGCCACTCGCTCCGGTCGGCGAGCAGTCTTCTCGCTCGACGGCAAGCTGGGCAACGCTTTTCCCAGTACATACGCCGAAGACAGCATCTGGTAAAGGGCGAGAGCCCGGCCGGCTTTGGGCGCGGCCTCGATTTCGTCGAACCAGCCCTTATAGAACCTGGCGATTTGTTCTCGGCTAACTTGCTTGTCTCCCAGCGTCGTGAAGTTGTCAAGCAGATGAGCGAAATCAGCATACGCTGAGTCGGACTTGTCGATCTGCTTCAAAGCATCCTTCAACCAGTCTCGAAGGCCTCCGACGCGCGACCAGCGGCGCAGCGGGGGGAGTGCGAGCCGGACTTTGGCTTGCTGAGCCCGGCCGCCGGCGAGATGATACTGGTAACCCGCGCCAACACCGATCGCCGGAAACCGGCACAAGCCTTTGACCCACAGCACGAGGTTCATGCCCCAGTACGGCCCGGCGATCGTGATTCCTCCTTCCGGTAGATGCTCAATGATTTCCTCGTGAAAGGCCACCAGTCCGGGAAACCGCCTGTTTCGAAAAGTCGCGGAACCTGCCTGATCCTGCAAGGTGGAGTCTACAGCCCAAAGGCCGCTTGCCTCGCTCTTCTCGTAGCAGGACCTTATGACATCCCGCTTCCTGTTTCGAGCAGTCTTCAGGTTCACCTGACTCTGGTCCGTAAACACCGCTGGCAAAATCATCCACCCGTCGTACTTGCCGTTCGACCTCCACTTGGCTGCCGCTGCTGCCAACGCACGATTCATCTTGTTCCGACTCGCGTCACTCACGATCGGCAATTGGGGAATCGTGATCGCTCGAGGCTTGAACTCGGTACACTCCGCCAACACGGCGAAAACGAATTCCTCCACGCGGCCTAAGTCAGGGTTCTCATGGAAAGCTGGGTCTCCGATGTGCCTGTAACCTGGAAACCTTCTGATATGTTGCTTCCATTCCCTGTTGAGCGAATCCGCGTAGGGTCGATGAAAGCCGTCGACACCAGGGTCAATCCAAAGCTTCAGCCCATCCGGCAGTTTCGACACGAGCCTCGGGGCCCTTTCCAGTGCGACCCGTGCGATCGTCGAATCGGAGTAGTATCTCGATACAAGCTCGCAGTCCGCTTCCCCATTCACGAATGGTATGTGATCTGACATCGTGTGCATCCTATTCGAGACGGGCCTTCCTTTTCAGATGCGTGCAGACGTGCTCCAACTCTGGAAAGAGGGACATTTGATTTATCCCCACACGGTCCAGTTCCTCCAGTAGTCGCTCCTTCATGTCCTTGAGGATCGGTAGACAAACAAGCGGCGCCTCGGGGCGTCCTAGGCGGTCGAACCCATCGAGAAAGAATGTCCTGGACCCATGTAGAGTAAACACACCTGTCTGCAAGACAATCCGCTCCGAATTCAGAATCGGCAAGATGGCGATCGTCCTTCTGCCGCGGGGATTGATTCTGCCCGTCAGGCGCAGGTAGGGCGTGATTAGCTTCGCGTCCAAGTAAGCATCAAAAACTCGCGGTCGCCTGGAGTCAACCTCTCTGTTCAAGTCAATAGGATTCAAAACTCCTACGAGTCCGTGCCGCCCACGTCGTCGACAAGCGAAATAGAGCGCTGCGGCTGCATTCTCTGTCCAGTCAAGGAGGCGGGTAGGCAACCCATAGTGTTGTGCAAGTTGGAGCCACTTGAGGTCATCCTCGGGACTTGGAGGTTTGTCGAGCTTGATTTCGGCGAGGCGCCGAAACTCCGCTAGTAGACCGAGCGCCTTGTTCCGTTCAGATTCGGTTCCGTAGCGGAGTGCTGAAGGAGTGAAGCGATAACGTAGGTCGCTGTGGCCACGGAACCAGAAGGCCCTGTCTTTGGTTAGGACCGTATTGAATACGCCGAAGTAATCCGAGAGGTCGCGAACGTAGTAGTCATAGACCCGCCTTTCCGAGGATCTGCTTTCCATTTTCGCCGAATTTCTCGCCCGGCCGCAAGTCAGCCGCGGTATTCGGTGGCCGGGACGCGGAGGAGCTTGAGGATGCGGCGTTGGAGGTCGGATAGCTCGGTGATGAACACGGTT
>DATKZH010000008.1:0-15548 GCA_035528065.1 Thermoguttaceae bacterium | reverse complement strand
ATTCCGTTTCGGGTGGGGATCGGGGGGGCTGGTAACTCCGCAGGAAATTCTGGCGTCAAACAGTAGTCGGGTAGCGTTTTGGGGGATATCTTGCGATACTGAGGAATTGGAATAGAATGCTTGGACAGGGCCCTGTAAGCTTTTTTTCAGGAGGCAGTCCGGTGAACAGAATCCCGAACACCCAAGATCGCCACGGCACGACCGGCGCCTCGCGCCGATCGGGTCGTCGCTGGCAGCAGTGGTGGCCCGGCCGCAGGATGTTGGCTGGGCCGTGGTTGGTGGTGCTGGTCGTGGCCGCCGCCCTGGTAGCGAGCGGTTGCGGAGGCGGGGGAGGTGACGAAGAAGAGGAATCCGAACCGGCCACCGAGGCGGAACCCGCCGACATGGGGGGGCCGGCGGCGGGCATGCCGGCCCAGCCCAAGCCAAAGGCTAAGGAACAGGCGAAGGCCGAGGAGGAAGTGGGGCCCCTGCCGGAAGAGATCTCCGAATGGGGGAAGGAGCACTACTACCAGGCGAGAAAGGACGGCGATCTTCGCCTGCCTGAGGCGATCGCCTACCTGGGCGAGCACTTCGCCGGCACGCCCCAAGCCGACACCGCCGCCCAGTTGCTCACAAACCTCCTCGAGAAATCTGAGGAGCCGGAGCCGAAACCGGGAGCAAAGCGGCCCCCAGCGAGCATGCCCGGGATGGAATCGAGCATGCCCGGCATGGAAGCAGACGCGGCCGGGATGGAGGCGGACATGGCGGCGGACATGGCCGGTATGGAGCAGGACCAATACGCGGGGGGGATGCCGCCTGGAATGGAAGAAGAAGCCGGCTCTTCCAGAATGCCCGGCTTAAGGGGCGGACTGCGGGGAAGGGGACCAAACGTCGAGTTGATCAATGCGGTCGTCAACGCGCTGGGCCTCAACGGCAGCGCGACGGCCAAGCAGACGCTGAAACAGGTCGTCGAAGGCACGTTCGAGACCGACGACAACCGGGCCGCCACGCTGGCCACCCTCCAGACACTGGTCAGCTATCTCTGCACGGAATACGAAGACCTCCTCTTCCGCTGCCTGACCACCCCTGATAAATTGCGGGCCCTGGGCAAAGCAGGTCAAACAGGGCGAATGGGAGGAATGCCATACGGCGGACCCTCCGGAGCAGCTTACGGGGAAGAGTCTTCCATGGAAGCGGAAGGGATGTACGCTTCACCCGGGATGGGTCGGCCGGGGAGCGGGCCCTTGACCGCCGAGGAGTTGCAGCGGCAGGCCTTTGAATGGATCGCCCCAAGGGCCTCCGAGGAGTTCCGGGCCAAGATCGCCCGGCACCTTGCCAACCCCAAAACCCCGCAAGAGGATCTTGATCTGTTCGGGCCCTACCTCCGCGAATCCCATCCGGACAACCTCCAGGCCCAGATGGTCCTCTATTTTGCCCCGGGCATGGACACGCAGACCAAGGAGACCATTGAGGACAACTTCCTCGCCTACAGTTCCGATGCGCTGGCTGGCATCCTGGGCATCCCCGCGGAGCAGCGGGCCGAGGCTGCCCGGCAGCGGGAACGTCGACAAAGTCGCGGGCCGAGGTACTCGGGAATGCCGGGAGAGCCCGGCATGGAGGAGAGCTACATGGAAGAAGAGAATTCCGGGGCCATGATGGAGGAAATGAGTGCAGAGGAGGGGGTGGGGATGCCTCCTGCGGGAGTGGGCGGGGTGCCGGGCCGGACGCGGACCGGCCGCCCGTCGAGGTATGATGCCCAGTCGGCCTCCGGACGACCATCCCGATATGATGGCCGCCAGGGCGCCGGCAGGCAGCAAGCGGCGCCGGAGCCGGACGCATTCGAGATGGGAGACCCGGACTTGCCCTACCGCCTGGCCCAACACATGTGGGGCTCCGAGATGACCAAGCTGGTAGAGAACCGCTTGACCCAGGTGAGCTCTCTGGAGGGGCAAGCCCCGCTCGTGCTCTTGGCGAGCACCATGCCGGTCGACTCTACCCGGTTGTCGCTTTATCGGTTGCTCCAGCAGCACTGGAAGGACGGGCCGGGCGCCCTGGAGTCGGCGGGCCTGTTCGACCACGTGATCAGCGACCCGGGCTTCCTCGCC
Source organism: Thermoguttaceae bacterium (assembly GCA_035528065.1). Lineage (GTDB taxonomy): Bacteria > Planctomycetota > Planctomycetia > Pirellulales > Thermoguttaceae > DATKZH01. The sequence continues at coordinate 13,464 of DATKZH010000008.1, read as the reverse complement.
CTGGTAAAGATGCTTCCTCGCAAGGCCCTCGAGGAACCCAAGCGTGCCGTGCCTACTCTGAGTCGTATGCGGACCCGCCGCACCGGCAGGGGTCAAGATGATCGAAGGGGCGCAGAAGACGCGGCGTCCGGGGCGCCCGGGGATATGGAAGCGTCGGACCCGGCCGGGAGGATGGGGCCGCCGGGTGCGGGCCGCGGCCAGGGCAAGCCGCAGGAGCCGGACCTGGCCTGGATGACCGCTTCGGAAGAGTTGCTCCGCGTGGTCTGCGAGCGACTGCTCGCCGCGGCGCAGGCTACCGGGGGGGGCCAGGCCGCCGAGGGATTGCCGTTCAAGATGCGCGAAGACGCCCTGGTGACGGCCGAATTGCACCTCGATTGGCCCGGCAGCCAACCGGAGAAGCTCGCCGGCGTGTCGCTCGGCCAAATGAAGCTCCACTACGTCCGCGCGGAGTGCCAGACCAAGGTCAGCACGCTGGAGAGCTTCTATACGCGGCAACTCGGCTCTGCGGACGTTCGACCCGTTCAGGACGGCTCCTGGATCGACAGCGTCCAGCCCGTGCCCGACACCAACGTCAAGCGCTCCATCGACCTGCTGCTGACCGCCACGGTGCCGGCGGGTGAGGAGTTCGACAAGAAGCAAGAGCTGCCCGTGACGTTGGACATCCTCTGCATCGACATCAAGGACCCGGCGCCGGGCGGCGAAGGGAACTGACCGCGCTGGCGAGGGACGGAAGCCCGCGGGCTCCGCCCGGGCGGTCGTGGGAAACGAGGGCCGAGACCCGGCGTGGCCACGCTACGGGTGCCGCGGTTGGCTTGTCCAACCGTGCTTCCGGCACCGCTGGGCAAGCCAGCAGTGGCACCCAACGTGCAAAGTCGAGGTGGACAGACCACTAGTGGTCTGTCCAGATTGACTTTGCCGGTCGGGTGCCACTGGCGTCTCGCCAGTGCAGCTACGAGAGCACGGGCAAGATGCCCGTGGCACCCGTAAACTCGAATTGGACAGACCACTAGGGCTGGCGTGGCCGCGCCCGTGGGTTCACCCTTGCGGTCCCGCGTCGTTTTCCATGCCGTCGATGTATCGGCGGAGCCGTTCCAGCTCGTCGGTCACGTGGCGGAGCTTGAGCATATTCTCCACGCGCTTGTTCAGCTCCAGCTTGTTGACCGGCTTGCTGAGAAAGTCGTCGCACCCGGCGGCCACCGCCCGCTCGATGTCGCCCGGCTCGTTCAGGGCCGTGACCATCAGGATCATGATTTCCCGGGTTGCCGGGTCCTCCCTGATCTTCTTGCAGACCTCGAACCCGCTGAGCTTGGGCATCATGATGTCCAAGAGGATCAGGTCGGGCTGGAAGGTGGCCACTTTGTCCAAGGTGTCGCGGCCGTCGGTGGCTACCATGATCTCGCAATCGAGATCGCTCAGATAGGCCTCCAACAACTCGACGTTGGTCGGGTTGTCGTCGGCGATCAGGATCCTGCTGGTTGGCATCGCGGAAGGCACCCCCTGCTGGTTCTGGCGAAACCGTCGTGCGAACGGCCGATTATAGAATTCCGAGCGGCCCGGGCCAAGGGACGTCCGAGTTCGATAGTGGTACACTGCGAGATTGCTCTCACCGAAACGTGAAGAAGGGATCCAGAACGTGAGACCGCCAACAGTGTGGCTTATAACAGTCCCTTTTGGCCAGACAGGGGCAAGGGCTGCGTAATCCGCAAGCCCTCCACCACGTCACTGCCGCTCAGGTTGATGTGCTTCGGCTCGAATGTGTGAAGCACAGCGACACCATATACGACAGCGGTGGCGATGATCGTGGCATCGCCGGTCTTGATCTTCCGGCCCTCGGCTTCAGCACGGTCGCGGAGTCGGCTCGCTCTTTCTGCGATTGCTGGTGTCGTGTCCGCGACCACGACGTTGGAGCGTCGTAGCGTCTTCTGAAAACTATCCCATTGCTCAGCCGTGAACTTGCTTGGCTGCATTTCGGTAAGAACTGTCACTGGCACAACCAGCACAGCTTCATTCGCGTCGATTTCTGCAGCCACAGCCGCGATATCGGCTAAGGGTTTGTCCGGTTCTTCCTTGAGCCATGCAACAAACACAGACGTATCCCAACAGTAGGTAGGTTTGCTACTCATCGCGAATGCCCCGGACGTACTCGACGGACTCCATGCCACCAGAGCAGTCCGGAGCGAACCCCCTCAGGCTCCCGAGCGTAGGCAGAGTATCGTCGGGCGGGTGCAACTCCATCTGTTTCACATGAACCATATCCGGAAACGGTCTGTCTTGACGAAAGTACATCTTCCCCCACACGGTCACGTGTCCTTTGATCGCTGTGCGTACCTGGTCAAACAATTCATCCGGGAAGACACACCGAATACTGTAGCCGGGGATGGGTGCGTACAGCACGAATTCGCGCTTGTTATGCACGTTCACCCGTTCAAGAACGCCAGACACGGACCCTTCTGACGGGACGCAGGTACCGAGGATGCGTTCGATGTTTGCCTCAAATTGGGTCGTCAATTGCGATTGGCCGATCCACACCTCCTTCGTGTTTGCGCGGAGGGGGCTAATCAACCTACGATAAGTCTCGATCGCATCCCTGTCGAGCCGATGGTCTATAGCCTGGCCCTCTTGAAGACTTGCCACCGTACCCCGGAAAAGGGACAACGTTTCTTTCCGATGATCCTGGCCGTTTGGTGGCGGCAGGGCCTCAAGGGTTACGCACGCGCTTCCGCTTTGGAGCGATCTGATTCTGTAGGGAATTCGCGGCCTCTTGCTGGAAACCACGGCTTCCGATTTGCGTAGACATTGCGCGAGATTGTCGCAGAATTCTCTGAAATCATCGAAGCGGACGACTCCATTATCCTCGTCGGCCCCCACCAACCGCACGGTAATGGTGTTGTCGCTCATCACCTATTCACCTCCAACAACATAGACCGTCCAAGAAGAGTGGTTGCTTGGAGGACGCCCCGCATCTTGATCGCGCAGCGGGCTCAGAAACCCTCGGAGGGGCTCCAACTCCGTCCGACCCGATCGTGCGCCCGGCCCTCCCTCATTTCATTCTACCAGATCGGTCGCAAACGTATCGCAGCTTCTGCCGAACCCAGTCGGACAGCTTCATTCCGGCGTTCGCGGCGGCCTCCTTGTGCGCCAAGACAAACCCGGACGTTTCCTCCCATACGGCGCATCGAGCCGCCACGCGGCAGCGGGGTTCCAAGATCCGATAGTACCAGTCTGCCCTTTGTCCGATCGTGTGTCAACGATCGGGCATGAACGGTGTGGACAATGCTTGGCACGCGTTTGCGGTCGCAGTGCCATTGTCTTGAGCGGCCCTGCCAACAGGGACGACCCCGCCTCCAGACCGATCTGCGGCGCGAGCAAACCGAGCTGCGCTGAGCAGCAAACCAGTTGCGCAACCTGCGACCGACGGTGAGAGCTTGCCCCACCGAAGTGGTAGAGTGAGCCCTTTCTCTTTGGGGCGAGGCCAGACTGCACTACTACCCCGGGCTGCTCCCTTCTCGCCGTCAGAACTCGGGGCCGATGAAGACGGCCGAAAGGTTGTACAGCCCGTGCACCACCATGGCGACGACGAACCAAGGCAGCGCGGCGGCCAGCTCGACCGGGCCGCCTTCGCGGGCGTGCTTCTTCCACACGCGCACCAGCCCCTGCGAGGCGATCGCGGCGCAGAGGACGTGCAGCGACGTGCAGACGGTCCAGCGGTAGGCGGCCAGTCGCTCCAGATCGCGGGGGCTGAGGATGGCGGCGGAGCTGCCCACGTACACGAAGTTCTCGATCGCTCCGAACACGAACCCCGAGACCAGGCCGGCGAGGAGGAACTGCCAGGAGGCGAACACACGATAGGGCTTCCTTTCCAGCACGAAGATCATGCCGGACTGTTTGAGCAGCTCCTCGACCACGGGGGCGAAGACGACGGCGTAGATGGCGGGTCCCCAGCCCTGCTGTCCGGAATAGAACGCGCCGAGGACGGCGAACGGCCCGCCCAGCACGGCCGCAAGCAGGGTCACGCCGAGGTTGCCTGGCATCGAGCATTGGCCCCGCTTGTGCTCGAGCCAGCGGGTCCACTCGGTCGGATCGCGGTATTGGGGCAGGGCCGGCTCGCCGGCCACCGAGTCGCGAAGCGCCTCGAGCTCGCTGGGCGGATCGCCCACCGGTGCCGCGCGGGATTCCGCCGGATCGGGCTTGGCCGGCCCGCCCACCAGCGCCGGCTCGTGCTCGACGGAGAAGTACTTGTCCCTCATCGTGATTCCGTCAGGGGCCCCTGTCCCCTCATTGGCCCTTCACCTTCATGGCGGTGCCGTAAGCCATGACTTCCACCCCGCCGGACTTGCCCTGCCTCTTTCCCTGGATCGTGCTGGTTTCGAGGCGGACGTTCCAGACCACGTTGGCCCCGTACTGTTGGGCATGCCAGAGCATGCGGACGATGGCCTGGCGTCGGGCGCGCTCCATCAAGGTTTCGTAGCCCCGAACACGGCCGCCGAAGAGGTTGCGCAGACCGGCCGTAAACACCTTGTACTTGTCGGTGGCGATCACCGCCTCGCCCACCACCAGGCTGGCCTCGGCAATGTGCCAGTTGGGCGGAACGCGCTTCATGTCGGACACCATGATGCCCGACAACTCCTGCTCCCATTGGGCCAGCTTGCGAAAGTGGGCCGCCTCGATGGAGCTGCCGACCAGGTAGGCGACAAACAGCAGCCCCACGCCCCCGAACAACCAGACCACAATCTCGATTGCGTTTTCCATGAAGACCTCGACAACAGAAAAGCCGCCTCGGGTGATGCGCGCCTGCGCCCGCACGCCGGTCGGCGGACGTGCTTCATCCGGCGGCCGACGGGTCGTCGACCAACACGACGGCCGTTCCGTAACAGTAAAGCTCCGCGGCCCCGGCGGTGATCGAGCTGGTGGCGAAGCGGACGTTGACCACCGCGTTGGCGCCCAGTTGCTCGGCCTGGGCGATCATCCGGGCGAGGGACTCGCGGCGGCTTTCGACCAACAGCTCGGTGTAGCCCTTCAGCTCGCCGCCGAAGATGTTCTTGAAGCTGGCGGCGATGTCGCGGCCCACGTGCTTGGCCCGGACCGTGTTGCCCTGGACCAGCCCCTTCACCTCCCGGATCGACTTGCCCGGCACAAACTCGATGTTCACGACGATCACGAACGATCCTCCTTCGACAAGGCGAGATGGGTGAGAAGATACGGTGTTCATAGCGTTACGCCGGGCGGTTGTCAATCGGTGCCGGCGCAGGGTGCCAAATAGGATCGGCCGAAAAACAACTTCCCGACTCCAGTAGCAGGCACACGCCGTGTGCCGTCCGCCGGTTACGGCACAACGCGTCTGCCGTCCGCCGGTTACGTCACACGGCGTGCGCCTACTACTCCGCAAATGCGGAAGTCATTCTCCGGCTGATCTTTGCTACCCCGATCCCGCCCGGACGTACACCGTCAGCGTCCCCGCGTTGTCGTCCAGCTCGGCGGCCGAGTCGTTGATCCGCAGGAAGAGGGTGCCGGAGTGCTCCGGGCGGAGCGTGGCTCCCAGGCCGACGGCGATGGGACGAATGAGCGGACTTGGTCCGTCCGCGTTGGGCCGCACGGCGGCCAGGAGCATGCCCAGCGGCCGGCGTTTGTAGTAGCGGATCGACACCCCGCCCGGCTCGCACCACCAGATCCGCGGCTGGTCGGCCACCTGGTATCGTCCCGAGGCCCGGACGCGATACGCGACGCCCGCCTCCAGGCGCAGCCCGCTGTTCTGCCAGCCCCGGTCGGCGGCCACCCGCACGCTCGTGCCGGCCTCCGCAAGCGGCCCGCCCGGCGCGAAATCATCGACGGCCATTCGGGCGACGTCGTACCCGTATTCGAGGTCCGCCACGAACACCTGCCACTCTTCGGCCAGCCCGTCCCAATCGTCGCCGATCAGCCGGGCGAACCGCGTGGAGAAACCCGGGTCGAGCACGAACTGGGGGAGCTGCCGGAACGGCCGGCGATAGCGGGGGTGGCCGTCCAAAAGCGCGGCCGCCGCCCAGCACCAGCCGTACGGCTCGTTGCGGAACTGGGTCCCCGGGCGGTACTCGATGACGCGTTGGAGTGTCAGCGCGTGACCGGCCTCGAAAGCGTCCTGGACGATCTTGATCCGCCCCCACATCGGCACCTCGTCGCGACTGGCCGGCATGTAGTTCAGCCGCAGCCGGCCCTCGTGCCACCGGTGGGTGCCCAAGAGCTCGGCCGTCCCCTCCATGTACCACGGGGGCCCGCAGCCACGCAGAACGGTGTTCATGAAGCTGTGCGTCCCCTCGTGCAGGAGCAGATGGCGGCGATAGTAGGCGCTCGGCTGCTCGTACAGCCAAAGGTCGTAGTTCCGCGAGAAGCCGTGCTCGAACTCGGGCAACGCATCGGGCACCAACCCGGCCCGCCGGAACGCCTCCTTGTCCTTCATCAGGAAGCCGGTCGCGCGCCAGTCGGCGTGGTCCGCCGGATCGACGCCAAGATATTCGCACCACTGCGTAAATGCCTGGCGGAACACCTCCGGCAGCACGTCGACTTCTTCATCCGGCTCCAGGTCGGTGAACAGCGTGAGCCGCTCGCTCTGGAGCTTGCGGATCCCGGCCGCCGCCGCCCGGGCCTCGTCGACTTCCATTCGCACGAGGTCGGGCACCCACCTCGAAGCGCCGTCGGGGACCTCCAGCAGATCGGCCAGCGACGGGACCCGCTGCGGCTGGGGCCGATCGTCGGGCGCCCGTCGAGCCTCTTCCGAGCCCCGTGGGTCCTGCTCCGCCACCGGACCGGGGCCCGCCCCGTCGCGGCGTCGCGCCGGCGGCTCGTCTGGTCTCGCACGGGACTGGCCGGAGGTCTCCAACCCCGTAGGAGACCTGCGGTCCGGCGTTTCGGCGGGGGCAGGAGACCCGCGCCGATCAGCGTGCAGTTTCGCTTGCTCGGAGGCGGTCGCCTTGGCGGGCACTCGTTCCGCCACACGTGCCGGCTCAGACGGCTCCTGCGGCTGCGACGGGCCGCCGCACCCGACAATCAGGCAGGCGATCATCACCCAGCCGGCCGCATCGTGCGGACTGCGAGGCCCACGTCCTGCCCCCCCAACCCTGACCCCTGGCCCCTGAGCCCTGAGCCCCGAACCCCGAACCCCGAACCCTGAACCCTCGAACCTCACTTCCTGCTCCCTGCCGGAATGTTGCGGATCACCACCGGTTCTCCTACCCTATTCTACAGGGACCGTCCGGGCCGGCCAAACTGCGGGGAGGTTGCTGATGGGGGCTCAGGGTAGAGGCTTTGTCGCCGGTTTCGCGCCCGGCGCCGTCCGCCGCGCGTCGCGCAGGGGCTTGCCGGCGTGCTGGCTTCTGGCATTCTGCCTGGCCCTGCCGGGCTGCTGGACCAAGTCGGGCCCGGAAGTCGTCGTCTACACGGCCCTCGACCGGGAGTTCTCCGAGCCGATCTTCGGCGACTTCGAGGCGGCCACCGGCATCGACGTCCGCGAGAAGTTCGACACCGAGGCGACCAAGACGGTCGGGCTCGCCCAGGCGATCATCGAGGAGGCCGCGCGCCCGCGGTGCGACCTATTCTGGAACAACGAGATCCTCAACACGCTCCGCCTCGAAGAGCAGGGCCTGCTGGACGCCTACCACCCGCCCATCGCCGAGAGCTACCCGGCCATGTACCGTTCGCCGGAAGGGACCTGGCACGGTTTTGCCGGGCGTGCCCGGGTGTTGATCGTCAATACCGAGCTGGTCGCCGAGGGCGAGCGGCCCGCCTCGATCCACGACCTGGCCGACGAGAAGTGGCGAGGAAAGGCCGGCATCGCCAAGCCGCTTTTCGGAACCACGGCCACCCATGCCGCCTGCCTCTTCGCCCATTGGGGAGCGGAGGAGGCGAAGGCGTACTTCCGCAAGCTCAAGGCGAACGACGTCGCGATCCTCTCGGGCAACAAGCAGATCGCGCTTTCGGTGGCCGCCGGGCGCCTGGCGTTCGGGCTGACCGACACCGACGACGCGATCATCGAGCTGGAGAAGGGGATGCCGGTCGCGATCGTCTACCCCGACCAGGGCGAAGACGGCCTCGGCACGCTCTTCATCCCCAACACGCTCGCGATCATCCGGGGCGGCCCGAACCCCCAGGCGGCCCGCCAACTGGTCGACTATCTCCTCTCGCCCGAGGCCGAGGCCAAGCTGGCCGCCGGCCCCAGCGCCCAGATCCCGCTCAATCCCCAGGTGAAGGGCGAGGTCCGCGTCGAAACGCCCCACACCGTCAAGCCCATGCCCGTCGATTTCCAAGCCGCCGCCGCAAGCTGGGAGACGGCGCGGCGGTTCATCCGCGACGAGTTCGCCACGGGGGAGGGGTGACAGGGTGACGGGGTGACGGGGTGACGGGGTGACAGGGTGACAGGGTGACAAGGTGACAAGGTGACAAGGTGACAAGGTGACAAGGTGACAAGGTGACGGGGTGACGGGGTGACGGGGTGACGGGGTGAGGGGGTGAGGGGGTGAGGGGGTGACAAGGTGAGGGGGTGACAAGGTGAAAAAGACGATTAGGACACATTGCGATTTGGAGGTGTATCGGAAGGCGTTTGAGGCGGCGATGCGGATCTTCGAGTTGTCGAAGGGCTTCCCCAAGGAGGAGAAGTATTCGCTCACCGATCAGATACGCCGCGCGTCGCGGAGCGTCTCAAGCAACCTTGCCGAGGCGTGGAGAAAACGCCGCTACCAAGCGGCATTCGTCAGCAAGCTCTCGGACGCGGAGACCGAGGCGGCCGAGACGCAAGTATGGCTGGAGTTTGCCGTCAAATGCGGCTACATGAGCCCCGACGAAGGACGTACGCTCTACACGACCTACGATGATATCCTGCGAACCATCGTGGGAATGATCAATCACCCGGAAACCTGGGTGTTGCGGTGACACGCTCCTCACCCCGTCACCCCGTCACCTTGTCACCCCCTCGCCTTCTCATCCGCTCCATCGTGGGAAGCTCACGCCCGCGAATGCGGACGAACCCGCCCGCCGGGCACTGTGTCCCTCGGGATATGTGTGGAACCGTCCAATTCCCGTGGCAGCGGTGCAAAACCGTGTCTGTCTCCAAGTACCAGACCGAGCTGGATGATTGCCTCGCCCAGGCGGCCGAGCTCCTCGGCGGACCCGCGCAGCCGGTCTGGCTGGAGTGGGAGCTGGAGAAGTCGCTTCTGGAGCTGGCCACCCTGGAAGCGCGACGGGGGTTGGGGCGCCAGGCGCCCCTGTTCACCCTCGACCGCACCAAGCGGGGCCACGAGCTCTCGATCGGCATCGAGCGCTACCGGTGGCAGACCGAGGAAGGTCCGCTCCGCATCGCCCGGGTCGTGCTGCCGTGCGGAGCCCACGTCGAGGACTTCTGGGCGGTCCCGCGGGACGACTACCGCCGCTTCTACCGCCGGCTGCGCCGGCACGTCCGCGCCCAGCAGGCCCTCCCGCCCATCATGCCCGAGGCCGACCGCAAACGGCTCTGGGACAACACGATCGGCTTCCTCCGCTGCGGCCAGGCCGAGTTGCGTCGCTACGGGGTGAAGCCGAAGCGCGGGCTGCTCCTGTTGGGTGAGCCGGGGAACGGCAAGACCATGGCCTGCCGCTGGCTGGCCGGCGAGTGCCGCCGCCGGGGACTGGAGTGGAAGACCGTCACGGCCGAGCTGTACGACGACGCCCGGGCGTCGCGCTCGGTCCCCTCGCTCTTCCGGCTCGACTCGCCCGGGATCATCCTCTTCGACGACTTCGACGCCCCGTTGCGCGACCGCGAGGAAACCCTCCAGACCGACAAGCACAGCACGTTCCTCGGCGAGCTGGACGGCATGGAGCAGAAGCAGGGCATCGTGTACCTGTTCACGTCGAACGCGAAGCTCGACGAGCTGGATCGGGCCATGTGCCGGCCGGGCAGGCTCGACGTGGTCATCCGCTTCCCCAAGCCCGACGCCCGCCTGCGCCGCCGCCTCATCCGCACCCGCTGGCACGAAGACCTCGTGGCCGGCCTGGACGTCGAGGCGGTCGTCACCGAGACCCGCGGCTTCAGCTTCGCCGAGCTGGAGGAGGCCAAGAAGCTGCTGGTGATCCGCTACGTCGAAACCCGCCGCTGGGACTGGCCCTGGGTCCGCCAGGCCCTGCTCGCCCGCCACTCGGCCGGCGAGCCGAAGCGCCCCATCGGGTTCGGGGCGGGCACGAATGGGAAGTGCCGGCAGCCGTCACGGCACGCGTGCTGAGCCGCGGGCGGCAAAGGAGTACGCTCGCGTCTTTGCACGATTGAGGGTCGTGCATGCGCGACCGAGGCCGGGAAATCCACGATCGAGGGTCGTTCACGTCCCGTCTCCGCGCTAGCGGTAGTCGGCCCGGCGTTTACGCCGGGTGGGGGAGGCGACGGGCGAGGTTCCCCGATGACCCCGGTTCACCGGGGTTCTCGCTGCGCTGGCCTGAGCCGTCGGCAGGTTAGCGGCTGAAGCCGGGCCATCCAGAAGCCCCGTGGAACGGGGCTCCACACGGGGGATGTTGTGCTTGCGGCGACCCGCCGTAAACGGCGGGCCTATGACCACTTGCGTGGAAGAGCCCGGTGAACCGGGCTGACGACACGAAGCGACGCGTTCCGTGGCACCGGCGTGACGGCCCGTGCCGCCCTGGTGCGTCGCGGGCTTTTGTTGGACGCGGTCAGATTGCGCCGCGCCCCCGTTTCTACATCGCATGAGGGGTGCTACCCCCTTCAGATACCGTGAGCGCACGTGCGCGCGGGCCCGAGGGGGAGTGCGCTGGGGCCCCATGGTGAATGCGCTGAGGTTCCAGGGGAGGTGCTACAGGGTCACAGGCCACCTGCGCGCACGCCATGTACTGGGGAAAACGCCCTTTTTGGACGACGTCGCTTGCGCAACCCCCGCGTGCCAAAGCAGTTGGAAGTCGAGGCCGAACCAACAAAAACCGTCCAACAAATGTTTTCGACGCGACGCGTTTCGGGGCATGGACTTAGGGCGATTCATCGTCGGCTTTGTTGGACACTTGGACGGCCGGTTTCGGGGGCTTGCGCGCATGCGGTTTTCCGCCTAACACGTTCGATCTTACCATGTTAGCGCCGAGCCGCAAGGCATTTTCCGGCCGCCCCGGGGTGCTTCCAACTTTTCCCGGCCAGGCCGGCCGAACGGGACGATTCGCCGCGCCGGCGGCGAGTGCGACGCCCCTGCGTTCGGGAAGCGACGATCCAAGAAGAGGTAGGGGGCGTGAAACGCACCATTCTCGTAGCGGTTCACGGCCGGCGAAGATAGGGGTAGGAAAGACCGGTTGCCCGGTCTTTCCTACCCCTATCTGAAGTCGGGAACTCATTTTTCGGGCGAGACTCACTCATTCCGTCTGTCGGTGGAAACCTCCGTCGTGGCACGGAAGTATCGCGCAAGCTGTCCTCCGAGGTAGGCGAAGAGCAACGCCCAGAGCGAGTGGCCGATCCGCATAAACGCGTCCAGCTCCGTCTCGTACGTCGCGGCCGCGGCGGGTGTCGGGCGAGGGCTACGAACCCCCATCTGCCCGAAAACCGGCGCGAGCGCCGGTTCCAAGGGCAAGGCGAAAAATCCTGTCCCAGCGGGGTATCCTTGGGGCGCCGGATGGAGCGCCCCGTGCGCGAGCCGGAGCAGCTTCGTGGTGAAGAGCGGGCCGGTGGTCTGAAGCCGCCAGTCGGTGCTCACGGTGTAGCTCTCCTCGTCGGCCCAGTGAGCGAGCCAGAGATAGCCCGACCCTGCGATGGCAAAGCCAATCCAGAAGACGCGGGCCGATCCCTTTCTCCCAACGGCGGCCAGGATGGCCACGAGCAGCATGACGAGCGTCGCGGTGAAGATCAGGCTCGCCAGGTAGACTGACGGCCGGATCAGGCCTCCACATCCAACGGCCACGAAGGCAACGAATGCCATCAATTGGCGAAGTGAGAAGCGTACTCGCATCGCAGGCTCTCCTCTCCCGACGCGCATCTGCATTCTATGCGGATTCCTGCCGTGCTTTCTTGAGATACTTTTCGAGAATGATCGGCACCTCGTCCGGCGTGACGTTGCCGTGGATCTGGCCGTCGACCATCACGACGGGGGCCAGGCCGCAGGTGCCCAGGCAGCGGGAGGCTTCCAGCGTGAAGACGCCGTCCGCGCTGGTCTCGCCCCAGGTGATGCCCAGCTCGTCCATCACCTTCCGGGCGACGCGGTCGGCGCCGTTCACGTAGCAGGCGGTGCCGAGGCAGACGTTGATCATGAACCGGCCGCGCGGCTTCAGGCGGAAGAGATGGTAGAAGCTGGCCACGCCGGCCACCTTGGCCGCGGGGACCTGCATCAGTTGGGCCACGGCGTCGAGATGCTCCCCGCCGAGATGGCCGAACCGATCCTGGACCTGGTGCAACACGGCGATCAGTTGGCTTTCCGGCTCGGGACCGCGCCGGCAGGCCTCGATGAACTCGGCGATCTCGTCGCCCAGGCTCTCCCTGGCCGCCGCTTGAACCTGTTCCCAATTGTCGGTCGACGTGCTCATCGGATGCCTCGGGGAATTCTGGCCGCGTAGTGCGTATGGAGCAGCTCGTGGGCCTTCTCCGAGCCCGGCCCACCGAGATACGTGTCGTAGAGCTCCTCGATCGCGGGGTTCTCGTACGATTTGCGGAGCGTCTTGCCGCTGTCGATGGCATACAAGGCACTTGCCCGTTTGCGCAAGAGCTCGGGATCGAGCACCTTGACGCCGGGCCGTGGATAGGGCTGCCCGCCCCCGCCGATGCAGCCGCCGGGGCAGGCCATCACCTCGATCACGTGGAACTCCTCCTCTCGCCGGACGATCTTGTCGAGGAGGGACTTGGCGTTGGTGAGCCCGTTGGCCACGCCCACGTGGATGTTGTGCTCGCCGATGGCCACGTACGTCTCCCGCAGGCCCTCGACGGCGCGGACTTCGGTGAAATCGAGCCGGTCGGCCGGCTTGCCGGTGACCAGCTCGCTGGCGGCGCGGAGCGTGGCTTCCATCACCCCGCCGGTGGTGCCGAAGATGTCGCCGGCGCCGCTGGCCACGCCCAGGGGATCGTCGAACTCGCCGTCGGCCAGCGTGGCGAAGTCGATCCCATAGCACTTGATCATCCAGATCAGCTCCCGGGTGGTGAGCACGGCGTCGGTGTAGGGGCGGCCGCCCGGCATCTTGTGCTCGGGCCGGGCCGCCTCGTCCTTCTTGGCCACGCAGGGCATCACCGCGACCATGTACACCTGGGCCGGGTCCAGGCCCTTGCGCTCGGCGTAGTACGTCTTGGCCAGCGTGGAGAGCATGCTCATCGGCGACTTGCACGACGAAGCGTGCGGGATCAGCTCCGGGTAGAACTTCTCCATGAAGCTGATCCAGCCCGGCGAGCAGGAGGTGATCATCGGCAAGGGGCCGACGTGTTCGGTCCCCTCTCCCTCCGGGAGAGGGTTAGGGTGAGGGCAGGCCGCAACGAGTCGCGTAAGAAACTCATGGGCCTCT
>DATKZH010000007.1:0-16465 GCA_035528065.1 Thermoguttaceae bacterium | reverse complement strand
AAAACACCCCGGCGAAAGTCCGCTTCCGCGCGCTGCCGGCCGGGCACCGTAAGGAGAAGTTCAAAGCGCTGGGCAGTCTGAGGCTTGGGACCGCGGGCTGGGTCGAGTGCGCCGCGGACTGGCGGGCCCCGTTCCTTCCCGCCGCCACTGGAGCCTGGTCAACGTTTCCCGCGCTTGCCGATCTATTCGTGTACAACGGGTCGGGTGTCATGCCGGGGCGCACCTGGATTATCGCCCCCGATGCGGAGTCGCTGGAGCGGAGATGGCAGACGCTCATTCACGCCCCGAGCGATCAGAAGGAGGACCTGTTCCATCCACATCTTCCCCGGGGTGAACTCGGCGACAGGCACAGCAAACGGGTCGTCTCGAAAGGGTTGCCAGGGTACGAGCCCCGACCCACGCCCGTTGCGGAAGACCGCTCCGCGTGCGTTACCCCGATACGCTACGGTTTTCGCTCCTTCGACCGGCAGTGGATCATCCCTGACAACCGGGTGATTAACCGGCCCAACCCGGAGCTTTGGGAGATTCACTCGCAGCGACAAGTGTACCTGACCGCACTCGGTCGGACATCGCCGTCAGGGGGTCCGGCGGTCACGTTCACGGGACTCATTCCTGACCTTGACCATTACAAGGGTTCGTTCGGTGGGCGCGTGTTCCCTCTTTGGCGCAATCGCGAGGCCAGTGAACCCAACATTCCTCCGAATCTGCTCCCGTTTCTCAGCGGGAAGTACCGGAGCTCCGTGCGCCCGGAGGACTTGGTTGCCTATCTCGCGGGGATTGCGGCACACCCCGCGTTCACGGCCCGCTTTCAAGCGGATCTGGTGAAGCCGGGTCTGCGGATCCCGCTCACAGCCAGTGGGAAGCTCTTCGCCGACGCCGGGGAGCTCGGGCGCACCGTCATTTGGCTTCACACCTTCGGGCAGCGGTTCGCAGACCCAAAGCATGGTCGGCCGGCAAAACCGCCCCGGCTCCCGAGGGAAGGCGCGCCTCGAATCCCCGCCGCCGGCGCGATCTCCCAGGAGCCGGCAGAAATGCCCGACACCATCGACTACGACGCGACGACGCACCGGCTGTTGGTCGGGCGGGGGTACGTCGAGGGCGTGCCTCCGGAAGTTTTCAACTACGAGGTTTCCGGAAAGCACGTGCTGCGCCAGTGGTTCAGCTACCGCAAGGCAAACCGCGAGCGGCCGATCATTGGCGACCGGCGTCCACCCTCCAAACTGGGGGACGTTCAACCCGATCACTGGCTCGCAGAATACACGACGGAGCTGATCAACGTGCTGAACGTGATCGGTCGGCTCGTCGCCCTTGAACCAGCGCAGGCTGAACTCCTGGAACGCGTATGTTCCGGGCCGACGATCACTGCAGAGGAGTTGCGTGCGGCCGACGCACTCGCTGTCCCCGCAAACGAAACACGAAAAAGGAAGGCGCGCGGTTCGCCTGGCCAGCGGAGCCTGTTTGACTGACCGAGGGGCTCGCGATCGCTCCTGAAGAGCCGAGGCGTTTCTTCCTTCGGTCGCCTCCTATCGGTCAGCACCTGCCAGCCAAGTCCGCATCCGGTCGTCCCGCACGAGGGGTGCTCCGTTGCGCTGCATTGCGAGAGGCCTTCTTGCCGGCTACGATCACCTCTCGGGGCCGGTCCTTGCTCACGCTCGGCCGAGCGGCGAGCGTGCCGACTTGCAGGTATCTGAATGAGCGGGTGGTGAGGAGGGGAAATGGCGCGCCTGGTGAGCTTCTTCGGGCTGGTGACCATGTTGCTGCTGGCCTGGCTGCTGTCGGACAACCGCAAGCGGATGAACTTCCGGCTGATTGTCAGCGGAGTGGCGCTGCAAATCGCGCTGGCAGCGTTGTTCCTGGGGACGCCGCTGAAGACGGCGTTCTTCGAGTTCGTCGGGGCCGTGATGACCGGATTCATCCGCTGCTCCGACCAGGGCGCGGAGTTCGTGTTCGGCAGTTTTCTCTTCGACGCGGAATTCCGGCAGAAGTGGGGCGGCGCGCCGTTCGCCTTCACCGTCATGCCCGCCGTGATTGTCTTCTCCTCCCTGACCGCCGTGCTTTTCCACCTGGGCATTCTGCAATGGATTGTCAAGCTGATGGCCCGGGTGATGGTGTGGGTGATGGACGTTTCCGGCGCGGAGTCGCTCTGCGCGGCGGCCAACGTGTTCGTGGGCATGACCACGGCCCCGCTCGTCATCCGTCCCTACTTGTCCACCATGACCCGCTCCGAGCTGATGGCGATGATGACCGGCGGGATGGCCACCGTGGCCGGGGGGACGATGGTCGGGTACGTGAGCATGGCCCCCGACAAGGAGACGGCGGCCCTGCTGGCGGGCCACTTGGCGATCGCCTCGCTGATCTCGGCGCCGGCCTCCCTGGTCGTCGCCAAGATCATGCTGCCCGAGCTGGAGGATTCGCCCACCAAGGGCACGGTCAAGATCGACGTGCCCCGGACCGACGCCAACGTGTTGGACGCCGCCTGCCGCGGCGCGGCCGAGGGGTTGAAGCTCGTGCTCAACATCGTGGCCATGCTCATCGCGTTCATCGCCCTGGTGCACCTGGTCAACCTGATGCTCTCGCCGCTTCCGCCGGTCGCCGGCGAGCCGCTCACCTTGGAGCGAATGCTCGGCTGGCTCTGCGCCCCGCTGGCCTGGATCATGGGCGTGGAGTGGAACGACGCCCAGGCCGTGGGCCGGCTCATCGGCGAGAAGACGATCTTCAACGAGTTCCTCGCCTACAAGAGCCTGCTGGTCGACTACCAGGGCCAGCTCTCGGACCGCTCGTTCACCATCGCCACCTACGCCCTGTGCGGGTTCGCCAACCTCGGCTCGATTGCCGTCACGATCGGCGGCGTTAGCGGGCTGGCCCCGGACCGGCGGCGCGACTTCGCCAAGTACGGGTTCCGCGCGATGATCGGCGGCGCGTTGGCCGCGTTCATGACGGCCTCGATCGCCGGGATGCTGATTCCGTAGCGAAGCTCCCCCACGTTGCAGACGCCCCAGGAAGAGACACACGCCGTCGTCCAGCCTCGCGACGCCTCCGAAGGGGGGAGTTGTTTGGCCCATATTAACTACCCACGGTTCCTTGACCATTCGGGGGGATATTGCTATCGTGCGGTGATTCCTCCCCCCTTTCGGATATCCTGGTGGAGCCCCAGATGACTATCAGACTTCTTGTTGGCGATCCCCATCCGGCGGCAATAGCCGGCGTGAGGCGGTTTGTGGCCGGGACGGAGATCGAGGTCGTCGCCGAGGCGGGTGACGGTGCTGGAGCCGTCCAACTGGCCGTCGGGGAGGCCCCGGACATCGCGATCCTGGCCATCAAGATGCCGGGGGAGGACGGCCTCGGCGCGTTGGCCCGGATCAAGCAAGCCCGGCCCGATCTGTCCGTGGTGATGACCGCCTGCGACCGCCACCCCGTCCACCTCGCCCAGGCCCACCGACTTGGGGCCAGCGGGCTGTTACTGAAAGATTTTGGCCCCGAGCGACTCCTGGCCACGATCCGCCGGGTCGCCTCGGGCGGGCAGATTTGGAGCCGGGAAGAGGTCCGGCGGGTGACCGGGGTGCTCACGTCCGAACAGACGACGCCCAGGCTCGATGCCCCGCTGACTCAGCGTGAGTTTGAAGTGCTCCGGCACGTCATTCAGGGGCTGACCAATCGCCGGATCGCCGACCAGCTCGACATCAGCTACGAGACGGTCAAGGAGCACGTCCAGCACATCATTCGCAAGATCGGCGTCGGCGACCGCACCCAAGCCGCGGTCTGGGCGGTGCGGCACGGGGTGGGCTGAGCGGCGCCGTGGAGAGCGAAGACCGACCCGCGAGCACCTCGTCGATGCTCCCCCGGCGCTCCACGCGCTCGCGCGGTGTCGTCCGGCAAGCGACGAATCCTCCCTGATAGGAGACGCATCATGAAGGCATTGGGGATTTCCGGCAGCCCTCGTCCCGGGGGCAATACCGACACGCTCATGAAACTCGCCCTGGACGTGTTGGCCGAGGAAGGGATCGAGACGGAGTTCGTCTCGCTGGCGGACCGGCCGATCAAGCCGTGCACGGCGTGTGCCGGATGCGCCAAGTCGGATACGGTCGGGTGCGTCCAGGAAGACCCCGCGTTTGAGGGCATGGTCGAACGGTTCACCGAGGCCGACGGCATCCTGATCGGCTCTCCGGTCTATTTCGGATCGGCGACCCCGCAGACCATGGCCCTGCTGGACCGCGTGGGCTACGTCGCCCGGGCGAACGGCAACCTCCTCCGCCGCAAGGTGGGCGCGGCGATCGTGGTCGCCCGGCGCGCCGGCCAAAACTTCACGTTTGCCCAGCTCAACTACTTCTTCCTGATCAGCGAGATGATCGTGCCCGGCTCGACCTATTGGAACGTTGCGTTCGGTAAGGAGAAGGGCGAAGTCACCGGCGACCAGGAGGGGGTCGACACGGTCCGTCGGCTGGCCCAAAACATGGCCTGGCTGATGAAGAAGCTGGCGGTCTGAAGGGGAAGGGGCCTATTCGCCCCCCACGGCGGAGGACCCGTTCCGCCAGCCTGCGCATCTCTCCGGAAGCTTGTGAGGACGCGTTGATTCAGTTCCCCGCGCCCCGTTCCTTGCGGGAGGCTTTCGTTCAGGCCTTGGGAGGCGGCTCTTGGAGAACGCCCCGATCCGCGCGCGAGCGGGTTGGGTGAGCATCTCACTCCTGCCAGGGATCCCTGCGTCCCTCGGGCATCTTGCTCCTTATCGCCTTGCCGCTTCTCTTGGCCTCTTCCGCCTTCTCGTTCTCGCCCGTCTCGGCGAAGACGCGGCTCAACGCGTCGTAGGCGATCCCCAGCGAGCTCCAGGCGAGGCGATCCTCCGCTAGCTCCGGCCTGGTTGTCAGTTCGCTGAGATTCTCAACGCTCGTCTGGAGCAACTCGCGGGACTTGCCCGCCGCATTGAGATCGTGCGAATTGACGTCGCGCTCCAGGCAAACCTGCGCCAGTCGCAGGCGTACGAACTCGAGGAGGATCCGATTGTGAGACGGCAGATCGGGAAACTTGGCGATGAGGCTACTTTGCGTTTCGAGCGCCTTCCGAAAATAGTCCTCCGCCTCCGCGAGACGCTTGGTCTTCCAGCAGATCGTGCCGAGTTTGGCGAGAATCAGTGTTTCAGACCGGGCGTACAGAGGGATGGAAGGATTGTGAGCGGCCAGCCACCGCGACTCATCGAGTGCCTTGAGGAGACTCTGTCCGGCGTCCGAGGGGACGGCGATAGGTCCCTGCCAAGACAACAAGCCGACGTGGACCCATGCGTAGGTTACCGTCAACTCGTAGCGGTAATCGGCAACCTCGGGATACCGTGTTTTGAGCTCTTCGAGAATTCGAATGGCCTGCTGCCTGCCTTGAGCACTCCCGGAGCTTGCGGCCGGAGTCAGACCGAACCGCAACGGCCTGTGGCAAAGCGCCAGCAAGAACTGGTAATCGGGGATATTCGGGTTTTCCCGGGTCAACTGCTCCAGGATGCCAATGGCCGACTCTCGACATTCGCGGCGGTTGTAAGGACGCAGTCCGGAGACCTCGGCGTCCTCGGCGGGGTCGCGCCCGCGCCGATTGCCCAGCTCGACGGTGTATCTCTTGGCCAGCAAGTACAGCGTACGGGCCAGCTCGTACCGATACTCGGCCGAGCGTTTGCCCGTCTGCTCAAACGCCTGGAGAATGGAGATCGCTTTTCGATGAGATTCATAGGCCGGTCCCAACTCGAACCGCGCCGACCGGACGTTGCCCAGCTCATTGTGGCTGCGGGCCAGTTCAACATAGACCTCCGCGTCCGCGTTCGGACGTGCCCTCAAGGCCGCAAGCTTCTCAATCGCCCTTGCGTATTCTTCTTCCGCTTCGTCCAGTTGGCCGAGGCGCTGACGTATGTCGCCGACCCGCCGACTGGCGATTGCCGATTGAAGCATTACCAGGGAGTCGTTGCCGGCCTGCTCCGCGAGGCGGTCGTAGAAGACGAGCAGGCCTTTGAGCAACGACGCGGTCTCCTCCGACGCTTGCACTTGCATCGCCGCGCGTCCGGCGGATGATGCCGAGCCAGCGCTCGAACGAAGCCCGAGGCAGACGCAGACTTCGCCTCCACGGTCGGCATCCGACAAGACCCAGATTCGATCCGGCGAGAGCTGCAAATAGATGTCGTCGAGCACCTCCAGCGCCAACTGGGACGTTGCCTCGGCCTGCATCAGCGCTTTTCTCGTTCCGACGTAGGCCTTTCTTGTTTGCAGGTGGCCGGCCAGCGCGGTGGCCGCGACGGCAACCAGCAGCAGGGCCGCCAGTGCCGACATGGCGGAGAGCGCCGGGTTGCGGCGGCACCAACGCCACGCTCGTTCGATCGAGGAAGCGCGGCGAGCGCGGATCGGCTTGTCCTCGAGAAAGCGCCGCAGATCCGCCGCCAGAGCGGCCGCCGTCTGGTAGCGCTTCGAGGGCTCGTGGGCGAGACATTTCAGAATGATCGTTTCCAGGTCGCGGGGAATCGCCTGGTCAATCTTTCTCGGCCGTACCGGTTCCGGGACCGCTTGCCGGCCATCCACGCGCCGTCGGAGATCCGTATCCTCGAACGCCGACCGGAGGGTCAGCAACTCGTACAACGTCATCCCGAGCGCATAGACGTCGCTGCGGACGTCCGCGGCGCCCTCGAATTGCTCGGGCGCCATGTATCGCAAGGTGCCGACGACTTCCCCGCTGCGGCTCGAGCCCGTATGCTCCACGGCTCTTGCCAGGCCGAAGTCGGCCACGCAGACGACTCCGGCCTCGTCGACCAGGAGATTGCTTGGCTTGACGTCGCGATGCAGCGTACCTTGCGCATGGGCATAGTCGAGAGCCTCCGCGGCCTGGACGCCAATCTGGGCCACCATCCGCCAATGCCCCGTGCACAGGCTGCGATGGACTTCCGCCGGTCGGCAGCGGCCGGCTCGGTGCTTGCCGTGGTTCGCCTCTGCGCCGTTCGACCGCGCTGGGCTCCCCGTCGAAGACCGAGAGGAGTGACGGGTGTCCGCCGAGACGGGGGAATCTCCACAACTGCCCGGCTGCGTTTCCCTCGGGGCTGACTGCGTCGTTTCGAATTTGCTCGCGGTCAGGGCACGCACGATGCCGTGGATATTCCGGGCGGGGGAACCGGGCGCGCGGCGCGGCGGCGAGTCCGCCGCGGAGACCTCACCGCCGCCTCGCAGCTCCCGGATGATCTCATCCAGGCCGACTCCTCGAACCAGCGGCATAACGTAGTAGTGCAGCCCGTCCTGATCGCCCACGCCGAATACCGGAACGATGTTGGTGTGGCGCAGCTTGGCTGCCGTTTGCGCCTCGCACTGGAAGCGTTTCAAGTCCTTGTCGAGAAGAAGCACGTGCTTGGGGAGCACCTTCACGGCGACTCGGCGCGCGAGCGACCGTTGCTCCGCCTCGTACACGATCCCCATGCCCCCGCGCCCGATCTCCTGGACGATGTCGAAGTCGCCGATGTGCTCGGGTGGGGCTGCAAACCTGGCTCCTCGGACCGCGGCTTCGCGTTTCGCCTTCTCGGCGGTCCGGAGCTGCTCCATGATGGCGACGGCAGGAAACAGCTCCTCAATCCGTCCGGCATACTGCGGATACTTCACGGCGTACTCGGCGACCGACGGAGATTCGCCTCTCCTGCACCGGGAGGCAAACTCGTCGGCAAGCCGTTCCACGGGATCCCGTTCGCCGGGCGAATGGATCATGATTCGGTTCCTCTCGCGTACCATCCCGTCAACGCGCGCGTGTCTACCTGCAGAAGCCGCCACGCCGATCGCGAGCTACTCATATACGGGCATCTCGCTTCTCAGTCGCTCGAGTGCCCGAAGGTAACGTTTGCTCGCCGCGTATTTGTCGATGCCCAGGATTTCGGCCACCTCGTTGTTGCTCAGTTCCTCCAGGTGTCGAAGCACCAACACTTCGCGGTCGATTTCCTCGAGCCTTTCCAGCGCCGTTCTCAACTCCGAGATCATCTCTTCGCGAACGGCGAACTGGCTCGGCGTGGTGAGACTGTCGGCCAACTGAGCGACGAGCAGTGCCGAGCTCGCACCCGCGGATCCCGCCCGATACAAGGTCACCTCCAGCTTGACGTCACGCATCTTGGCTCCCAGGTACCGCCGGTGGGTATCGATCAGGACCTGGCTGGTGATCTGGCGAAGCCAAACGAAGAAAGGTACGGAGGGGCGGTCCAGGTAGTCTTGAATCCGCCGGGCGGCCTCGACGAAGGCGTCCTGGAGGACATCCTCACTGTCCACCTTGCCGAGGATCCGGTTATCGAGTCGCAGCGCGATCATTCGCAGCAGCTTCTGCCGGTAACGATGGAAGAGCTCCGCGACCGCTTCTTCTCCCCGGCTGCGGAGCTGGCCCAGTTCGCTCGTGACGTCGAATCGGTCGGTCATCTCGGATCTCGTCGACTCAGCAGCGACGCCGTCCACGGCACTTAGTTGTTGACGACCTTGGCGAATCGGCACAGCCTGGCCGGAACTCCGGCATCTCGCGATCAATACGCAACTGCTTTTGCGGCATACACTTAGGGCGACAGCCAAGAGAATATTCTCTCCCGGGTGTCCACAGATCTCTTGGCTCACGGTATTCAGTATATCGAGCTTTGCCTCCTGGGGCGACGCTTCGCCGCAGATCCGGCCCAGCGGCGCACGCCCGGATTGCGTTGCTACCCCCCATTTTGCCAAGCCTCTTGGGGAATCGCTGCGCCGGCGTGATCCCCCGAATGATGACCGGAAGCCATACCTAGCGATGACGAGGGAAAGATGTGCGGAAGACGTGCCTCAAGGGGGTTCACTCTGGTCGAGCTGCTCGTCGTGATCGCGATCATCGGCATCCTGATCGCACTGCTCCTGCCGGCCGTTCAAGCGGCCCGTGAAGCCGCCCGCCGAGCGCAGTGCTCGAACAACCTCAAGCAGTTCGGCATCGCGATGCACACCTATCACAACACATTCAACTGTTTTCCCCCCGGCTTCATGGTGGTCGACCATCAGGGCCAGGTCGCGGGAGGGTGGGCCTGGGGCGTCTTTCTGATGCCCTTCATCGAGCAGAGCCAATTGAAGGACACGCTGAGCGTTACCAAGTACACGCTCTCCCAGGTCGTCTCGGACCCCGCCCTGTTGCCCATGCTCCAGATGCAGTTGCCCGTGTTCAAGTGTCCGTCTTCGTCCATGGAGCCGTTGCGGGAATTTCACGGACCGGGGTCGGAAATGGTGGCGGCGGCCAACTACACTTGTTGCCGAGGATTCTACCGCTATTCGGGCGACGTGCATTTGCAGAAGCAGAACAACGGAGTGTTCTACGGCCAAAGCGCCACCAGAGTTGCGGAGATCAGAGACGGCACCAGCAACACGTTTGCCATCGGCGAACGGACGGTCCTGCCCGTGCACAGGGAGGACCCGAGTCGATGGCCCTCCTGGTGCGGCCCCGGAGGGCTCGGCATCGGCGCGACCGTCAGCTCCTGCGTATCCGTCCGGTTGAACCACCCCGACAACATGCACGCCCACAGCAGCGACCACCCCAGCGGCGGCAACTTCTGCTTCGCGGACGGTTCCGTCCATTTCATCGCCGAGACGATCGAGTTCGACAATGCCGGGCTGACGGACGGGAACAGCGGGAATCACTCCGATTTCGTGCAAGCGGCCTCGCAGGGCCTTGTGGGCACCTATCAGTTGCTGGGAGTCAAGAACGACGGCCAGCCGACGGCCGGGGCATTCTGACGCCCGTTCGCCGCCGCCACGTCCCGAGCCGTAACGCGACCCCGAAAGCGGATCATGGCTCGATAGCCGGATCGCAAATGTCCGAAGAGCGGAAGAAACCGGCAGGAAAGACGATGAGAAAAACGATGCGCGCCGCACGCGGACTGGCCCCAATCCTGCTCTGCCTGCTCCTGGCAGGGTGCGGCTCGGAGGACGACTTGGCGAGCGTGAAAGGCAAGGTCACGCTCGACGGCCAGCCCCTGGAAGGCGCAACGGTCGAGTTTCAGCCCACGGCGGAGGGGGGCGCTCCCTCCTCGGGTCAGACCGACGCCAAAGGCCGATACGAGCTGATGTACACGTTCGACACGCGCGGGGCGATGCCCGGCGAGCACGTCGTGTCGATTCGCACGGCGGGGACGTGCTTCGACGAGGCCGGCAACGAATTCGAACGGGAAGAGCGCGTTCCGGCCGAGTATAATAGCAGGACCATCTTGAAGCGGACCGTCAAACCCGGTAGAAACACGATCGATTTCGAGCTCTGAGGCCCGTTGCGAACCGACCGGGCGGCGGTTGTTCTCGGCAATCGGCCGCTCGTTGGGATCAGCCAGGACGGCCGTACCACCAGGAGTTGAAGAATGAAGACTTGGCTGTCGGTCATTGGAGTCGTCTCCTGCCTCGCGCTCTCTCCGTCGTTTGCCGTCTCTGAGAAGCCGGCAGAGCCAAAGGGGCTCAAGAGCGAGCACTCGTTGCCCAGCCGCTACCCCTTCGTCGTTCAGGACGTCCTCAACTTCTGCAAGCCCCAGAAGGGCTTCTGGGTCGATCTCGGGGCCGGCAAGGGCCAAGTCGCGATTCCCTTGATTGAAGCGACCGGGAACCCCGTCGTCATGCTCGATCCGAAGCGGGAAGCGATGGCCGAGGGCCTCGATATCGCACGAGAAAAGGGGCTCGAAGACCGTCTCTCGGCCGTGGTCGGCGTGGCCGAGGAGATGCCCTTTCCCGACAACTCGGTCGATCTGGTTGTCAGCCGGGGCTCGATCTTCTTCTGGGACGATCCCGTCAAGGGGCTCCAGGAGGTCTACCGGGTCTTGCGACCGGGCGGCAAGGCGTACATCGGCGGCGGCGCTGGAAGCGGCTATCCGAAACGGGCGGTCGAGAAGCTGATTCAAGGGCGGAAGGAGAAGGTGCATGGGGAGGAAGCCGAGAAATGGAACCGTTTTGTCGAGCTTCGCCGCCCGGAGCAGATGAAGAAATGGGCAGAAGAGGCCGGGCTGCGCGACGCTGAGGTCATGGGGAAGGGAGCGATCTCGGACGAGGATGAGAGGGTTGGCCAGGGAGTATGGCTTCTGTTGGAGAAGAAGTCGGAGGGAGCGACCAAGCCGCCGAGTTGACGCGGCGTTCCCGGCCGGAGGCACTCCACACTACGGTCCCGTTCCCGGGGTTTGGCGACTTTTCTGAAGTCGCGTCCGAGGAGCGTGCATCCCAACGGCACTCGTGAAGACAATGGCCGAGCTGCGGATCAACGGTCTGGTAGTCAGGACCGTGGAAGTCTGGAGGACGGCCTGGCCGTCGGAATCCGGCAGAGAGCCGGATCGCGCGCTCTTGTATCTTGCGCCGGAGGAAGCCCAGGATGCCGGGATCGCCTTGGCAAAGCCCCAGGACTGTATCGTCGAACTCGACGGGGAGCAGGAGGTCGTCGCGACGATCAGGGCCTGGCGGTCAGCCGGTAAGGCGGGTAGGATCGCCTGCGTATTGATCGCGCCGCGCCTTTTCTTGCACGATCTCCAGCGCGCGTACGGCTGGGAGCCCGCCCCAAGAACCGTGGCAACCGATCGTCCCGAGACGGACGTCCTGGAAGAGACGATCCTCCAGTTCGGCACCGGCAAGTTCCTCCGCTGCTTCGCCGATCTGTTTGTCCATGAGGCAAACCAGGACGGTCGGGCACCGGGCCGGGTGGTCGTGCTTCAGTCCACCGGCTTCGAGCGGGCCCGGGCGTTCAATCAGCAAGGCGGGCGATACCACGTGGCCATCCGGGGACTCGATGCGGGCCAGCGCGTGGATCGGACGGTCGAGGTCCGAAGCGTCAGCCGAGCGCTGGCCGCCGCGACCGACTGGGACGAGGTGATCGCAGTGGCCCGGTCGGAGTCGCTTCGGGCGATCGTCTCGAACACGACGGAAGCCGGCTACGCCCTCCATCCTGAAGACGCCCCCGACGACGCCCCGCCGCGCTCCTTTCCCGCCAAGCTCCTCTGCGTGTTGAAAGTACGATTCGAGGCCGGTCTTCCGCCGGTTGCGATCCTCCCCTGCGAGCTGCTCGAGCAGAACGGGACCCGACTGGTCGGCTTGCTCGTGGAACAACTCGTGCGATGGGGATTCTCGTCGGATCTCCGCGTTTGGATCGAAGCGGGGTGTCTGGTGCCGAACACGCTGGTCGACCGAATCGTGGCGGCCCCTTCGCCGGGCGATCCATTGGCGGAGAGCGACCCGCTGTTTGCCGTCGCCGAGCCGTTCGCGCTCTGGCTGATGGACCGGTCGCCTGACATGCCGGGGCTTCTGGAGCATCCGGCGGTTCGGGTCGTCGAGGACCTGGAGCCGTTCCATCTCCGCAAGGTGCGGATCCTCAACGGGGCGCACACGGCGCTGGTGGCCAAGGCCCGACCGCTGGGGCTGGAGACGGTCCGCGGGGCCGTGGAAGACGAGCGTGTGCGCCCGTGGCTCGAATCGCTCCTGTTCGACGAGATCGTCCCCACGCTGGAAGGCCGCACGGAGGAGCCGGAGCAGTTCGCCCGGGACGTGCTCGAGCGGTTCGCCAATCCCTTCCTCGAGCACCGTCTGGCCGACATCGCCCTGCACCACGACGTCAAGCTCCAAACCCGGCTCGTCCCGACGCTCAACGAGTACCGCGAGCGGTTCGGCCGGACGCCGACACGGCTGAGCGAGATTCTGTCGTAGCCTGCGTGCCGAACGGGATCGCCCTGCCCGGAGCGTGCCCACGGAGGGTGGCTGGGGGCGAACGAAGCATCGCGAGTCACGACGTGAGTGCCCGGTCCGCCGTCACTTCAGAACGTCAGCCACTCGATCCCCGAAGGGGTGGCGCGGAATCGCTTCGCCCGGATGCTCGATCCGGCTCCCTCCTCGTAGTAGACGATGAGCACGGAGCCGTCCTTGAGGTTCACCATCGAGGGATAGGCCCCGCCGACGGTATCGACCGGGACGTTCTCGCTCCAGGTCTTGCACTCGTCGAGGCTGTAGTGCAGGCTCGTCGACGGCACGCGATGGGCCAGAAGGATGATCCCGTCGGCGGTGCGGCGGAAATAGGGGCAGTGGCCCGGAAACCCCATAGGCTCGGAGACGCTCCAGCTTTCGCCTCGGTCCTTGGACACGGAAAAGCACATCTCCGGGCGCTGGGCGGCGTAGAGGGTGCCGTCCTTTAGCTCGACGACGTCGGTCTCGGCGTCGAGGCGATAGCCGGCGTTGTCGATGTCGACGGATCTCCAGGTCTTGGCCCCGTCGTCGCTGATCGCCACGGCCCCGCCGGCCCCTTGCGCCGTTTCGTGGTAGAGCCCGAGGATCAGCCGGCCGTCGGAGAGCTCGCGGATGGGCGTGCTGCAATAGTACGAGTCGAAGAGTTGCCGTGGCTCGGACCAGGTCTTACCGAGATCGTCGGAGACGACCATCCAGGTGCCCCGCCCGGTCCATCGCTTCCCCGGCTCGTCGCTTTTTCGCAGGGAGAAGAAGTTGCAGATCAGCCGGCCGTCCTTCAGTTGGACGATCGAGGGGTCGCGGTCGTCGTCGGGGCCGTCGTAGAGTACTTCCGCTTCGCTCCAGGTGCGTCCCTCGTCGCCTGAAGTGCAGTAGCAGATCCGCCCCCCCTTGGGCAACTGCTCGTTGGGCATGGCCACGTGCCCGTAGCCCGCGTAGAACACGGCCATCAGCCGGTCGTCGCTGAGCCGGCAGACGTCGGGGAACGCCTCGTACCCGCCGGCCCCGGCGTCACGGCAGACGTAAACGAACCGAGGCGGCGGCACGCGGAGCTCGCCCGAGGCGGGCTGTCCCGCGCCGACGACGACAATGTCCTTCACGTGAGCGAGGCCCTGGTTGGCGTAGAACCCGATCCGCCCCCGTTGAATCGCAGGGTCTTTTGCCTCATACAGGAGCTTTCCATTCAGGGAGACCTTCAGCGTATCGCCTTGGGCCTGCAACGCGCCCGTGTGCCACTCGCCCGCCGGCTTGGCGAGGCCGCTCACCCGCTGGATCTCGTTCCAGGAGACGTTCTCATCGGACCGCACGAGAATCGCCTGGGCGCGGTCGAAATGGACGTAGTAGTAGGTAACGGCATCCTGCGCCCGGACGACGAAGCCGCACGCGAGCACGCCCCGCTCGGCGGGCTCGACCAGGAACTTCGCCCGAAGCGTCACGTCCTCCCACTCCATCGGCAGGAAGAACGCTCGCGACGTCTGTGTCCGCCCGTCCAGGACCAGCGCGCCGT
Source organism: Thermoguttaceae bacterium (assembly GCA_035528065.1). Lineage (GTDB taxonomy): Bacteria > Planctomycetota > Planctomycetia > Pirellulales > Thermoguttaceae > DATKZH01. Next base: position 2,278 of record DATKZH010000007.1, on the reverse strand, counting down.
CGCGGATCGACGCCGTATCGTCCGGAAACATCCATCGATCCTGCGCCTGCGGTTGGGCAAGATCGATGGCCAGCTCCTCCGCGCCGACGCACGTGCACGAGAGACACGCAATCATCAGGACGGACAACGACACCGCGCGAGGCCAATCGATCATCATGGCAGTCCCCTCCCAAGGCAGTTCGCTTCTTCCGCGTGGATAATAATCGGGCCCCAACCGCGTGTCAAATCACTCGCCGACGGCCGACCGCCGACCGGCTCGTTGCCCGGCCCACCGGCCGGCCCTATACTGGGGACACTTCACGGCTCGACTCATTCCAAGGACAACGCCCATGAGAATCCCAGCAATCGTTGCCGCACTTGCCGTCGCGGTCTCCCTGCCAACGGCCTTGGGTCATCCTACTCCCTCTGCCGCTTTGGGCGATGAGCCGGTCGAGCTCCCCCGCCCGATGGAGCTGGAGGGCCTGCACGCCTACGCGGAAAAGATCATCGCGGCCGGCGACGTCATCCACTTCCGCGTGAGCAGCACGGTGCCGTACGAGCTTTCGGTGTGCCGGCTCGGACGGGAGGTGGACGATCCGGCCGGCGACGAGGTGTTGTTCACGTTTCCCGAATCGCCGCCCGTCGCGCAGCCGATCCACCCGGGCTCGTTTGTGCACGTGGAGAAGGCGCTGCCGTCGGACGAGCCCTTGGAGGCGTTGACCTTGGAATGCTGGGTCCGGCCGTGGCGAGTGAAAGGCTGGCAGACGCTGATCTCCCAGCACGACTACCCCACGGCGTGCGGCTTCGGCCTGTTTCTCGACGGCGAGGGCCGAGTGCAGTTTTACCTGGGCGACGGAGGCAAATATCGCAAAGAGTGGGCCCACGCCGGGCCCCCGCTCGAAAACCGCCGCTGGCAGCACGTGGTCGGCACGTGGGACGGCAAGACCAAGACGCTTTGGGTCGACGGTCAGCAGGTGGGCGAGTGGCCGTTCGCCGGGCCGGTCAAGCCGGGCAAGTCGCCGCTGAAGCTCGGCGCGTGCGGCTACGACGGCCCGGCCGTCAACTTCCTCGACGGCGATCTGGCCATGCCGGCCATCTACGATCGGGCGTTTGCGCCGAACGAGATCGCCGAACGCTTCCAGCAGCGGGGATCGAAGCCCGCCGAACCGCGCACGGCGCTCGCCCAGGGCGAAGGCGTGTTGGCCTGTTGGCCGCTCTCGGAGGAGCGAGGGGAGCGGATCGCGGACTGTTCGGGCAACGAGCGGCACGGGCGCATCGTCAACGTCGCTACCTGGATGATCGGCGGTCCCGGCTTCGACGGGAGCAAGGTCCCGCGCTACGGCGACTACGACCCGGCCAAGGACCCCGCGCGAGGGCACGGCCTGCGCTTCGCCTCCGACGACCTGTACGACTGCCGCTGGCAGGTGACCCACGAGTACCGTATCCCCAAGACGGCCAAGCCAGGGCTCTACGTAGGCCGGTTCCACTTCGAGATCGACGGCGTGCCGCGCGTGTACCACGTCACCTTCGTCGTCAAGCGGCCGGAAGCGGAGCCCAAGGCACCGATCCTCGTGATCGCTTCGACCAACTCCTGGCTGGCCTACAAGGCGACGCCCTTCGCGATCACGCCGCCGGGGCTTCACTACCACTGGGGCACCACGGGGATCACGAACAGCCCGGGCAATCCGCCCGCCTACTGCATGTACCGCAATCACCACGCCGGTCAACCCGCGTACAAGGTGGGAGTGGACACCCCCTGGCCGGACGCCGGGCCGTACGTTCTCTACGCGGCGGGAGGCTCCGGATACAGCCACCTGATGCGCGCGGAGCGATTCGCCTTGGTCTGGCTCGAACAGAGCGGCTACGACTACGACATCGTCGGCGATCTGGACGTGCACCGCGATCCGGATCTCCTTTCTGACTACGAAGTCGTGGTCATCAATGGCCACGGCGAGTACTGGTCGCGGGAAGCCTACGACGGGCTCGACCGCTATCTTCGCGAGGGCGGCAGCGCGCTGGTCCTCTCCGGCAACGTGATGGTATGGCGGGTCAGCTTCAACGACGATTGCACGATCATGGAGTGCCGCAAGTTCGGCCCCGGGCTCGGCGGTCGGGCCGGCGCGACCATCGGCGAGCTGTGGCACAGCCAGGACGGTGGGCGCGGCAGCTTGACGCGCGAGTGCGGCATGCCGGCGTGGAAGGTGGTCGGGCTGAGTATGCTCGGTTGGTCGGGCATCGGCCCCAACGATTTTGGCCTTTACCGGGTCGAACAGCCGGATCACTTCCTCTTCCGCGAGCC
>DATKZH010000006.1:0-5154 GCA_035528065.1 Thermoguttaceae bacterium | reverse complement strand
CTTCGAGAAGCAAAAGCGCAGACTCCTGCGCTTTTGGAAGGGCCGACACGTCCCTTGTGAACTGCATGTAAAACTGTGCGGTCCTTAGAGTTCCGTCAAATAACCGCTTGCACTCAGTCTCCCAACTTCCGTGGGGTATGGTCTGTTTTGCAGCCAACAATTCTCGGCCCGTTTCCAGGGCGTGTTGCGTTGCCTCACCGAGGCCCTTTACGACATAACCGTGCAAGAGATTCGCCTTGCGGAAATGGTCATGCACTTCGATCGGTAAGTTGCTTTTTTTAGCCATCATCGGGATTAGCGATCCTTTCGCTTGTGTTATACCGCCGCGGATTCCGGCAACAATTCACGTAGCCGCTCGACTCGTTCGGCCACCCGTTCGTCTGATAGGTCGGCAGCGCCGCTTTCCATCACGGCAATCGCGGCGTCGAGTACCTGCAGAACCGTCTGACTGCTCACCCGCTGCTGCCGTTGCAGTACCGCTTCACCCTTGCTTGTGTTGGCGAGTTCCTGGAAGGGTGCTTTGAGAAAGCCGTAGGATGCGCCGTTGATTTTGCGATTGCCCCTGCCGAGCGGCAAGAGTTTGGCATCGCCCACCTTGAGCTTTTGGCAACGCGTAATCACCAGCCTTTCCAAGCTGGTAACTTGCATCTTCAGTAGCCCGGCTATCTTGTCCAGTTGCCACCCGTCGGCTTTCAATCGCTGTGCGATGAATGCCTTGTCGCCGCTGTCGAAGCCTCGGGCCGGCCGGACGTTCAATTCGACCGATCGGACAAACCACTTGCTGATCGGCAGGTCTTCGACTTCGGCGTAGATGTGATCGAGCCCGGCCGCCGTAAACGCTTTTACCCGGTGGAGCCCATCGAGCAACATGAATGAGCCCGGGTGTTTGGGCACCGGCACAACAACGATTGGCGGAAACGCCCCAAACTTTCGGCCGGTGGCATCGGGCGGAAACGTCTTGGGATCGGCCGATCGCGGATCGGTTTTGACCGCCTCCATGTATTGGAGCACGGTCATCCAGTCCTCTTTTCCATTGACCCGAGGATAGTATTTCGGGTCGTACTCGATCTTGTCCAGCTTGATCCGTTTCATTGGAACACTCCTTTAGTTGGAATAGGGGGTAAAAAATCATCGCATCACAGCACAGTTCACCGCAAGGCAGCGCAGAGCATCGCATGGCACAGCAGTACAACGGTTTGTCTCCTTATGTATGAATGATAAATCATCGCATCGCAATTCACTTCAGTTCATGGCATCGCACCGCACTACAACGCAGCGGTTTGACTCCTTATGTATGAATGATAAATCATCGCATCGCAAATCACGTCAGCTCAGCGCAAGGCAAGGCAAAGCATTGCAGTGCAGCGGTTTGTCTCCTTACACTTCCACCTCAAACTCATCCAGCACGAACCGACCATACGGACCTTTCAACGCCGGACGCCACGCGCCGATACCGACCAGCTTGCCGGCATGGATAATGATCTCCCGCAACACTTCGGCGGGCCACAGTTCCGCATCAACCAGCATCACAAACGACGCCGACCATTTCGACAGCAACGGCCGGCCGATCTTCACGCAAGCGCCGGTGCGAGGCGGAATGCGAACGTATTCCTCGAACACCTCGAAGTCAGCGGTCCCCAGCGAGATATTCGGTAGCTCGAAGGCGACCGTGGCTCCCACGAGAAAGCTCATGTTCTTCTTCTTGTTTTGCGGCTGCTTGAAATCGATTGCCGCCTGGCAGAACGACTTGTAGAGCATCACCGACGTGATGCACAGTTCCTTCTTTTTGCCGGTCCCCATCCAGTGGGCCCGTAGCTTTGCCTCCTCGTCCGCCGGACGATGTTTCCCGGGCTTCGGCGGTTTTGCCGCGTCGGCTTCCATAACCCCCTTGGACTGAAAGAGCAAACCGGGCGGGACGCCGCTGATCTTGACTTTGACTCTCGTCAGTTTGATTGTCGAACTGGCTTGTACCATCGCATGGATCTCCTTAAAAAGTGATTCAAACAACAAAACCTGTTTTTCTGGGATGTACTAATCTCCCTCCGTCTCGTTTTTGACTTCAATCGCGAGTGCAATACGCCTCAATTGCGCATTCGTCGTGAGCGTCAAGGCGTTTCTGGTTCTCAACGCATTCAGACTTTCACGGTTAAAGTACTCGGTCGTGTCCCGATCGCTAGCGAGTCCGAGCAGTTTATACGTGCCCATCCGAAGAAACACCCACGCCACAAGGCCGACGCAGAGGCCCAGTGAAAATCCCGCGCCCCACAACAACGCTTCTAAAAATGCCACTTGACTTCCTCCGTGTTAGGGTTCATTCGTGCTTCCGCGGCCTTCAGTCTCGCCTCGTAGCCGATTCGCATGTCAACCAATTCCTCGCGAGTGACTTGCCGTATCGTCGTCGCTTTCAGTTGCGTCAACCGTTCGATGGCTTCGGTTCCGCGGACTGTTTCCATCCACAACCGATAGTCCTCCAGCGCGCCGCCGCGATGTTGATTGCACCACACGCATTGAGGCGCGACGTTGGCTTCCTCGAACAGAATCGACAGTCGCCGCGATGGGAGAAAATGCCCGGTCTGCATTTCGCCGGCTGCCGAACTCCACGGCCGTACCTTGCCGCACGTCACGCATACGCACTCGCCGACGACTCGTACAACGTACTGACAGACGCCATTCACCATGGCAGGCGATCCACCAGGCGGGCGGGCGCCGGCTTCGGCCCGGATCATCCGCTGAAACACCGGCGCAACGTACCGATCGACGTAGGTCCCCGTTGAGTATTGGCGGGCCGTGTCAATCTTCCGCTGCCGTGCGCGTGCGGCCTTGTCCTCGGCTGTGAGCTTCCGTGCCATTGTGTTCCTACTCCTAAATCCGTGTGTTCGTCGGCACTTTCAGGTCGGTCCGCAGCGTTACCAGTTGCCGCGTAATTGCCGCCAACGGCTCAAAGGCGATTAGCGCCTCGCGTTTCTTCGCCGTAATTCGTTCGTCTCCGTCCTTCGCCGCCTGAATGGCCGCGGCCACCGAACCGAATGTCTGGATAAGCTCAGCCGCGCCAATGGTCCCGATTCCGGCCACGCCCTTAATACCATCCACGGTGTCGCCGCAGATCGCCTGGTATTCGGTCCACTTGCCGGGCGTGAGGCCGGTGTTTTCGGCGTGCTGTTTCGCGCTGAGCCACTTGTACGCCGGCATCGCCTCGCCGGATGTTTCGTCTTCGGTCCACTCGACATCCAGGAGCATGTTGCACGAATTCGAGAGGCACTGTCGCAAGTCTTTGTCTTGCGTCAGTAGCGTCACTCGGCCCGGGAATTGCGCCGCCGCGCTGGCCATCACATCATCCGCCTCGAATCCATCCAGCGCCGCACAGCAATACCCGTGCGTCTCCAATAAGTCCCGCACAAGCGTAAGCTGTTGCACCAATTCGTAGTCTTTCGGCGGCCTTGGCTTGTACTGGTCTTGCCACGCTTCGGTGAGCTTCTTCCTGAAGTTGTTGGGCCCATCGAAACAGCACAGTATGTCCGTCAGTCCCTTTTCCTTGAGCCGTTTCGCGGTGCGGTCCACCCACCCCGCCACCTGCGACGCGGCTTCCACGCCGGCACCCGAATACCAGTGGCGATGCAAGTGATAGTTTACGTCGATGGCCAGCAACCAGCGGGGTCCGGCAAGCTCCTGTTGGTCGGCCTTGCGAGCCTCGTCGGAAGTCCGGCCGGCATCGACCTGGGCCTGGACACGCTGAATCCGGTCCGGCTTATTCGCGTTCTGCATGTGAATCGTCCACGTCGCCAACGGGTTGCGGTCTGCTTCGTTGGGATACGCCCTGGCAACAGCCTTGGCGCGATCAACAAGGCCCGGCGAAATCCAACACGGGAAGACCTGCTGCCAAGTGTCGGGCCACTTGGCTTCGGCATACCGTGCGAGATCGCCGAGTTGAAACATCACGTCACGTTGTTGCTCCGCCAATCCGTGGCCGAACGATTCGGCCTCGTCGATGGTCATGTGACTGCAATCCAAAAACCGTGGCAGTAGGCGCGTCATGGCCTGCTCCTATCCCTCGAAAGGTACGTCGCTATCGACCCCGTCGGGGTCCGTGGTGGTTTCGATTCGTTTCGCACACCGATCGAGCGCCTCGCGAGTCCAGCAGGTGTGGTCACTCGACGGGAAGTCTCCGGCGACGGACGCCACGAATCGCATAAACCCTTCCAGCAAGTCTTTGGGGTCCGTGACATCGGGTGTGAATTTGCCACGCCAGGCTTTCTTCAGCGCGTTCAATTCATCAAGGCTGATTTCGTGCTCGGGCTCTTTGGGCAGTGCCCAGCCGGGTAGCCCAGGGGCTTTCCAGTAATAGGCTCCCCCGCCGTGTTTTTCAGATAGCTTCGCGTAAGTCCAGCCACGGCCACCCTCCACCGGTTTTTCCGATACCTCGGCCCACGCTTCGTCGAGGTAGTATAGATATCGGCCGATGCCCCACTGTGCGCCGGCTCGTTTCATCGCTCCGCTGAAACCACCTTTGGCCGGCTCAATGTTGGTGGGCTCGGACACGTCCCATTTTGTGATCCATTCATTGCCGATGCGAATTGCGATGCCTACAGCGAAGGCCGCCTTTCCGTTGACATCGAGCACTCGCGGCTCTTCGAGTCGCCAGTTTTCCGGACCGCACACGGCATCAAGGCGATTCTGCACGGCGCGAGCCGTGATGTAGGCTAGGACCATGCAGAACAGCCCCTTGCGGCCCCGGCCACTCCGGGATACCCGCCACTCAATATCCTCGGCCGGAAACGGCTCGCAGAGTTTCGCCAGTTTAATGTCGCTCATTCGTCTATCTCCTCACCCTCGATATACGGTTGTCTGTCAGCCCAACTCGCCGCCGCCAGTTCCACGTCGTCAGGGTGCGGGCGTTCGCTGGGCGGGTCAGCGAATAGTTCAGGTTGGGTCATGGGTCATGGTTTTCCCGCCGATCCATTTCGTCTTCGATCTGCCACAGCGGCATCTGGTCCACGCCGTCTATTTTGCTGAGGGCGCCGAGGGCGATGAGAATCAATCGCGTTTCCAAGGGGATGATCGCCACGATGGCCGCGTTCACAGGTTTCGTTGCGTCGCAAACCATGATTTGCTCCTTGTCAGTGTTAAACCACCCGCCGCCGCAGAGGTTATTGGTAC
>DATKZH010000005.1:0-10145 GCA_035528065.1 Thermoguttaceae bacterium | reverse complement strand
GGGTTGGAGCCGTACCGGGCGTAGATCAGCTCGGGGATCGAGCGGATCACCAGGCGCTCGACCGACGCGGCGCCGGTCATCGCGATTCGCAGCTCGTGCTTGCCGGCCGCGAGCGGTCGCATCGCCTCGAACGTCCCGTCGGCCGGGCCGGCGACGACGATCGCGTCGTTGCCGTTCGGGATCGAGGGAATGGAGATCGAGAGCTTTGCGTCTTGCCCCACCTTGGCCGTGCAGGAGACGAACGCCCATCGCCGCAGCGGATTCTGGAAGGCGACCGATTTCGACCCGGGAACCTCGCCCGGCGAAACGCTCGCCAGCTCCCAGACGAGGTTGTTCAGCACGCGAACGCCCTCGAACGCCTTCGGCCGGCCGGGCCACGCGACGGCGGCCGCCGATGCCTTGCCGATCGTGCGACCGTCGGCCCCCTTGATCCTGGCGACGACCTCGTATTGGCCGGCGGCAAGCGTGCCCGCGTCGAGCTTGACGCGCTGTCGGTCCCACGTCGGGTCGAGCGGCGTCTCGCCGGTGACCTGCCGGCGGGCCGCTGCCGGCTTGCCGATCCCGGCCTCCAGCACGGCGCCGGCCGGCAGGGGACGCATCAGCCCGTAGTCGGCCGTGACGACGACCCAGCCGGGCTCGGGCATGGCGTTGGCCTGCACCTGGGGTCGGTCGAAGTGGGCCGTGTCCTTTCCCATGGCCGCCGCGTCCGCCTTGTAGTGGGCGAGCACGTCGTCGTGCGCCAGCGCGCGGTTGAAGACGCGGACCTCGTCGATCTCGCCCGCAAAGAAGTCCCGGCCCAGGCCCTGGCATCGGCCGATCCAGAGCGGCAGGCCGTCGCGCTTCGGCGCATACCCGGAGAAGACCGCGAGCACCTGCCCGTCGCCGTAGACCGTGGCCTCTGCGCCGCGAAAGCTGACGGCCAGGTGCGTCCACGCGACTTTGGCCGGGCGTGGGAGGTGGGCGTTGCGGCTCCCCTCGCCGTCGGCCAGGTTCACCAGGAAGATGGCGTCCTGCTCTTCGCGGTGGTAGGTGTTGAAAGCCAGCGTCAGCCGGATGTCCTGCCAGGAGCCGCTCGAGCTCCAATCGACGAGGCCGCCCTGCCAGCGCTGCGGCCGGAACCACAGCTCGAAGGCGCCCTCGCCGCGTCCGGCGAAGTCGGCGGCCGGGGCGATCTCGACGTAGTCGTCCTCGCCGTCAAGCCGCAGCGCGAACCCGTCGCCGCGCGGGACGAACCCGGCCCCATGAATCGCCCCGTCATGGCCCCGCCCCGAGCCGTCCTTGGCGACGCTGCCCCCGCCTTCGTCGAATCGGTAGTAGCCGACCAGCCCCGGCTCGGCGCCCGCGGCCAACGAAGGGCCCATCGCCAAGAGAGCCGCCGTCATCGTGCAAAGCGCGACGCGCAGATACATCGCCGTCTCCTTTTCACGTTTCACAGTTGGGTGGCACTGGCGTCTCGCCAGTGCACGGGCAAGATGCCCGTGGCACCCTACTGCACCGTGCGATCAGTAATGCGTCCCCTTCACGGCCCCGCCGAGCCGGGCACGACTTCGAGGAGGTCGTCCGAGAGGATCGACGGGCACCAGTGCGTCTCGATGTGCTCGATCACCAGCTCGGTGCCCCGGGTGTGGCTGACGTGGGGCGGCTGGCGCGGGTCGTACATCGCGTCGGTCAGGTCGCGCGCGAGGACCACGTTTCGCCCCAGCCCGACCATCGCTCGAATGCCGAACGGCCGGCCCAGCACGCACATGTTCGTGTGCATGCCCATGAGGATGACGTTGGTGATCCCCTCCGCCTCGCAGAAGTTGTAGATCTCCCGGGCGTCGTCGCTGATCCCGTCGTAGCCGATGACGTCCAGCCCGGGGTGCTGCTTGCTGAACTGCTTCACCGCCGTCCCCACCACGGGGTCGTCGCACGCGCACTCTTTCGTATCGACGGGCAAGGGCGGCTCGTGGGAGGGATCGAGGTCGCGCCATTTCTTGAAATCCCAGCCCTCGGGCGGATTGGCGGCGGGGGTCTGCTCCATGCGCTTGCGGTAGGGCGTGTCGGCGTACATGCTCACCGTGCCGCTCGGCGCGTGGACGATCATCACGCCGTGGTTCCGCGCCGCGGTGAGAACGCGGTTCATGCGCGGGGCCATCACGCCGACCCGCTGCGCGGCCGAGCGGCAGTAGTGGCCGTCCCACATATCGATCACGATGATCGCCGTCTTCGAGACCTCCCAATCCACGGTCCGCTCGACCATTTTGAACACCTCGCTGTCGGCCGCGGCTGGCTTGCGCTCGCGCAGCCGCAGCCGCAACACGCCGGGGACTTTCGGGCGATTGGGGAGCATCTCGGTGCCGGCTTCGTCCGCAGCCAGCGGCAGGGCGAGCGCGCCGACGAGCGCCATCGCAAGCAATTGAGGCCTGATTCGGGTCATGGCAGGGCTTCCTCCTCGTCTTCGGGGGCGTCGATTGCGTCGATGAAGTCGGGATCGGATGAGATTATGACACGGCGGCCGTGAGAATTCCACCTTCGCCGGCCGAGCCTTGACTGCCGTCCCTGCGCCGGTTAGTAATGGGGACGGGTTGGGATCGGCCGAAGAATAACTCCCGCATTTGCAGAGTAGTAGGCACACGCCGTGTGCCGTAACCGGCGGAGGGCACACGGCGCGTGCGCCCAACCGGCGGACGGCACACGGCGCGTGCCTGCTACGGAAATCGGGAATCGGGTGGCGACGTACGAGGCAACCACTCGCAAAAAACAGGGAGGAATCGGATGCTTCGGACGATCCAGGGGCCCGCGGTTGCTCTGGCCGTGTGGCTTGCAGCGGTTGGCGTCGGGCGTGCGGACGAAACCACGGACGCTCCCGACCGGAAGTCCGACTACGTCGCCCGCGTCACGGCCGGCGAGGGGTTCATGCCCTGGCAGGAGCCGGGCGTGTCGGAGGAAGAGGTCGCGTTCCGCCGCCAGATCGAGGCCCGCAAGGACCGGATGCTCGCCGCGAGGGTCCCGGTCCGGCATCCGGTGATGCTCACGCCGGAAGAGATCGACGAGGCGAAGCGCAACATCGAGGTTGCGGATTGGGCCCGGGCGTGGTTCGCGGGGCGCAAGGCTCTCGCCGACTACGTGGTCGCCCAGCCGGGGGATTACGTGGAGCGGATGATCCCCGATTTGACGCCGGGGTTCGACTACGCGTTCACCTGCCCGAACTGCGTCGGCGAGAAGTCGCAGGAGGCGGCGTGCCGCCCGGTGTGGGACTACCGCCGCCCGGACGAGTTGCGCTGCCCGGCGTGCGGCCACGTTTACCCAAGCGCCGACTACCCCGAAACGGGCAAGCTCGTCTGTCCGCGCTCGGGCGAGGCCTTCACCTACTATCTCAACGAGGAGGAGCGATCGCACACCGAGGACCGTTCCGGCAAGCACGCTTATCGTTGGGTCGGCAAGCCGATGCACGTCAGCTTTTCCGGCGTGATCCGCGAGCGGAAGGTGGTCTTCATGATCGGCGCGATCAAGAGCCTCGCCTTCGCGTACCGGTTCACCGGGGAGACGGCCTACGCGGCGCGGGCGCGGGAGGCCCTGCTCCGGCTCGCCCAGGGCTACCGCAATTGGCTCTATCACGACTACTGGGACGGCGTTGCCGACTGCGACCCGATGTACGCGGCGTATCACGATCGGGATTTGCCGCTGGAGTGGAAGCGGCACCTCTCGGCCGATGCGTTCGCCCGGGACACGGCCGACCGCGCGGCCATGCTCCAGAACTACTGGGGAGCCGGGCGCGTCCACCCGAGCTGCGACGTGGCGACCTACCTCGTGGACGTCTGCCTCGCGTACGATCTGATCCATGACGCGGAAAATCCGGACGGCTCGCCCTTGTGGAGCGACGAGGATCGCGCCCGGGTCGAGCGGGATCTGGTCGTGGAATGGCTGATGGGCGCCGAGCCGTTTCTCGGTGGACCGGGAGAGGCGACCAACACGAACAACAAGGCCGGGCGCGTGTACTATCCGATGGCGGCGGTGGCCAGGTGCCTCGGCCTACCCGAGTGGGCAGACACCGCGCTCGGGGGATTCGAGGCCCAGTGCGAGCGTTCCCTGGCGTATGACGGCTTCAGCCACGAGAGCCCGGCCTACACCTTCTCGCCGGCCAGCTACATCGGAGGATTGCTGGGGATCGCGGAATCGCTCCACGGTTTCGAGTGGCCGGACGGTTTCAGCCGACGGTCCGGCCAAGTGGACCTCTACGCCGACGGCGGGCGGTTTCGTCTGCTCATGCTCGCGCTGGTGGATCACTTGCTGCCCGACGGCAGCCTGCCGCCGCTGGCCGATACGCCGGTTGCGAGCAGACCCGGCCGCGACGTCGTCGACGTCGGGTTCAAGCGTCTTCCGGAGCAGTACGCCAACCTGTTCCGAGTCGCCGGGCGTTGGTCGAGCCCTTCGGAATACGCGGTGCTTCACCTCGACGCGTCCGCCGTGGAGACCGCCACGGGCACGGACGCCGAATTGGACCCGCCGGAAATCTACTTCCCCTCGCTGATGACGGCCATTCTGCGTCACGGGCGCGGACCCCAGGCGGCGGCGCTCTCGCTCACCTTCTCGCCCGACGGCGGGCACCGCCACGCGGACAACCTCTCGCTCTTCTACACCGACCGCGGCCACACGATCCTCGGCGATCACGGATACATCGGCGACACCCCGATGAACCGATGGATCCGAAGCACCGCCGGCCACAACCTGGTGGTCGTCGACGATCAGGAGCAGCTCAGGCGAAAGGGCGACGAGTGCCGACGCCCCCAGCTCCACCTGATGGCGACCTCGCCCAGGGTGTCCGTCTGCGAGGCGTCTTCCTCCGTCTATCCGCAGTGCGAGCAATACCGGCGAACGGTCGCGCTCGTCAAGGGCCCGGGCGCGGAGACGTTCGCCGTCGACGTCTTCCGAGTGCGGGGAGGCAAGAAGCACGCCTGGCGCGCGTTCAGCGAGCTGGCCTCGAGCGACGCGCCCCAGGGGGAGCTTCGATTCGAAGGAGTGGACGTGCCGCCGGAGCCGCCGCTCCCCCAGGTCGCCGGAAGCACGAAGCCGGACGACATTTTCGGATTGCGCGACCTCCGAGCGGCCGACGCCCCTCCGCCCACCTGGCAGGCGATCTGGTCTCAGGCGGATCGCTCCTATCGGCTGTGGGCACTCTCGGAAGTGGACCGCGTCGAGGCCTCGAACGGTCCCGGCCAGGAAAGCCGAAATCAGATGGGCCGGAGGGTGCGGTACGTGGACGCCGTTCGCACGGGCGAGGGGCTCGCGAGCGTCTTCGTCGCCGTTCACGAGCCGAGCGGTCCGTCGGGCAACGGGACGATTCACTCCGCCAGCAGGCTCGAAGTCCCCCAAGGGGCCGGCTCGGAGGCCGTCGCGGTGAAGATCGAATCTGCCTGGGGTGACTACCTGGTATTGAGCGACTTCGCCGGCCAAGCGGAAGTCGACGGAGTGCGATTCGCCGGCAGCTTCGGCGTCCTGTGTCGAACGCCGACGGGCGAGAAATGGCTGTTCGCCGTGGGCGCCCAGACGCTTCAACAAGACGCCTTCGGGTTCTCCGGCCGCAGTGCCCGGTGGTCCGGCCAGGTGGAGAGCAACACCGAGACGGTCATCCGAACGACGACCGAAAGGCCGGGCGACTGGCCGTCGACGCCGGAGGGCTGCCGGGGCTACGTGCTGGCCGGCGACGGGGCCTACGACACGGGCTTTCCCGTCGAAGACGTGGGAAGCCGGACGATCACGGTCGGTCGTTTCCCCTTGCCGAAGCTGACGTCGTTCCAGTTGCCCGCCGTCCGGTCGGCGTCCGATTAGAGTAGCAGGCACACGCCGTGTGCCGTTCGCCCGGCGACCAGTGCGCGGCAGAGTCGCTTGGACGCGTCGTCGGTCTGACACGTTGGTGCGACACGTTGGTGCGACACGAAGATGAGATCGGCGGACGGCACACGGCGTGTGCCTGCTACGGAAGTCGGGAAGTTGTTCTTCGGCCCATCCCAAGGCAAGGTTCAACGGCCTCGGCCCTATTGCTTCACGATGGCCGCGACCCAGTGGCCCTTGCCCGGCGCGGCGATCGTCGCCACGGCTCCGCCCGGGATCGTCTCGCGCTTGCCCCACTCGCCGGTCTGGACGTCGATCCAGCGGGCCTCGAAGCTTCCGGGGGCGCTGCTGAGGTCGAGCCCTACCGAGCCGCCGTTGGTGAAATAGAGGGCGTAGGCGACGCCCGGCTTGGCGGCCAGGTAGGCTTCGTTTTCGGAGCGGTCGCGGAGCAAGTCGTTGGCCGGCTCGACGTCCCAGAGCTTGACGAGCGACTCCAGCAAGCGCGCGGCCCGGATGGAAGCGGCCGCCGGCTCGGAGAGGCCCAGGCCGGAATCGGGGCGATGGAAGCGGGCCGAGGCTGCGCCGCCGATCACGTGGCGCCACCAGCGCTCCAGCCCGTCCCGGTTGTCGCCGAACCGCCCGCCGTCCGCCCCGTAGGTCTTCACCGTGTTGAGCGGCCGCGGCTTCTCGGCGATGTGGTTGCGGACCCACTGGAAGTTGTCCCAGTGCACTTGCCCCTTCTTCTGGTTGTTCTGCGAGACGTCGGCGAACTGGTACCGCTCGGGGTGGTCGAGCGTGCGCTTGTGCTCGTCGGACGTCAGGTCCCAGGCGTCCCACATCTCCGTGACGCAGACCCGCTTGCCCGCCTCGGCGGCCCGCTTCTGGATGTATTCGGCCCAGTAGGCCCCCCAGGCCGCTTCGCCGGACGTTTCGTTGTCCATGCAGTAGAGCACGTGGTCGTGCCGGAGCGAGTGGGAGAGGAGCTTGTCGACGAACCGCTGCTGGTAGGGCAGCACGACCCGGTTGTTCCGCTGCTCGGGCGTGGCGAAGAAGAAGGGCTGCCGGTTGCGGCCCGGATGGTCCGGGTAGTGCTCGGCGAAGCCCGACTGCTCGTAGGTGTAGTTGACGTTGTTCTTCGGGTTGTATGGGTGCGGCTCCCAGTTGTCGCGCGCGTGGTCGAACCGGTCCCACACCTCGATCTGGACGATGATCGCGCGCTCGTGCGTCCCGCGGAGCATGTTCTCGAAACGCCGCCAGTACTCCTCGTCCCACTGGTCGAGATCGAATTTGCCGTCGGGCAGCCTCTTGAACGGATAGAGCTCGAAGCCCTTGTCCTGCCGGTCGCTCATCGTGTTGCGGATGTAGTTGGCCCCGACCCGGGCCATCTCGTCGAGGTGCTCCTCGAGATCGGGGATCTGGAACAAGCTGTCGTCCTTGCTCCCGCCCAGAAGCAGCACGGGCTGGCCCTGGTACTGCCAGTAGCGCGCGTCCTTCGACCACGGACGGATGCGGTCGGCGTCGTCCGCGGCACCAGCCCAGGTCGACGCGACCAGCAGGATCGGCGCCGTGATGGCGGCCGCGGTGAGGAGAAGCGACTTCGTCTTCTTCATGGCGTTGAGCCTCCCTGGAAGGGTTGCTGGGAACGTAAACCGGAGCCAACTCGGTTGAGCCATTCTACCTTCGGAGCCGGCGTATGTCATGACCGTGGGGAAGGAGGCCGGGTCGCCACGACCGCCGGGCAAGCTTGACCGGTTGACCCATCGGCCGGTTCAGGACAGAATGACGATGGTATCCTTCCGCCGGCGGCCCGCGGCGCCACCCAGATTGGCACTCCTGAAAGGTCCCGTCGAGTCGCCAATGCAGACGGCTTTCCATCGACCGTTAGGCGCGAATTCCACAACAACTTCGTTGTAGGTGGATTACTTGTATGAAACGCCAAATACCGATCAGCTTGATCGCAGCGGAGACCCTAATTGCATTCGTGATTGTCTATATGGCAACCATGCTTGTGCAGGAGATTCAGTACACTCTGTCAACAGGTGAATCGGGGATGCCATATACGGCACTTGAGATACTGACTCTAGGCTGGAGCGTTGCTGCCTTCTTGGGAATCCCGTTCAGATCGCGCACAGCGTGGTCTGTTGGCCGAATTGCATCGGCTGTGTGCGGAACAGTGGAAGCCCTTTGTGGAGCGTCTTTGCTTCTTCCATACGCGTTATCGGGCAAGCCTGCGCCCTTCCTTCATTGGCCTCTCTTCTGGACTTTCTTTGCTGCGATCTATCTGTTCGTGGTCTACTATCTATTGAGTTGCCCATCCGCCGAAAGCTACTTCCGAGGGGAAGATCCCGGGGGGAGCGGAAAGGGGGACGTCACTGATATCGGCGAGGTAGACAAACGGTAATCCGCTGTGTACCCTTTCCCCAGTCCCCTCTTCCCGCGCACGGCGGCAAACTGGGGACAGGGGGACAGGCCGGGTGGCCCAGATTCAGGAGAGAACCGACATGAAACTCCCTACGCTCATTCTTGCCCTAACGGTCTGTCTGACGATCGCACGCGGTACCTTGGCCGACCCCGTCGTCACCGGCGAGCTGAAGAAGTGGCATCGGGTCACGGTCACCATCGACGGGCTCGACACCAGTGAGACGGCCGAGCACAGCCCGTTCCGCGACTGCCGGCTGGTCGTCGCGTTCTCCAACGGGGCGACGACCCACGTGGTCCAGGGCTATTTCGCGGCCGATGGCAACGCCGCCGAGACGGGCGCCGCCGGCGGGAACAAGTGGCGCGCGCACTTCACGCCCGACGAGGTCGGCCTGTGGACCTACCGCGTCTCGTTCCGCGCCGGAACGGACGTGGCCCTCAGCCTCGATCCCGAAGCCGGCACGCCGCTGGTGCCGGACGGCAGCTCGGGCAGCTTCCGAATCGAGCCCAGCGGCAAATCCCTGCCCGACCTTCGCGCGGCCGGGCTGCTCCGCTGCGTGGGCGAGCACCAACTGCGGTTCGCCGAGTCGGGCCGCTGGTTCCTCAAGGGCGGGGCCGACAGCCCGGAGAACTTCTTGGGCTACGCCGACTTCGACGGCACCCGGCTCTCGCGCCAAGGCCGCGGTGGGCCGCACAAAGGCGAAGCCGCCCCCGCCCCGCTGCACCGATACGAGCCCCACCTCGGCGATTGGCGGCCCGGCGACCCCACGTGGAAAGGCGATAAGGGCAAGGGAATGATCGGGGCCTTGAACTATCTGGCGAGCGAGGGGATGAACTCCGTCTACTTCCTCACGATGAACGTGGGCGGCGACGGGCGCGACGTCTGGCCCTGGATCGACGAGGACCAGCGCGATCGGTTCGACTGCTCGAAGCTCGACCAGTGGGAGATCGTCTTCTCGCACATGGACAAGCTGGGCATCATGCTCCACGTGATCACCCAGGAGCAGGAAAACGACCAGCTTCTGGACGAAGGCCGCCTCGGCCCCGAGCGGCGGCTCTACTACCGCGAGCTGGTCGCCCGGTTCGGCCACCACCCGGCCGTCACCTGGAACCTCGGGGAGGAAAACACCAATACCGACGCCGAGCGCAAGGAGTTCGCCAAGTATATCCACGACCTGGACCCCTACGATCACCCGGTCGTCGTGCATACCTTCCCCAAGAAGTACGACGCGGTCTACGAGCCGCTGTTGGGCTACCGGTGGTTCGACGGCGTCTCGCTCCAAACGAACGATACGCACGAGCAAACGCTCCGCTGGGTCGAGCGCTCGGCGGCCGCGGGCAAGAAGTGGATCGTCTCGCTCGACGAGATCGGCCCGGCCCACACGGGCGTGGTGCCCGACGCCGACGACCCCGGGCACAACGAGGTCCGCAAGCGACACCTCTGGGGGAACCTGATGGCCGGCGGGGCGGGAGTCGAGTGGTATTTCGGATACAAGTACGCCCACAACGACCTGAACTGCGAAGACTGGCGAAGCCGCGACCGGCTGTGGGACATGACCCGCCACGCCCTGGACTTCTTCCAGCAGCACCTCCCCTTCCACGAGATGCGCCCGGCCGACGCGCTCACGTCGGACCCCGACGACTACTGCCTGGCCAAGCCGGGCGAGGTCTACGCGGTCTATCTGCCCGAAGGCGGCACCACGGCGATCGACCTCGGCGAGTCCACGGGCACGTTCACCGTCGCCTGGTACAACCCCCGCACCGGCGGCGAGCTGGTGCCCGGCTCGGTCCGCACGATCGCGGGCCCCGGCAAGCAGTCGATCGGCGACCCGCCGGGCGATCGCGACCGGGATTGGGTCGCGCTGGTTGAAACGAGGTAATATACTGAGAGACACGTAGGGTGGGTCGAGGCA
>DATKZH010000004.1:0-13530 GCA_035528065.1 Thermoguttaceae bacterium | reverse complement strand
TTCAACAGCTTCCGTTTTTGGGTGGCGTTCAAACGGGGCTTGGGGCCTGGATGAGGCTTGGCCTTCAATGCCTCCATGCCGCCTTCCTTCAGGGCTCGCTTCCAACGCTTCACCGAAGACTCGGAAGCTCCCACAATTTCCGTCACCTCGCCGATTCTCCTGCCTTCCAGCAGGAGTCGTCCCGCAAGCCGACGGCGAGTTTCCAACTCGGCTGCGCTTCCTTGCTTCCTCATAAACTACTATACGCATGGCCATGCCATGTGGTTCATTTACCACGCAAAGGTCAATAAGTTGCCGTCCGGAATCGGAGACGGTCGCCTTTTTCAACGGGCTACCGGCGCTCCCACGAGAGGAGGATCATTGCGAGCACCCCCAGGAGAATCCCCAAGCCCTTGCGCAGGGTGATCGGCTCGTGCCAGACGAGCACCCCCAGCACGACCGCGACCACGACGTAGAGGCTCGTCAGCGGCGCCAGGATGGTGACTTCTTCGCCCTCATGCGAGAGGCGATAGAAGGCGAAGTTGGACAGCACAAAGAGGACCGCGGTCACCACGGCCAGCAGGTGGTTCCAGGTCCAGCCGAGGCTCGCGTTTCGGGCCAAAAACGCGATGGCAATCGCGTAGCCGATCAGGTTGCAGACCAGGATGGTCCCCATTCCGAGCGTGCGCCCGAGATGGGCCATCAGAAAGGCCGCCACTCCCCAACCGGAGATGCAAAGGGCGAACCATAGCGTCGTCTTCATCATGGCGTGGTCCTGCAAGTTCTTGGGCTTCGCACGGGCCCGTCGAGACCGGACGAATCGGACCTTCATGGAAGTGCGTTCCAAAGCTGGAGCTTTGGAACGAGAACAAAGCGGGAGGTTTGGAACGAGAACAGGCTACCGTCGCGCCGCGCTCCTGTCCAGAGTGTGCTGACGGCCACCATCCGCCCGGCCCCTCCAGCTCGGCAGTCTGAGAATGGCTCGACGGCGGAGATTTGACGCCACCGGTCGCCACTGCTACGATCCGCCAGACTCCGACGCTTGCCGTTTGGGGACAACCATCATCAACCACCGGCCCTCGAGGTCCTCGCCATGAAGCCGATCGTCAAAGCGCCAATCGTCCTTGGCTTGTGCATTGCGTTGTTTGCGGCGTCCGCTTCTTCCTCGCCCGGGGCGCTCGCCCAAGCCAAAAAGGCCGCAGCCCCCGGCGACACGTGGGAGCAGTACCGGGAGACACGGAAGCGTCATCCGAGCATCGTCCGATACTACACGTTCGAGACCGTCTCCGCCGAGAATCCCAATGCGCCGAGCCTGGCCGGCGAGCCGGAGCCGCTTCGTTACGTCGCCGACGAGCCGCCCGTGCTGGTCGAAGGACGCCGGCCCGGGAAGAACGCCGTGCGACTCGACCGCGGCTTCTTCGAGGGCAAGCCGTTCGAGGTCCGGGACGCGTCGTTCACCGTCGAGATGTGGTTCCGCAAGCACGGCCAGGGGGTCCATCTCGGCAACGGCCGGACCAGCGGCATGCTCTTCGCGCAGGGCGACGGGTACTGGAACGGCGTCCGCGTCTGGACGAGCTACCCCACCAAGCACCTCCAGTTCGAGATCGGCCGACCCAAGCCGAGCCACGCGTTCGGACTGGGCACGTCCGATCCGGCGCCCGACGGCGTGTGGCACCATCTGGCGGCCACGTGGGACGGCCGCGAGATGCGGCTCTACCTGAACGGCATCTTGCTGGAGGCCGTCGCCTA
The DNA here is from genome assembly GCA_035528065.1 of Thermoguttaceae bacterium. Classification (GTDB taxonomy): domain Bacteria; phylum Planctomycetota; class Planctomycetia; order Pirellulales; family Thermoguttaceae; genus DATKZH01. The sequence continues at coordinate 11,802 of DATKZH010000004.1, read as the reverse complement.
CGCGGGCGACTACACCGCGCCGAGCGGGCCGCTGAGGATCGGGTTTGCCGGCGCCGGCGTGGGCTCGGTCAAGATGGACGTCGACGAGGTCGCGGTCTACGGCTCCGCGCTTTCGCCGGCGGAGATACTGCGTCACGCGCACTGGCCGGTCCGTCTGCCCGAGCCGGTCGAAAGGCGATTCCTCGCCGGCACGACGTCGATCGCCCGAGGCGACTGGGCCGCCGCGGAAACGCAGTTCGCGGCGATTCGCGACATGCCCGACGTCTCCCCGCCGTGTCGCGCCGTGGCCCGGATGGCCTTGGCCCGGAGCCTTCGCAACCAGAACCGGATCCGCGAGGCGGTGGCCCAGTACGCGGCGGTCGTCGAGAGTGCCGACGCACCCGAGGCGCTCCGCGAGATCGCCGTCCGACGTTGTCTCCCCTCCGGGGACGGCGCGGTCCAGGCGGTTGCGTCCCGGCGCGTGTACGAGCGGTTGCTCGGGCTGGCCGAATTGTCGGAGCAGGAGCGGATCGAGACCGCCCTGTGTCTGGCGGAGTGCCATCTGCGGGAAGGCGACGCGGCCTCGGCCCGAAAGCAGTACGAGACGGTGCTCCGGGCGCCGGGCCTTTCGGAGCGCGACGCTTGGAACGTGCGTCTTCAGATCGCGCACACGTACCTTGCGGCGAAGGACTACCCGGCGGCGCGCGCCGAGTACGCCAAGCTCGCGTCGAGCGCCGCCGTGCCGCCGGAGTTTCGTGCCAATGCGCTTCTGTGCGTCGCCCATACGCACGTCCGAGAGAAGGCGTACGCGGCGGCGGCGAGTGCGTTCGCCAAGGTCGGCGACTGCCCGGGGCTTCCCACGCACTATCGGGAGGAGGCCGCGGAGCGAATCGCGGAGATGAAGCGCCTGGCGCAAGGGCTGCCGGCCCGCGATCCGGCGGCGAGCCGCGTCAAGCTGCCTCCGCCGCCCGAGCCGGGGCTCGCGCTCTATGTGGCACCCGACGGCAACGACGACAACCCGGGTACGAAGGAGCGGCCGTTGGCCGGCCTGGAGGGGGCTCGGGACGCGATTCGCCGGAAGAAGTCGGCGGGTGGCCTGCCCAAGGGAGGCGTCACGGTCTTCGTGCGCGGAGGGTCGTACCCCATACGGCAGACGTTCGCGCTCGCGGAGGCCGACTCGGGCACGCCCGAGGCGCCCGTCGTGTATCGGGCGATGCCCGGCGAGAGCCCCCGCTTCGTCGGCGGCGTGACGCTCGCAGGCTTCGGCCCCGTGGTCGATCGAGAGGTGCTGGCCAGGCTCCCCGAGGAGGCTCGGGGGCATGTGCTCCAGGTCGACTTGCCGGCCCAGGGCGTCACCGACTTCGGGCAAATCGAGCAGCGAGGCTACGGCCTGGCCGGATACCCTGCCCATCCCTGGGTCGACCTCTACGTCGACGGCGAGGCCATGCCGTTGGCCCGGTGGCCCAACGAGGGCTTCGTCCGGGTGGGCAAGGTCCACGGGGGGGAGTCTCGAAGCGAGCAAGCCGGGGCCCCCGGCCGGTTTGAATACGAGGGCGATCGCCCTAATCGGTGGGCGAAGACGGACGACGTCTGGATGTTCGGCTACTGGGTCCACCTCTGGGCCGGCCGCGGCGTCGCGGTCGCCCAAATCGACCCCCAGAGCCACAGTATCACCACCGTCCAACCTGCGTCGTACGGCTATCGAGAGGGACAGCCCTACTACTACTTCAACCTCCTGGAAGAGCTGGACGAGCCCGGGGAGTGGTACCTGGATCGCCGGTCGGGCGTGCTCTATCTCTACCCTCCCCGCGACCTCGATCGTGCGGAAGTCCGCTTTCCCATCCTCGCCGCGCCGCTGGTCACGATGGAGAACACGAGCCACGTGACGATCCGGGGCCTGACCTTCGAGCTGGGCCGGGCGGAGGGGGCCGTCGTCACCGGCGGGGCCCACGATCTGCTGGCCGGCTGCACCTTCCGGCAGTTGGGCACCAACGGCGTCGTCGTGCGCGGCGGCACGGCCCATGGCGTGCTCGGGTGCGATATCGGCACGCTCGGCGCCGGCGGATGCCGGGTTGAGGGCGGCGATCGCAAGACCCTCACGCCGGGCGGCCACTTCGTGGAGAACTGCCATATCCACGACTTCTCCCGGGTCGATCGCGTCTATGCGCCCGCCGTGCACATGGACGGCGTCGGCAACCGCATCGCCCATAACCTCTTTCACGACTCCCCGCACCACGCCATGCGCGTCGAGGGCTACGACCACGTGATCGAGATGAACGAGATCCACAGCGTCGTCTACGAGGCCGACGACCAGGCCGGCATCGACATGTTCGGCAACCCCGCCTACCGGGGCAACGTGATCCGCTACAACTTCTGGCACCACGTCGGCAGCGGGCACAACGTGGCCGGCCAGGCCGGCATCCGCCTCGACGACTTCATCAGCGCGGTCCGCGTCTACGGCAACGTCTTCTATCGCTGCTCGGGCGGGCGGTTCGGCGGCGTCCAGATCCACGGCGGCAAGGACAACGTCGTCGACAACAACCTCTTCGTCCAGTGCAAGAACGCCCTGAGTTTTTCCCCCTGGGGAGAGGAGCGGTGGCTCGAGCGGCTCGAGCGCGACTCGACCCGGGCCGCCGTCGCCCGGGGCGGCGTCGACCCCACCAAGCCGCCGCATAGCACGCGCTACCCCGATCTGGCTCGCATGGCCGAGAACGCCGACCGGAACTTCGTCTGGCGCAACCTGGCCGTCGATTGCGGGCGGTTCAGCGTCCGCGACCGCGGCGTGAACGAGCGGATGGACAACCACGTGGTTTACGCAGACCCGGGCTTCGCCGACCCCGCGAAACGCGACTTCACCCTGCGGGACGATTCCCCCGTCTACGACCGTTTCGGCTTTCGCCCCATCCCCTTCGACGAGATCGGGCTCTACGACGACGAGCACCGGGCGACCTGGCCGGTCGAGCACCGGGTCACGCGGCGTTACGTCCCGGAGTACTGACTCGCCCTTGGTTTCCTCCAACGCCGGTCTTCAACCCGGCTCGTCCATCCCCTTGCTGAGCATCTCGATGGCCAACTGGCGCTTGGCGTCGCGGGCCAGGTAGATCGTCTGCGTGGGGAACGCGAACTCGATGCCCGCCTTCTCAAACTCCTCGAAGATCCGCAGGTTCAGCCGCTGGGCGTGGTCCATGTAGTCCCAGTAGGCCGGCGGGGCGTACCAGTAGATGACGAAGAGGTTGAGGCTCTCGGCGTTGTAGTCGTTGAAGTAGACCCGGGGCGGCAGCTCGTCGCCGTTGATCACGGGATGGATCGGCTCGCGAATGCCGTCCTCTTCCAGCAGCTTGCGGAGGATCTCCACGGCCTCGCCGATCTTCTCCAGCGGCGTGTCGTAGGTGATCGTCACGTTCATCGTCCGGCGGATCGACGGGCGCTGGCCGACGTTCTCCACCGGATCGTTGACGATCTTCGCGTTGGGGATCGTGACCAGGTGGCCGGTGAGCGTGCGGAGCTTCGTCGACCGCAGGCCGATCTCCTCGATCACACCGTCGTAGCCCGAGTAGATGATCCGCTCGCCCACCTGGAAGGGCCGGTCGAGCACGATCGTGACCGAGCCGAAGAGGTTCTTGAGCGAGTCCTGCGCGGCCAGCGACACGGCCAGGCCGGCGATGCCCAGCCCGGCCAGAAGCGCCCCGATGTCCTGGTCGAAGACCGAGTTGAGGATGAATAGCGCGCCCATGCTCCACAGGATCGCCCGGAGTGTCTTGCGCACCAGCGGCCCCAGGCTGCGGTGTACGGCCGACTCGACCCCCGGCGTCAGCCGGCGCAAGAGCAGCTCGACGGCGAAGATCAGGTTCGACGCGTACCACAACACGGCGATGCAGACCAGCAGCAGGACGGTCCTCTCCCAGAAGCCGCGCGACGCCTCCAGCGCCTCGACGTTGGCCGCCGCCGCCGCCAGCCCCAACGCGAACAGGGCCACGCCCGCCGGGCTCACCAGCCCGGTGAACGCCTGCTGCTGGACCGACCACCCCCGCGCTTCGCACCGCCGCGAGAGCGCGCCGAGCACCCACGAGCTGACCCTGCCGAGCCCCAGCCCCAACAGAACCGCCAGCGCCGGCACCAGCCAGGCCATCCAGACGGCCAACGGGCCTTCGCCCCAGAACGCGCGAAGATCGAACCAGGCCAGCCACGAGCCGGCCGGCCCAATCAGCACGGCCCCTGCTGCGGCCGCGTGTCCGGTCGAGCCCGTCTCCTGCCCCAGGGCCGGCCCGGCCGGGATCGCGAGGCTCGACGCCAGGGTCGACGCAGCCAGGACGAGAGCAAATCGAATTTTCATGGTCGTTCCATCCGTCGGTGCCAAGATCCGCGGGAAGAAGGGTCTACGGCGTCGAGCACCCGGCCCCCGGCCGTCTCGAACACCCGGCATGATATTCGATATCCTCATCCAAACAAGGCCCGCGGCGCCCGCTCGTCCGGGGGGCGGTCCTCTCCAGCGGCGCGTATGGCGGGTTTGCCGTCCCGCCCGGTTTGCGGCGGCCGTCCCCAAGGGTTCGCGATCTACGACGTCGACCCGGAGACGGAAGAGCCGGCCGGGCGTTTCGAGGTCTCCACGCCGCGTGCGCCCGAGCCCTAGTGGTCTGTCCACTTCGACTTTGCACGTTGGGTGCCACTGCTGGCTTGCCCAGCAGTGCCGGAAGCACGGTTGGACAAGCCAACCGTGGCACCCGTCGATTCAACTTGGACGGACCAATCGAGGCCGCTCACAGAAACGCGGCTCCCCGGGCGACTGTGGTGAAGTGAACCGACCAAGAGCGCTTGCCCGGTTGGCGCGCCCGGCCTGTCTGCTACCATGAAAGGACCGAGCTGCGAGCGAAACGAGGGAGGGGTCGGCCATGGCGCAATCGGTGCGGGTGTTTGTCAGTGCCACCAGCGGCGATCTGGGGGCGTATCGCCGGGCGGTGCGCGATACGCTCTTGACGCGAGGCGTGTTTCCCGACGTTCAGGACCACTTCCCGCCCGACTACCGTGCCGTCGTCGAGAGGCTCCGCGATCGCATCAACGGGTGCGATGCGGTGATCTGCCTCGTGGGCTTCTACTACGGCGCCGAGCCACAGCATCGCCCGGGCGACCAGCCCCGGCGGTCGTACACGCAACTGGAGTTCGAGATCGCCGTCGCGTTGGGGAGGCCGGTCTACGTGTTCCTGGCCGACGAAGCGTGCCCGGTGGACGAGCACGCGGAAGAGCCCGAGGAGCTGCGCGGGCTTCAGCTCGAGCACCGCGACCGGCTGATGGGGCGGGACGAGCTTTGGCACACGTTCGAGTCGCTCGAGCAGCTCACGCAGCAGGTGGCCGCGATTCCGTTCCCCGGGCTGGGGGACGGTAGCCCGCGCAAGCCGCAGAACCTCCCGCACGCGAGCCTGGGCACGCTGTTCAAGGGGCGAGAAGACTTTTTGGCGGCGCTGCGGTCGCGGCTGGAGGGCTCGCCGGGCTGGGCCGCCGCGGTGGTGGCCACGCAGGCGATCCACGGGCTGGGGGGCATCGGCAAGAGCCGGCTGGCCGTCGAGTACGCCTGGCATCGCCGGGCCGACTACACGGCCCTGCTGTTCGTCGTGGCTGATTCGCCCGAAAGCCTCTCGCGCAACCTGGCCGCCCTGGCCGCGCCCGGGGTGTTGGACCTGCCGGAGCACGCGGTCCCGGAGGAGGAGGTCCGGCTGGCGGCCGTCTTGCGGTGGCTCGAATCGCGCCCGGGCTGGCTTCTGATCCTCGACAACGTCGACACCGAGGAGGCGGCCCGGGCCGTCGAGTCGCTCCTGCCCGGGCTCCGCGCCGGGCACGTGGTGATCACCTCCCGGCTGGGCAACTGGGGGCAGGGCGTCGACCCGCTGGAGCTCGACGTGCTCGACGAGGGCCCGTCGACGGCGTTCCTCTTGGAGCGGACTGAAGGCCGGCGACGTGCCACGCCCGACGACGAGTCCGACGCCCGCACGCTCGCCGGGGAGCTGGACGGCCTGGCCCTGGCCCTGGAGCAGGCGGGGGCGTACGTCTGCCATGTGCGGTGCTCGCTGGCCGATTATTTGCAGCGCTGGCGGGAGCACCGCCCGGGGGTGCTGGAGTGGTTCGACGAGCGGCTGATGCAGTACCCGAGGAGCGTGGCGGTCACGTGGGAGACGACCCTTGCCCAGCTCACCCCGCCAGCCCAAGCCATGCTCAGGCTCCTCTCCTGGCTCGCCCCCGACCCAGTCCCGGCGGCCATGTTCCGCACGGACGACGCCCAAACCGTGTTCAACGGCGCTCGGCGCGGGTCTCCCGACCCCGCCGAGCCGCCGACCGAAGGTCTCCCCCCCGCACCCACCCCCAACTCGACCCCCGAAGACGCCCTGGCCAACCTGGCCGCCTACTCGATGCTCAAGTGGGACGAGCCGGGCGAGCTATTCAGCGTCCACCGCGTCGTCCAACAGATTACCCGCCACCGCACGCCCGAGCCCGAGCGGCGGTCCTGGATCGAGGGGGCGCTCAAGCTGGTCAACGGCTACGCTCAGGGTGATCCGACGGACGTTCGCACGTGGCCCGTGTGGGAACCCCTCCAGACACACGCCGCCGCGGTCTGCGCCCACGCCGACGCGGCCGGCATCCCCGACCCCACGGCCCGGCTGATGAACCAACTGGGCCTACTCTTGAAGAGCAAATGCCTTTTCCGCCAGGCCGAGGCGCTATACCGCCGGGCGCTGGCGATCGACGAAGCGGCCTTCGGGGCCGATCACCCCGAAGTGGCCATCGACCTCAACAACCTGGCATCGCTACTATGGGCCACCAACCGGCTGGCGGAGACGGAGCCCTTGATGCGCCGCGTGGTCGCGATCTTCGAGCAGGCGCTGGGACCCGACCATCCCAACGTCGCCACGGCGCTCAACAACCTGGCGCAGTTGCTCGATGCCACCAACCGGCTGGCGGAGGCGGAGCCCTTGATGCGCCGGGCCCTACAGATCGACGAGGCGGCCTTCGGGCCCGATCACCCCAACGTGGCCATCCGCCTCAACAACCTGGCGCTGTTGCTCCAGGACACCAACCGGCTGGCGGAGGCGGAACCCTTGATACGCCGGGTGCTGGAGATCGACGAGGCGGCCTTCGGGCACGACCACCCCAGAGTGGCGACCGACCTCAACAACCTGGCGCAGTTGCTCCAGGCCACCAACCGGCTGGCGGAGGCGGAGCCCTTGATGCGCCGCGCTGTGTTGATCTGGAGCGGTTTCCGCGAGGCCACAGGCCACGAGCACCCGCATTGGCGCGCGGGGATCGACAACTACGAGCGCCTGTTGCGCGCGATGGGGTTGGGGGAGGAGGAGATTCGGCAGAGGCTGGAGGAGGTCGGCGGGGGGTGAGCTCGCTTGGCGCTTTCCGTAGCAGGCACACGGCGCGTGGGCTGCTAAAAATTTGTTTGTATTTGGGGGACGTTTTTGTTCTGTCGAAGCGCGAGGGCTTGCTGGGCAGGGATGGTCATCCCCAACTTGTCGCGGAGCCATTGCGTAACGTGGTCGACGCGGACCGTGGCCAGGGCTTTGTTGATCACCGCCGGGGTCTTCTCCAGCAGCGTGGCCCCGATGTTCAACTGCGCCCCGGTCATGCCTCCCTGGCCGTGGGCCCCTTGGATGCGTTTGTATTTTCCCAACAGCGACTCCAGCACTTCCGTGCTGCCAGGCAAGTGCTGCCCTTCGGGAAGACGCCGGCTTTGCCCGGCGACGAACGTCAGCAAGCCCGTTTTCAAGCGGAGACTCGTCGGAGCGCGGGCGAGCGGAGTCAACGTCTCCTCCAATCCTTCCACGGCGCTGCAATGATAGCCCTCCGCGCGGACGTACGCCACGGCAGCCTCGCCCACCTCGAGCAGTTCCGCCCAGCGGCTCAGCGGCTCACGATACTCGCGCAGCCAGCCCAGTTTCTGCTCGAGTTTGTCGCGGTCGATCGGCTGGCCGGGAAAATCGCGCGGATCGTCAAGGAACGCCAACGCCCGGCTTCCCCACTTCACGAACGTATCGAGGTTCATGTAGCGGGCCTTGTTCTTCAGGCTGGGCGGGACGAGGAAGGCCAGCGAGGTGAGCGTCACCTGCAGTTTGGTGCGATTGGTTTTCGTGACGAACGACTGCCACGTTTCGTCGTCGTGAAGTTCTTTCTTCAAGAGCGTCGCGACCTTGTGCTTGATATCGTGCAGGTGCGGCACGTGGCCCGCCTCCGGCCACTTCTGTTGCAGCAACTCCATGCCCGTTTTCAACTCCGCGCCCTCATCGCTGAGCACCGCCACGGGCACGATCTCCGTCTGTTGGATCGTCGCTTGCAGTTGCTCGGCGACGGCCTCGCCGGTGGACCGTTCCATCGGAGTCAGGTTGAAAAGCGTCAAATCTTCGTGCTTCAACGGAGCACGTTGCGGATTCCACGCCGAGAGCCGAACGCCCACGATCACCAGGCATTTCCGTAGCGTCTGGGCCGCCCGGTCAAGTCATCCCCGAACCGTCCGCCTTCGCCATCTGGTCCCTGCTCGGCGTATCCTGCATCACCATCGGCTGGCGGCGACGCAAGACCACGCCCCACGTCACCGCCTCGCCTCGCGGACGAGGTGGCCCAACTCGGGGAGGATGAGCTTTTCCATCGCCAGGCGGACCGCCGCCCGGGAGCCGGGCATGGTCACGAGGACGGTCCGCCCGATCAGGCCGCCGACGGCCCGGCTGAGCATCGCCGCCGAGCCGATCTCCTCGTAGCTGAGCATCCGAAACAGCTCCCCGTAGCCCGGCAGGGTCTTGTCCAGCATGCCCGTCACGGTCTCGAAGGTCTGGTCGCGGCTTCCGATGCCCGTTCCGCCGGTCATCAGAACCGCGTCCACGTCGGCCCGATCCCTGAGGCTCGCCAAGAGCTTCCGCATCGGTTCCGGTTCATCGGGGAGGATGTGGCGGTCGACGACCTGGTGGCCGGCCCCGATGACGAGATCCCTGATGGTCTGCCCGCCGGTGTCGGTCTTGAGGGTCCGCGTATCACTGACGGTGACCACGGCGCACCGCACAATCGGGGGGGCCTCGGCACGATGCTGGTCGGGTACTTGGCTCATTCAGAATCGCCCATGCGCAGGTCGTGATGCCCGGCAGGGGCCCTCCTATTGGGGGGTTATTACTTGGCGGATCGGGCGATTACTTCGTATACTAGAAAAGACGGGGGGCACCGGCAATCGGGGGTGGTCCGGCCGGATCGTACCGGCCGGCCAATGTTGCGTGTGGGGCGTGTACGGCGCTGGTGGTCTGTCCATCTCGACTTTGGAGGTGGGGTGCCACTGCTGGCTTGTCCAGCAGTGCCGGAAGCACGGTTGGACAAGCCAACCGTGGCACCCGCAGACTCAGCGCCTGGACGGACCACTGGACGGACGCGCGGAGAATCACGTCTCGACGTCCCAAGGGAGAAAAGGCCGTGAGCCGGAACTTCGCAGGTCTGACGGTTCTGGTCGCGCTCTGCACGGCGTTGTGTGGTGTGGCCGTGGGCGACGTGTTCCTCCTCACCGGCGGCGGCCGCGTGGTCGGCGAGCTGTTGAACCCGGATCAAACGCCGCGCGAAACCTACACGATCGAGACCGAGAGCGGCGGCCAGATCACGCTCTTGCGATCGCAAGTCGACGAGTGGCTCCGCCCACGGCCCGCGGCGGTCGAGTACGAGAAGATCCGGCCCCGCCACCCGGACACGGTCGAGGGCCAGTGGGCGTTGGCCGAGTGGTGTCGCGAGCACACCTTGCTCGCCGAGCGCGAAGTCCACCTGGAGCGAATCCTGGAGCTGGCCCCGGACCACGAGAAAGCGCGCCGCGCGCTGGGGTACTTCAAGCGGGACGGGAAATGGACCACGGAGGAGCAAATCCGCAAGAAGGACGGCTTCGTTCGGCAGGGAGGTCGATGGGTGCTCCCGCAGGAAGTCGACATCAAAGAAGAGCGAAAGGAGGTCAAGCTCGCCCGGGGAGAGTGGATGAAGAAGCTCGGCCAGTGGAGGGATTGGATCGGCACGAACCGGACGATGCAGGCTTACCAGAACATCCAGCAGATCAATGATCCGTACGCCGTCCCGGCGCTGGCTTCCGCACTCCAAGAGGACCCCGACGATCAGACCCGGCTTCTGTGCATCGAGGCATTGGCGCGGATCGGAACTCCTCCGGCGAAGGAAGCCCTGGCCGTCACCGCGCTTGCCGACCCGATCCCGGAGGTGCGGCTGACGTGCCTCGACTTTCTGAAAGAGGGCAAGAGCGCCGAGGTCGCCGGGTACTTCATCGACCGGCTGCGGAGCAAGAACAACGACGAGGTCAACCTCGCGGCGGTCGCTTTGCGCCGGCTGGGGGACCCCACGGCCATCGGGCCGCTGATCGACGCGCTGGTGACCGTGCACAAGTTCAAGGTCTCCAGCGGGAATCCGGGGCAGATCTCCACGACGTTCGGCACGGGCGGGGGCGGGTCGCCGGGTGGTCTTTCCGTGGGCGGGGGGCCGAAGATCGTCGCCCAACCTTTCCGCAATCAAGCGGTGCTCGACGCCTTGGGATCGCTCACGGGCGTCAACTACGGCTTCGACGTCGGCCGGTGGAAGGCCTGGTACGCCGCCCAGCAACGGTCGCTCCAGATCGATGCGCGGCGGGACTGAGCGGGTCGACGGAGACGGAAGTCGGGGAGAACCCGATCTTTCCGCCTGTTTGCGCTTTCGCGCCTTGGCCGAAGCCTCCCGTCCGGTGAAGCGGGCAACTTCGCCCCAACCAATCCACACCTCTATTTACGCCTCGCCCTCCACGCTCCTCTCCGCCAGGGGGGCCAGTCTCCGACGCGCCAGGGGACCCGGCCGGCGGTCGGCCAGGAGGCCCAGCCTTCGGTGACGGCGGTCACGGCCAGCCGATCTTCCAGGTTGGGGCGAAAGATGGTCAACACCAACAGCGGCAGGTACCAGGCCATGTACAGGCCGCCCTGAAACGGGTGCCAGAATTGGGCCCCCAGCATCGCCGCGGCCGAGCAGCTCAGGAGCGTGCCGAGGTTCTTCTGGGCGGGCCACAACGCCAGGCTCCCGCAGAGGACGCTGTACGCGGCGATCACCGGGATGCGAAACGCCTCGCCGTGGTCCCGCCAAAAACCGTCCGGCTGGACCAGGGAGAGCCGCGCCCAACCGAACAGCTCCCGCAACCGGACGGCGAACGACCCCACGTCACCGGACCCCGACAGGGTCAAGAAGATCATCACTACCACCAGCAGCGCGACCAGAAGCACCAGTCCCGCGACCACCCCGATGAGGAAGCGGATCAGCCCCCGCCGCCAATAGAAGCTGCACCAGAGCGGCAACAGGAACAGGGGGTACCCGATCAGGCCGGCCGCCGCCCCGATCAACGCCCCGGCCGGCCCGGGCCGCCGGTACAGCGCGACCGCCCAAACCAGAAGGGCCGCAGGGACCACGTGATCCACGCGCGGGGCCATTTGGGCCGTATAGGGCAAAAGCAGATAGAGGGACGCCATCGCCACGCCGGTGTGGAGGTTGCCGAAGTGGCGGTAGCCGACCAGCGCGATGCCGATCACCAACGCCAGATGCGCCGACACGGCCATCGCCCGCACCATCACCACTCGGGCCGGCGCCTGCCGAGCCCGTTCCGGTTCGATCGCCTCTTCGGGAGTTGCCGCCGCTTCCTCCCGCGAGAGATCCGCGATCACGTAGAACAACGGATACGTGGACGCCTGCACCTCGGGATTGGCTGAGATCGGCCGCTTCGCAGCGGGGAACATGTTCCCCGTGACGACGTTCGACATCAGAAACACGAACAGGGCGATGCCGGAAAAGGCA
>DATKZH010000003.1:0-12440 GCA_035528065.1 Thermoguttaceae bacterium | reverse complement strand
ACCCAGCCGGAGGTGAGCGCGATCGTCAACGCGGCCAACAGCCAGCTTGCGGGCGGGGGCGGCGTGGACGGGGCGATCCACCGGAAGGGTGGGCCCACGATCATGGCCGAGACGCGGGTCAAGTATCCGCGCGGCTGCCCGACCGGCTCGGCGGTGATCTCCAGCGCGGGGAACCTCAAGGCCAGCTTCGTGATCCACGCCGTGGGGCCGATCTGGAGCGGGGGGAACCGGGGCGAGGCGGAGCTGTTGGCCGGGGCGTACCGGCGGTGTCTGGCGTTGGCCGTCGAGTACGAGTGCGAGAGCATCGCCTTCCCCTCGCTGAGCACGGGGGCCTATCGCTACCCGGTCGATCAGGCCGCCCGGATCGCGCTGGAGACGGCGATCGGCTTCCTCCAAGAGCACGGCAAGCCCGAGCTGGTCCGGTTCGTGCTCTTCGGCCGCCCGGCGTTTGGGGCGTTTACCGCGGCGCTGGAAGAGCTGACGTCAGGGAAAGGATAGCACCATGCGACGACGCGATTTCCTCAAGACGCTTACCTCCGGGACCGCCGGAGCCACGCTGCTCGGGCCTCCGGCCGCGCGAGCTTGCGCGGGGGCGCAAGAGCTGGCGAAGCCGTTCCGGTTGTCCCGCCACGGCTGCGGAAGGGCGACCGGTTACGCGGAGACGAACAAGATCGTCACGCTCGCGGGCAAGACGCACGTGACCTGGCTCGACTCCGAAGGCAAGGGTTTTTACGTGCGTGTGCGAACGCTCGATCACGCCGGCGGAGCGTGGTCGGAGACGTACACGGTCGGCGAAGCCCATGACAATCACGGCGGCCCGGCGCTGACGGTCGACGGCCAGGGCTTCCTGCACGTCGTCTACTATCCGCACCACCACCCGTTCCGCTACCGGCGCTCGGTCCGCCCGAACGACGCCTCGGCGTGGGGGGAGGAAGCGCAGTTCGGCACGCGGTGCACGTATCCCACGCTCGTCTGCGGGCAGGACGACACGCTCTATCTGACCTGCCGCGAAAGCGATCGGCAACCGTGGGTCGTGAACCTCTACACCAAACGGCCCGACGGCCCGTGGCAAGGGCCCACCGCCGTGCTCCAGGCCGAGCAACAGGGCTATTCCCACTACCAGGAGGCGCTCTCGTGGGGGCCCGATCACCGCACGCTGCACCTCTCCTGCCGGATCTACGACGGCAAGCCGGGCCGTCCCCGCGTGGTCGGGTACCTGAGAAGCCCGGACTTCGGGAAGACCTGGCAGCGGAGCGACGGCACGCCGGTCGAGCTGCCGGCCACGGCCAGGACGGTGACGGCGATCGCCCAGGGCTCGGAGCCGGGGGGCGAAAGCCTGCGGTGCGGGTCGATCGCGGTCGATCCGTCGGGCAAGCCGCACGTGCTCTTCAGCGCGTCAACGGCTCCCGATCCGATTTCCGCCTGGATCGCGTCGCCCGACGACTCGGGAACCTGGCGCCGGCGTCCCGTGCTCGACGAGCTCGCCGGGCCGTTGGCCGGTCGCCGGCTGACGATGGCCGGCGGCTTGACCATCGCGCCCGACGGCCGGATGTTCGTGGTGCTCCAGGCGCTTCAGGCCCCGCCGGGGAGCGACACGTGGGGCCACGCGAGTAACGAGATCGTGTGGCTGGAGTCGCTCGACGGCGGCCGGACGTTCACCGCACGGCTGGCCTCGACGCCCGACGCCGACCGCGCCCATTGGCTGCCGAGCATCGAGCGGCCCACGGGCCACAACCGGGTCACCGTGCCCGGGGTGATCTACACGGCCGGCCCGCCGGGCGAGCGCAACACGGACACTCTCGCGAACGAGGTCTATTGGGTGGGCGTGAAATAGTCGCCGTGCATCATCGTTCCCGCGCTTTGCGTGGGAACGCACTACCGCAACGCTTTGCGTCGCAGAGCCAGGACGCGAAGCGTCCACCCGGCGCGTTCCGACGCGAAGCGTCGGAAAGATGGCGCAATTGCGTGCCCAGGCAGAGCCTGGGCACGAGACGGTGCAATGGCCCCGATGCACGAGGCGCTTCGCGCCTAGGGCTTCTTGCCCTTCATCCGATCCGGCAGGTCGGCCTCGTCGAGGAGGGGGTGGTTCTTGAACGGGTTGTAGAGCGGATCACCTACCAGGACCATCTGCCAGGAGTTGAAGGGCTTGGTGCGGTAGTAGGTTTCGACCAGCGTGTAGCGGCCGGTCAAGAGGAGCGGAAAGAAATCGTCCGGCCGGGGGAACGCGGCCAGGTACGGCTCGGCGACCGGGCCGAGCGTCGCCGTGATCCCGTCCTCCAGCATGGCGTTGCACCAGACCTTGGCGCCCGGCTGGCGCAGCTTGGTGGCCTCCGAGCTGGCGATGTGATAGCCCACGGCCCCGGGCCGCCAATCGAAGGCGTCGACGTACTTGGCCAGGGAGTACCAGCCGCAGTAGAGGGCGGCGTCGGGACACTCGCCCGGCCCGAACAGCTTGTCCTCGTTGTTCACGACGACCTCCAGGTCGGTATGCTCCTGGAGCCGCTCGGCCAGGTCGCGGAGCGACTGGTCGTACTCGCCGTAGCCGCCCCGTTTCGGCTGATCCGGGTTGTAGCTCATCCCCCGGGCGTCGATGTAGACCTTGCCCGAGAGCCCCGATTTCTCCGTGGCGATCGACGTGTCGATCAGCTTCTCGACCAGCTCGACCTTCGGGGCGGCGAGCCGGGAGACCATGCGCGTCGGCCACCTGGCGGAGACCGCCTGGAACGCGTAGTGCGAGAGGTTTTGAGTCCAGCGGAACGTGGGGTATTCCGGCCATTCCAGAAGCGACAGCTCGCTGTCGAAGCTGGCGTGCGTCTCATTCTTATCGAGCAACTCCCGCTGCTCGTCGGTCCACCGGATCGCCCCGAGGACGCCGGAGGTCTGTTCGATGAGGGCCAGGATCTGGACGTCGCGCGCGACGCTGCCGGGAAGCACGGCAATCGCTGCCAATCCCATCTGGAGCCCCTGGAGCTTGCCCCGGGCCAACTCGAGCCGCTGGAGGGCCTCGGACGAGGCCTTGCTCGCGTCGCCGAGTTTCGCCACGAGACTCAGCACGGCGGTCCCCCCGCCCGCGGCCGTCAGGAGCTTCTCGTACGCGGCGACCGTCTGCTTCTTCTCCACGTCGGACCCGATCGCGTCGACCCGCTTCTTCAGCCCATTGACGGCCGCGTCGAAGTCCTTGGCGAGCTGCTCGAACGGCGCGTCAACCTCGTAGGCCGGTCGATCGGCCGGCTCCGCGCCCGGGCCCAAGGACTCGAGCGTCTTGACAATGCCGTCATACTTGGCGACGAAGCTCTCGCGGGCCTCGGCCAGGTATTGCTTCCGGGCGACCATCTCCGGCGAATTCGGGTCCCGCTTGCCGATCTTCAGCGGCACGTCCCAACAGGTCACCAAGCAGCGGATCTTCGATTCCAGCCCCTGCTCCGCCAGCCAACCGCGGATCGCCGGCCGGATCTCGTCTTCCCACACCGCGCGGCTGACCGACACGCCGGGCTGCCCTGCGAGCAGAAGGACGTGAGACTCGGGAATCCCCCGGGCCTTGACGTAATACTCGGCCACCCGGCGGGACTCAGGGCTTGCCTCCATGGCGATCACGGCCACCTCGTCCGGCGCCAGCTCGCCCCACGCCGTGTCGGCCACGACCAGCACGAGCACGCAACCCAAGATCGTTCTCATCACGCTTGCCTTTCTGCGATTCACGCTCGTCCTCGCGGCGGCCCTTTCCCGAATGGTCACGTTCAGGGCGTTCGATGAAAGTAGCAGGCACACGCCGTGTGCCGTCTGCCCGGCGATCAGTACGCCGCAGAGTCGCTCGGCGGGGTCGTTCGTCTGACCTGAACATGACGTCTGCGGACGGCACACGGCGTGTGCCTGCTACGTTGCCATCCTCCTATCGTAGGGCCCGGGGCCCAATGAGGCAATGAACCCGGACACCCGTGGGGCAGAAGCGGCCCGTCAAGGGTCCCTAATCCACATATCTTGCCGAGGAAGCCAACCCGCCCGGCAAGTCAGCGACATTGCGGGCCGCCGTCACTCGCGGCTCGGATCGGCGGACGGTCCGGCCGGGTGCCGATTGGGGCGATGGACCAGCCGGTCCCAGAGGGTGGGGATCGTCTGCCGGTGGTCGCCGCGGAAGTAGAAGCTCGTTCCCCCGTCGGCCACCGTGCGGATGAGGATCGTCTTCCACGGACGGTAGTAGTACTGCGGATGCTCCTTCGAGGGCGGCCCTTTCGGCCAGTCGGACGGCAGCTCGACCAGGTCGAACACTGCGGTGGTAAAGTCGCGGATCGGCCGGCCTCGAGGCCGGGCCACGTTTCGGGCCATGGAAAGCGCCTTCAGATACACCTCCGGCCCGATGGTCGACGTGCCGATGTTCAGGAAGACGCCGCCTTCGAGATCCTGCACGCTCCGGGCGAAGAGGAGGAAGTCGGTGTAGCTGGCCGTTCCCAGGGCAGCCGCGTCGAAGTTGGGATGCGCGTGGATGATGTCGCAGCCGACGGCCGCGTGGCTGGTGACCGGCACTCCGGCGCGCCACCCGGCCGCCGCCAGGCTCAGATCGCGATGGGGGGCACGCTCTTCTTCAAGAACTCGACCCACGGCCTCGCCGAGCCCCTCGCCGCGCCGAGCGGCTTCGACGATCACCTCGTTGAGCCGGCCCGTTTGGCGCCATAGCCCGAACTGACCGGTGCGGATCCATCGCGCCACGCTCTCGCTCGTTCCCCCGTAGGCCGCCAGCTCGAAGTCGTGGATGATGCCGGCCCCGTTGGTCCCCAGATGCGTGATCAACCGCCGCTCGACCAGATCGACCAGGTAGCGCGACAGCCCGAGCTTGATCGGATGCGCCCCCATCATCACGATCACGGGGCGCCCCGCCTGCCGGGCCGCCACGATCCGCTCGATCATCGCGTCGAACGGCGGGTCGGCGTACGGACGCTCGGGCGCCGCAAGCGGCAGGCAATCCTCGGCGGTGACGTCGTGCCCGCGCTCGGCCAGATCGCCGAGCTCCACCCGGGCACGATCGAACAGCTCGTAGCGGCTCATGCGTGAGAGAAGGACCGATGGACAATCACTGTGGACGGTGGACCGCCAATAACGACCAGCGCACCGACGGGTCAAGCCGCTGCTTCGCTGGGGCCTTCCGGCTCGGAGAGCGCTCGACCGGTCAGCTTCTCGCAGCGGCAAGTATGCGAGGGGCCCTCGGCGGCGTCTGCCGCCAGCCCGGCGATCTTCTCGATCAGCTCCGTCGTGGAATACCCGCCCTTCAGCGGCGCGAGCACGACCTGCCCGCCGTGGTGCTGGACGATCTCGTGGCCCACCACCTCCTCGACGCGGTACTGGGCCGATTTGACGAGCACGTCGGGCAATACGCGCTCGACCAGCTTCGTGACGCTCGCGTCGTCGAAGACCACCACGTAGTCGACACACCCCAGGGCGGCCAGCATCGCGGCACGGCCCTGCTCGTCGATGATCGGGCGACCCGGCCCTTTCAGCTCGCGCACGCTCCGGTCGCTGTTCACCCCCACCACGAGGCAATCGCCCAGCTTTCGAGCCTGCTCGAGCGCGGCAACGTGGCCGGGGTGCAGAAGATCGTAGCAGCCGTTGGTCATCACGATCCGGGCGCCGGCTTTGCGTCGGCGCTGGAGCTCGGCGTCCAGCTCATCGGCGGAGAGGATCTTGCGCCCGCGCTTCCCCGCGTCGCGGCAGACCTCGGCCAGAAGCTCCTGCCGGCTGAGCGGCACCACGCCCAGGCGCTCGACCTCCAACCCTCCGGCCAGGTTCGAAAGCTCGATGGCCGCCGGCCAGTCGGCGCCCGCCGCCAGGCAGTAGCCCAGCGTGCTGATCACCATGTCGCCTGCCCCCGTGATGTCGTACACCTGGCGTGGACGCGCAGGACAATGATCCGACCGTCCCGAGCGATCGGCCCAAACGATCCCGTCGCGGTCCAGCGTTACCACCGCGACCTCCACGTCAAACTCGAGCAACCGCCTCGCGGCCTCCAGGCCATCGGCCGGCGAGCGAATCGGAACCCCCGACGCCACGGCGGCTTCCGTGCGGTTGGGTGTGATACAGGAGCATCCGGCGTAGCGGCGGTAGTCGCCCGACCGGGCCGGGTCGGCCACGACCGGCACGCCGGCGTCTCGGGCGCAGCTCACCAGTCGCGAGACCAGCTCGTCGGTGCAGACGCCCTTCTTGTAGTCGCTCACCAGAACCAGGTCGACCGCGTCGAGCTGCTGCCGGACGAGGCCGATCAGTCGCTCGACCAGCTCGGCCTCGATGGGCTCAACGTTCTCCCGGTCGACGCGAATCATCTGTTGGGGATACCGGCTCTGGGTCCGCCCGAGAAGTCGCTCCTTGACCGTGGTCGGACGACCCGCCGCGGGGACGACGCACCGCCGGTCGACCCGGACCTCGTCGAGCAATTGGCGGACAACCTCGCCCTCCGAGTCGTCGCCCGTGATGGCGGCCAGGGCGACGTCGGCCTCCAAGGCAGCCAGCATGGCCACCACGCTTCCGGCCCCACCCAAGCGGTGCTCCTGTCTCCCTACGCGGAGGACCGGAATGGGGGCTTCCGGGCTGATCCGCTCCACGTCGCCCCAAAGGTAGCGATCGAGCATCACATCGCCGGCCACCAAGATGCGAGGACGACGGGGGGCGGTAAGCAACGGGGTCAGTTGATCGGCCATCCGTGGCATCCCAGGCAATTGGGGGCATGTAGAGAATAGACAATCCCGGACAACTGGGCGGAATTCTAGCACCAGCCTCGCTCTGGGTCGACCGCGGTTTTCGGGCCACTCCGGGAAAGGTCGGCCAGAATGCGCCCGGCCGCGGCAAGTGCCACGGGGGAGGGGCAGCTTGGTTGTCGGCCCCGGATAGGTGGGGTAGAATACGGTTTCCGCAACCGAGAGTGCTCAGGCAGGCAACCAGCAAGAGCGCATGCCGATCATGTCCGGGTCGTTCGATCCCTATCACAAATGGCTCGGCATCTCCCCCAAGGACCAGCCGCCCCACCACTATCGGCTGCTGGCGATCGACCTGTTCGAGTCGGACCCCGACGTGATCTCCAGCGCGGCCGACCAGCGGATGGGGCACGTCCGAGCGTTTCAGACGGGCAAGCACTCCGCGCTTTCTCAACAGATACTCAACGAAATCGCCTCTGCGCGAGTCTGCCTTCTCAGCCCTGAGAAGAAGGCGGAATACGACCGGCGGTTGCGCGAGCAACTGGGCATCGACCGCCCGCGGTCGGAGCGGACCGGCAAGCCGATCTCGGCGGCGCCGCAGCCGCCCGGGTTGCCCCCGCTGCCGCCGGCCACGCCGCCTCTCGACGAGACGGTGCCTCCCCGTTTCGAGGCAGCGCTGCCGAGCTGGCGGTTGCGTCGGAGGAGGGTGCCGTGGCAGGCATTGACGGCGATCCTCGTGGCGGCCGTGATTCTCCTGGGAGGCTTGATCGTACTAACGACCCATGACGGCCCGCAGCAGGCGGCCGGCCCGGACCCCAAACCGTCGCCATCCATCGAGCCGGGCCCGTCGGACCCGCCTCCACCCACCTCCAAGCCAAGCGAGTCCTCCGGGACACAAGAAGCGCCCGGCGTCGCCGCCAAGGAACCCGAAAACACCCGGAAAGTCCCTCCCGAAAAAGCGACCCCGTCTCCGCAGCCCGGCCGGCCCGAGCCACCCGAGGCCAAAGCGAACGAGCCGACGGGGACCGCCGAGCTGGGCACGTCAACCGTCCCCGGAACCGGCCCGGGGCACGATCCGGCCGTGAGTGAGCCGCCGGAACCGACGCGCGAGAAAGTGCCCGTCCCCGACGCCGCGGCACAGGCCGGCGCGGAAGCCCGGCTTCAGCAGACCTTGACCAACGCACCCACCGCGGAACTGCTGACCGCTGCACGCGCCGACCAGCGCCCGGCCGACGAGTGTTTCGTCCTCCTCAAGAAGGCCCGAGACGTGGCCGCCGAAGAACAAGACGTGGACACCGCCCTGGCGGCAACCGACGAGATCATCCGGCGGTACGAGGTCGACGCCCTGGAAACCCAAGTCGAGACCTTCCGGATGCTCCGCGAGTCGGTGACCACGCCGTCCGTGGCCCGGGCCCTCACCGAAAAGGGCTTCGCCCTGGTCGATGACGCCACCGCCGCGCACAAGAAGGACCTCGCCCTCCAAGTGGCGGAGGATGCCATCGCCGTCGCCAAAAAGAGCGACGACAACGAGCTGTTCAGGCGGGCGGTGATGCGGTTCGTGAATCTCCAGGAGTCGCCATAGGGCGATGGTGCCGGCACGACGCGTCCCGACCCAAGAACCGCGACGCTCAGAAAAAGTTGAAACGCCACGTGGGGCTCGATCGTCTAACTCAGCGGACGTCCGCGCGCGGACGTGCCGCGTCCTAGGGTTTTCGTGGAGGAGGCGGCCCCCCTCGTTGGACGCTGCCTCGTTCGATACCCATCGACACCTGCTTCGTCCAGGTAGAAGAGGAGCCCCGCGATGAATATTCTCCGCCCTCCTGTGGCCACCTTAGTTCTTGTGCTGCTTGCACTTACGGCTTCATCCCGGGCGGCCGACGCGCCGCCGGAGGCCGACGTGCCGCCCGTGGACGAGAAGCTCCGGGAGTTGATGCAGGATCGCAATTATGCCGGAGCGATCCAGGCCATCGACACGGCCGCCCAAGCCGAGGGGGCTCCTAAGGATTATATCGCGTACCTCAAAGGCAGGGCCCTCTTCCTCCAGAAGCAGTACGACCAAGCCATCGAGGCCTTCGCCGCCCTGGAGACCGACTTCCCCACGAGCCAATGGGCACGCCGCGCCCGGTTTGCCGGAGCCCTTGCCTTGGCACGCAAAGGCGACTTCCGCGGCGCGGAGCTCATCTACCGAAAGGAGGCCGAGTACCTCCTCTCGGCCGATCGGAAGCAGGAGCTTGCCGACATCTACCTGGAGTTCGCCGGCGTCTACTTCCACCCGCCCGAGGAAGCGCAAAAGCCCGACTACCAGAAGGCCCTGGAGTTCTACCAAAAGGCCCTCGAGGTGGGGCCCAAGCCGGAGAAGCGGATCGAGGTGGAGCTTTTGGTCGCCCAGTGCCATCAGGAGCTGGGCAAGCTGAAGGAGGCGGCCGAGCTGTACGCGAAGTTCGTCAAGGATCACCCGAAAAGCCCTTTGGACCTCGAAGCCCGGTTCCGGCTCGGCGAGTGTCGTCTGGCCGAGGGCAACCTGGCCGAGGCCCGGCGCACCTGGCAGGACCTGCTGGCCGAATACCCAGACTCGCAGTCGGAGCGGATCCCGGAGGCGGCCTTTCAGCTCTCGCGGACCTGGAAGATCCCCGAGCCGGAGGACGACCGCCAGTTGAGCCTGGGCGTGGCCGCCTTGAAGGCGCTGGTGGAGCGATTCCCCACGCACAAGCTGGCCAGCCGCGCCCACCTGGAGATCGCCCAGAGCTACCTCCACCGCAATCGGCATGAGGACGCGGCCAAGATCCTGGCACGTTTTCTCGCCGACGAGCGCTATCGGGACCGCGAGCAAATCCCCGACGCCCGCAATCTCCTGGGCCGTTCCTACCAGCTCCAGAAAAAATTCCCGGAGGCGATCTCCGCTTGGCGCGATTACCTCAGTAAGCATCCCACGCACGAAGCCTGGAGCACGGTCCAGCAGGAGATCATCAACACCGAATACCTGATGGCCCAGGAGAAGTACGCGGCCGAGCAGTACGACGACGCGCGCAAGCTGTGGGGCGAGTTCGTGGCCAAGTACCCGCTCGACGGGCGCAACCCGCAGATCTTCTACCTGTTCGGCGAGATGGACTACCGGCAGGAGAAGTGGGACGCGGCCATCGCCGCTTGGCGCCGCCTGGTCTCCAAGTACCCGAACACCGACCCGGCCTCCCGCGCCCAGTTCATGATCGCCGCGACGCTCGAGCAGAAGCTCGGCAAGCTGGAGGAGGCCCTGGAGGAATACCGCAAGGTCACCTGGGGCAGGCACCAGGACAACGCCCAGCAGGCGATCGCCCGGCTCACCGCCAAGACGATGCGCGTGGCCACCGAGCGGAAGTTCCGCTCCGACGAGACGGCCCGGCTGAAGCTCACGACGCGGAACGTCGAGTCGGTCACCGTGCGGGCGTACCGGGTCGACCTGGAGACCTACTTCCGCAAGATGCACCTCGCCCGGGGCGTCGAAGCCCTCGACGTCGCCCTGATCGACCCCGACGCCACCTTCGAGTTCACAATCCCCAACTACGCCAAGCACCAGGAGCTGGAGAGCACGGTCGAGGTGCCGCTTCCGGACGGGGCCACCTCGGGCGTGATGGCCGTCACCGTGGCGACGGGGACGCTCGAGGCCACAACGCTTGTGGCCCAAAGCGACTTGGACGTGATCGTCAAGAGCTCCCGCGACGAGGTCTTCGTCTTCGCCCAAAACATGCTCACCGGCAAGCCGTGGCCCGGCGCCAAGCTGCTCGTCTCCGACGGCCGGCAGGTCTTTGCCGAGGGGTCGACCGGCGACGACGGCGTGTTCCAGCACGCTTACAAGGAGCTGAAGGAAGCGGGCGACGTTCGCGTGTTTGCCGTCGACGCCGGGCACGTCGCCTCGAACGTGATCGACCTGGAGGGCGTGGGCGTCGCCAAGGGACTCTCCGACAAGGGTTACGTCTACACCGACCGGCCCGCCTATCGAGCCGGGCAGTTGGTGCACGTGCGAGGCTGTATCCGGCACGTGCCCGGCACGGGACCGTCAGCGGCAGCGACTCCGCCGACGGGGTCGGTGGGTGCTTTGGCCCCCTCCGGCCCCGGCCCGGCGCGCGGGGCCGGCCGCGCCGCCGACGCCTATCTCGTCGAGGAGGGCAAGAAGTACACCGTCGAGGTCTTCGACGGCCGCAACCGGCTCGTCCGACAAGAGGAAGTTAAGCTCAGCGGCTTCGGAACGTTCCACGTCCACTTCGTCCTGCCGCCGACCAGTCCACAGGGGCAGTACCGCGTGCTCGTGCGCGACGACGACGATCGCAGCTACCAGGGCACGTTCCAGGTCCACGAGTACCAGCTCGAGCCGGTCCACCTGGCCGTCGACACGCCCCGCAAGGTCTACTACCGGGGCGAAGAGATCGAGGGCACCATCCGGGCGAGCTTCTACTACGGCGCCCCGTTGGCCGGGCGCGAGATCCGCTACCAGCTCGCCGACGATCGCCTCCACACGGCCAAGACCGACGAGAAGGGCGAAGTCCGCTTCAAGCTCCCCACCCGGGAGTTCCAGGAGACGCAGGTCCTCCCCCTGGTCGTGATCCTCCCGGAGCGGAACCTACAGACGGCGGTCAACTTCTTCCTCGCCTCGCAGGGGTTCGCCATCGACGTGAGCACGATCCGGCCGGTCTACGTGGCGGGCGAGTCGTTCGAGGTGACCGTGACGACGACCGACGCCGAGGGCAAGCCGGCCGCGCGCAAGGTGAGCCTGAGCGTGCTGGAGAAGACCACGGTCAAGGGCAAGATCGGCGAGCGCACGGTGGAAACGCACGATCTGGCGACCTCTGAGACGGACGGCTCCGCCCGGCAGACGCTCGTCCTCGCCGAAGGCGGCCTTTACGTCCTCCGCGTGGAGGGGACCGACCGGTTCAAAAACCCGATCTGGGGCGAGCACCCGATCCAGATCTCCGGCGACGAGGACCGGGTGCGGCTGCGAATCCTCGCCGACCGGCACACCTTCAAGGTGGGCGACACGGCCCACGTGCGCCTCCACTGGCGCGAGGAGCCCTCGCTCGGGCTGGTCACGTTCCAAGGCGCCCGGGTGCTGGACTACCGCCTGGTTGAGCTTCAGAAGGGCGACAACCCGCTGGAGATCCCGATGACGGCCGCCCTGGCGCCGAATTTCGAGCTGAGCGTGGCGGTGATGACCGACGTGCGGTCCGAGGACGGGGGCGAAACGAAGAAGGACAAACCGGCTCGCCGTTTCCATGCGGCTTCCAGCCCGTTTGTGGTTTTGCGGGACCTGCGCGTAAGCCTTTCGGCGAAGCGGAAAGGCGACGCGAAGGGACCGGTGCGGCCGGGCGACGAGGTGGAAGTCACGGTGACGACGACCGACCCGCAGGGCAAGTCCGTCTCGGCCGAGCTGAGCCTGGCGATGGTCGAGAAGTCGCTGTTGGACCGGTTCGCCTGGCCGCTGCCGCCGATCCAGGCGTTCTTCCGCGGCGAGCCGCGCGAGCCGGCCGTGCGCACGACTTCGAGCATCGCGTTCGCCTATCGGCCCAAGACCCGGCCCATCGATCGGCAACTGTTGGCCGAGCGCGAGCGGCTGGAGGTCGCCGCGGAAGAGGAGGCGAGTCTTACCGAGATGCGTGCCACGATGGAGGAGGACCTCGCAGAAGCACGCGTGGCGATGGGCATGGAAGGAGAGTATGTCGATGGACTTGCTGCTCCTGAACTGAGTGAATCGGACGAACCCTTCAGCTTCTACTTGGGATTCTAACGCGGCGG
>DATKZH010000002.1:0-6489 GCA_035528065.1 Thermoguttaceae bacterium | reverse complement strand
CGCCGAGATCCCAGTCCTCCTGGGCCTGAAGGATGCCGGCCAGGTAAATGTGGGCACCGTTGACCCTGTTCCCAGCGCGGGTGACGACGTCTCGAAGGTACTGCCGGCGCATCATGGGCGAGGTGAGCCCGCGGGTTGATTCATTGCTCATGATCGCCTGGTACGCCTTGCCCGCGTTAGCGGGGTCGGCGTGGTTCGGCCGGCCGTCGTCGCCCAACTCGAAGTCGACGGGGCAATCCTGCTGGACGACGCGCCAAAGTTCCTTCTCATAGTCCTTGAGGCCCTCTTGCTCGCGCGGGCGATCATCGAACGGGCCCTGTACTCCGTTCGCGTTGCGGAAGAGCCACCAGACGATGTCGCCGAGCATTCGTCCGGCCGTCGGCACGAGCGGGACGCTGAACCCCGCGCCCACCAGCATGGTGTAGACGGGCTTGTTGCGTTCGCGCTGGCCGAGATTGGCCTTGATCGTGCGGATCATCTGATCCATAGGCATCGTATCGAAGGGACAGTCCCGGCTCATGACGGCGGTCCTCTGGGAACGGCGGTCAGATCGGCTACGTGCGCGGGCGGCAGACCCCGACCTTGCCGCGTCCACGCTCGTCCAGCGTTTCTATTGTCGCTGCTCGCGGGGCTGGCCCGCGTTGAAGGTTCTGCTATGTTCCTGCGATCCAGCGGGCCAGGAGTTGGCGGGCCTCGGTGTCGCGGTACTGCTTGGGGGGGTGCTTCATGGCCAGGGCGGAGATCTCCTCGAGCGGCCCGGCGATGCCGCGGTCCAGGGCCAGCTTGGCGCAGCGGATGGCATCGATGGCCACGCCGGCGCTATTGGGCGAGTCCTCGACGCTGAGCCGCAGCTCGAGGTTCATGGGCACGTCGCCGAACCCGCGATACTCCATGCGCAGGAAGCAGACCTTGTTGTCCTTCTGCCAGGCGATGTAGTCCGAGGGGCCGATGTGGATGTTCTCCGGGGCCAGCGGCACGTCGAGCTGCGACTGGACCGACTCGGTCTTGGATATCTTCTTGGAGCGGAGCCGGGAGGTCTTGAGCATGTTCATGAAATCGGTGTTGCCGCCGGTGTTGAGCTGATAGGTGCGATCGAGCCTGACGCCGCGATCCTCCATGAGGCGGGCCAGCATGCGGTGGACGATGGTGGCCCCAAGCTGGCTCTTGATGTCGTCGCCGACGACGGGCAGGCCCTTCTTGCGGAAGAGCCCGGACCACTCCGGGTGCGAGGCGATGAACACCGGCACGCAGTTGACCATGGCGATACCGGCATCCAGACAGGCCTGGGCGTAGTGGCGGACGGCGTCCTCCGACCCGACGGGCAGGTAGCAGACGAGAATCTCGGCCCCCGAGTCACGGAGCGTTTGTGCGACGTCGCAGGGCGGCAAATCGGCGACCCGGAAGGCGTGCTCCTCGGGATGGTCGGCCATGTGTTCGGCGATCCCATCGAGCACCGGCCCCATCTGCACGGTCACACCGTAGTCGCGAATCTCTTCTTGGAAGACCTTCGTGCAGTTGGGTGGAGCGAAGATCGCTTGGCCCAGGGGCTTGCCCACCTTGCGGCGGTCCACGTCGAAAGCGGCGACGGGTCGCATGTCCTCGAGACGATAGCCTCCGATCTCGCGGTGGAGCAGACCGGCCGTCTCCTGATTCGGCCGCGACCGGTAGTAGTCGATCCCCTGCAGCAACGAACTGGCACAGTTCCCAACCCCCGCGATGGCGAACCTGACGTTGCCCATCGTCGTCCTCCTTGGTCGGCCCCGACCTTTGCGCATCGAGACCTGGGGCCGGCCTTCGCCGGTTCAGATTTTCCCCTCAAGCCCCCGGTCCGAAGCCGGGCTTGTTCCGCGGACCGCACTAGACCTCCCGGCGCGGGACGCAACCCGCATGGGTGGCCGGCCGGCTCCACGGCACTTCAACGACCGCACCTCCGCCGAAGCCCCTCTGGGGAGCCCGGATCGCCCGCGCTCGCCTTCGACGGGCGCACAACAGCCTGCAGCAACCCCTCTTGCCCAAGCCGTAACCGGGTCCGGGGGGTGCCAAGCCGTTGTGTCGGGCGAGCGAGGGCCGATTATACAGCCGGGTCTCAACGGGACCAAGTGTTTGCCGGTGCACGTGTCGACGCGGGTGAACCCTCGCGGGCTTGCCCGCCCTCCAGGCGGCCCGGCCTCGATGTTCGGGTAGACATCCAAGCGGCACGACACCGAAGATGGCCGGGTCCGGCCGCCGCGCCTTAGCCAAGCCATAATATATGCTCCCGTCAACTATTGACGATCCGTTTTTTTTCGTGTTTGATAGCTAAAGGTTTCGCCCGTTCCGTACGTTTGGACAAAAAGAGTCGTTTTGGTCACGGTCTGTGCCGGGAGTCTGTTGCAAGGTGAAGACGGCCGCATCCCGCAAACAACTCGAACAACTGGCCGACGAGGTCTATGGGGTGACCCGGGCCATCCTCGCCCTGCGGGCCCGGTCCAAGGCCACCGGACCCGAGGAACTGAGCGAAAGCGAGTTCATCACGCTCGATCTGCTCACCAAGCACGAAACCATGACCGTCGGCGAAATCCAGAAGCAGATCGGCATCCCACCGGCCCAGATGTCCCGGCTCATGCGATCGCTGGAGACCAAAGACGCCGGAGCCATGGTGAAGTGCGCCATCAACGAGCAGGATCGCCGGAAGGTGGACGTGACCATTACCGAGCCGGGTGGTACAGCGCACGGCCGGTTTCGCGAAGCGAGGCGAGCAACGGCACTTCAATTTTTACAGCACCTCAGTCACGATGATCGAGAAGTCTTCATGCGCATCCTGCGCTCCTTCCGCAAAGAGATCGATAAACACTTGCTGTAAAGCCATTTGCTGGACACTTGGCATTCCGCCAAGGTTTTTCAGATAGAATATTTGCTTGCTGCTAACTTTTATTTGGTGTATATTGTCTATCATTCGGGGCAAGGGTTTCCGGACTGGTCGCGCCGGGCGGCCAGCCAGCCTCGAAACGCAAGGAGTCAGGCAATGAACAAGACCACGACGGGAGCCGCGACGTTGGCCGTACTCTGCGGGATGTTCGTGATTGGAGCGGCGCCTCAGACGGCCGAAGCCCAATGCTACAGTGGGGGCAGCGTTTACGTCTCCGCGGGATACGGGTACCCCACGCCCGCCCGAAGCGTCTACGTGGACAGGCCGGTGTACGTTGACAGGCCGGTCTACGTGGACAGGCCGGTCTACGCGGAGCAGCCGGTTTACGTCGAACCGCCGATCTACGCGGACCAGCCGGTTCAGGTGGTGGCTCCGCGGTACGTATCGAGCCCGGTCTACGCGTCGTACCCAACGTACGCGTCAAGCCCGAGATACGTATCGCGTGCCAGGTACGTGGCTCCGCCGGTCCACAGCGTGCGGAGGGTGTACACCGAGCCGAGGGTGGTCAGGCACGTCACATACAGCCGCCACCAGCCGACGCACCGGGCGGTCTACCGCAGCCACCCATCGCAGCATCATCGAGCACAGGTGGTGCGAACGCAGCCCCGCTCGTGGCACAGCTCCGGGCGGGTGGTGCATCACAGCCGGCCCCAGTACCGACACCATGGCCGCGGGCACGGGGTGAACATTGGAGTGCGGTGGTAGGAGGCCGGTTGTCGGCCCAGACACAGGAACTAACGTAGGCGGTTGAGTCTACGCGGCTGGGGCCGGGTGCGTTGCCCGGCCCTCTCCATGCGCCCGACCGCCGACCGGCCGGAGGATCACTTCAGGTTGAAGGTGGCCACGACCGGGTTGTGGTCGGACCCGGAACTCGAGACAGTGCCCGCGACGATCCGGTACGACCCCTGGCGGTAGCGGGCGGTCATGGCCGGCGAAGCCAGGATGAAGTCGATCAGGCTGCGGTACGGCTCCTTGTTGTAGGAGATGCGTGCGTCGGAGGGCAGATCGTCCACAAAAGTGCCCAGCTTCCGCGTCCCGCCGCCGATCAGGGCAGCGAGCGGGCTGCTGTCCAGGGTGTCGTTGAAGTCGCCGCAGAGCAGGAAGCGAGCCTGGATGTCGGCGGCCAGCAGGTCGTCGAAGATCCGGCGGATCTGCCCGGCCTCGCCCATGCGAACGGCCAGCGAATCGCCATCGTCCTGGCTGCGCTTGCTCTTGAGGTGGGTCACGAAGACGTCGAAGGGCGGCTCGCCCGGCGGCTCGATTCGGGCCCGCAGAAGGTCCCGCCTGAACGACGTCGCCCGCCCCTTGCCGTCCTCGAAGCTCAGGTGACGGTAGGAGGTCACCGGTCCGACCGGCAGCCGGGACAACAAGGCCACGTCGATGCCGCGGGCGTCGTTGCCCTCGAACAAGACGACGTGCTCGTAGCCCATGTCGGGCAGCAAGGTCTTCACGAAGCGCTCCAGATAGCCTCGGTTCTCGACTTCCTGGAGGGCCAGGACGTCGGCGTCGAGCCGGCGGATGGTGTCGGCCAGGCGCTCCAGCTCTTCGCGCGGCTTGGCCGGCGTGGACTCGTCGTTGCGGTAGGGATCGTCGTGCTCGTCGAAGAGGTTCAGCAGGTTGTAGGTAGCCACGGTGCAGCTGCCGTCGAAGACGCGGGTCTTGGGCGGCGGGCTCTTGGCGGGCGGCTGGTCAGCGGGCTTTTCGGTCGCCGGTTCGTCGGCGGTCGGAAAGGTAACCCCGACGGTGATGTTCTTCGGATCGCAAAGGACGATCTCGGGCTTGCCCTTGTACTCGATGACGGTGCCCAAGACGGCGACGTCCTTGTCGGCGTAGATATCTTCGGGCGGCTCGGGGAAGTTGTCGAAGCAGCGCTCGGGGATGGCCACGGTGAAGCTGTTCTGGAAGTCCTCGTCGAAGTTCAGGAAGCACCAGTTGCGGATTCGCTTGGTCAGGACCACTTTTCCGTAGACCAGACAGTTCTGGTCGTAGTGTTCGGCGGTCTCGGACCAGCGGATCTTGACGGCCGCCTCTTCGGCCGGCAGAGGCGGCTCCTCCGCGAGAAGAGGCGAGCAGATCAGGCAGCACGGCAGGAGACACAGCAAGCGTTTCATCATCATCCTCCGATAACCAGGGGTCGGGGCGGCATGATAGTTGGCCCGGCGTCTTCTGTCACGCGGCGCACATGCTAAAGGGTGGCCGCGGACGTGCCGAAGTCGCTGGGAGAGAGCACCGTGGCGAAATCGACGGCGCCCGGCCGGTGTCGTTGCGCGGTTGGGCAAGCACAGGGAATCCCCATGACCAGTCAAGACAAGCCGACCGGCTACCAGGCGTTGATGGACCAGTGCCGGGGGCAGAACGCGGCATCCAAGACCGTGGAAGAGCAGCTCGACGCCCTGCTGTCGCTGCATCAGAAACGCCAGGCCCAACAGGAAGATTCGGAGGCGTCGAAGCAGTCGGTCCTGGATCGATTACGAGAGCAGATGCGCGACGAGCTGCTGCCGGCTTTCGAGGAGCTCGGGGCCAAGTACGCTGCGCAGGGCATTATGCTGGAGCTGAACGCGGACGATTTTCTCTGCGGGGGGGTGGGACTCCAGATCAAGGTCGGCTTCGACATCCACGGCATGCTGCTGGAGGGCACGGTCACGCCGCAGGGGATCGGCTTCCAGGAGACCCGCTTTTCCAACAACGTGCGGGGCGTGGTCCAGGCCGGCCCCATGCTGCGAACCCGCAACCTGGGCGCAGGAGAGTTTCGCGAGTTCCTCTGCGAGCGGATCAGCCAACTGGTGCGCTCGGCCATGCGCAGCCGCCCGGGCCGAAAGCCGGGCGGCGATACCCCCTAGCGCCGCAGGCACGTCAACCCCACCGGCAACTGCCTCTCGATGGATCGTTTCTGCTGGAGTCTCTCACAAAGCGGCGGGCGCCCAATCGGCATGAACGGACTGTAAACGGCATGACACTTCACGCATGATCACCCGTCACCGGCCAGGTGAGATCACCCGCCGGCCCGGCAGGCGACGATGACCAGAGAAGAACCGCCGCGCCCTTCCCCGGCGACGTGGCGGCCGGCCCGGGCGTTGCCCACAGACGCCGACGATGTCCACCGGTTTCACGGACAGGGCGGCGCGGTAGAGCCCAGACGTTGTTTCACCGATGCCAGGTCGGCCGTAGAGATCGAGCCGTCGTGGTTCACGTCGAACCTGACGATGCTGGTCACGACGATTCTACCCAATCGTTGCCTCACCGCGTCGGCGTCCGCGCTGTCCACCAAACCGTTCAAATCGCTGTCGCCGGTGAGGGCGACGAACTCAAAGGTCCGGTGCATCGGGCCAGCACCCCACTTGGAGAGCATGCCCGTCAGGTCCACCGTGTAGCAGTCGGCCTCCGGTAGCGACCCCAGCGGCTCGATGATCACCACCGTACCGGTGCCGTCCAGCGATACGTTCACCGAGCCGGCGTAGGGGCCCGAGTTGACGCCCACGATCGAAACATGGTCCGGGTCGGTGGCCGTCACCGGGTCCATCTCGATCTCGAAGGTCACCTCCAGCCGGCCGCCCCCGCTCAGCCGGGGCTCGATGTTCACC
>DATKZH010000001.1:0-15004 GCA_035528065.1 Thermoguttaceae bacterium | reverse complement strand
CCATGAGAAGCGTCCAGCCACATCGCTGGGGGTGCGTTGCTGCTCGCGGATGAGCCGGCAGGCCGAGGGAAGTAGAAAGAAAGCGTCAGTTCGCTGATTGCCGTGCAGCACTGCTGGACAAGCCAGCAGTGGCACCCGGCGTGGCGGTACCCATGCCTTCAACAAGAATGGGTGGTTTTACGCACCCTACGGCTACTGGGAACGAGAACCCCGGTGAACCGGGGTCATCCGGCAACGGGGATTGTCGCCGCGGCCACCCCGGCGTAAACGCCGGGGCTATCACCGCCTGCGGCGGAAAACGGCCCTGAACGGCCGTCGGCTGCGGCGAGTTGGGGTCGGAGGGGACGCGAAGCGTCCACTCGTGCGTTCCCACGCGAAGCATGGGAACGATGCACGGGTTGGCGGCGACCGCGGCTAGTGGAAGTCGTCCCAGTCGCCGACGGTGATTTTGAGCTGGGACTCTTTGCCGTCCCGCCAGATCACGAGGGGCAGCTCTTTGCCGATTTCGGTCAGGTGCATCATGTCGACCAGGTGGGCGTCGTCCTCGATCAGCACGTCGCCGATTCGGAGGACGACGTCGTTCGGCTGGAGGGTGGCTTCGGACGCGGGGGAGTCGGGCCAGATGCTGGCGACGCGCGCCCCCATCGTCCGCGGCAGGCCGGCCTGCGCCGCCTGGGCCGCGTCGAAGTTGTTGTCCAGGTTGACGCCCAGGAACGCGCAGTTGACTTCTCCGCTTTGGATCAACTGCCGGGCGACCAACATGAACATGTTGACGGGGATGGCGAATCCGATCCCTTCGCTGCCGCCCGAGTTGCTGGCGATCGCCGTGTTGATGCCGATCACCTCGCCCCGCAGGTTGATCAGCGGTCCGCCGCTGTTGCCCGGATTGATGGCCGCGTCGGTTTGGAGGAAGTTTTGCAGGCGGACCCCCGACTTGCCCAGCTCCAGGCCGCGGCGGCCCTTGGCGCTGACGATCCCGTAGGTCACCGAATAGCTCAGCCCGAACGGGCTCCCCACGGCCAGCACGAAGTCGCCGATCTCCATGGCGTCGCTGTCGCCGATCGGCGCGGCGACCAGATTCGGCGCGGAAACGGCCATCACGGCCACGTCGGTTTCGACGTCCTCCCAGACGCGCTCGGGGTGGATCTCGCGGCCGTCGGCGAGGTGGACGTTGATCCCCTCGGGCTTGGCGCCCGCGATCAGGTGCCGGTTGGTGAGCACGTAGTCGTCGTCGTTCAACTGGACCAGCACGCCGGAGCCTGCTTCTTCGACTTGGCGGGCGCGGCCGTACTGGGGCGCGTGCTGCAACGCGGTTCGGTCGGTGACGTCGGCCTCGATATGCACCACGGTGGGGCCGAGGAGCTTGGCGACGGTCTTGACGATCGCCGCTTGGGCCTGGAGGACCTCGGCCTGACTTCTCAGTTGCTCGTACAGTTCCGCCCGTTTGTCCGCGGAGACCGGTCCGCGGCGTTCCATCGCCGCTTGGATCGCGCTTTGGGCGAGCGCGACCCGCGACGGCGTCGGGTTGGCGAGGCAGCTCAGGGCCAAGCCGAAGAGGATGAGTGGGGCGAGAGGGTTCCGCCGAGTGGGCGAAGCCGGTCGTGGCATGGGAGACTCCTCACAACAGACAAACCGGCCGGGCCGCTGGTGTCGCGGCGCAGCGGGACGGACACGTCGCAATGCCGCCACGAGGAGAGGGAAGCCGGTACGAGCCAAGTGCAGATCCGGCCGGCAGTATACCAGTTTGCGCGCGGGGAGTGGAGACACGGCGGCCGGTCGTCAGGAGACGTCCAGCTCGATGTCGTTGATCGACAGATCGGTGTCCTGGGAGCCGGTTTCCAGAAGACGGCCCCAGTCGACGTCCATCCGGCCGGGAGCGCCCTCTCGCTCGGCCTCCCGCTGACACTTGATGCACATCGTGGCGTAGGGCAGCGCGTTCAGCCGCGCCATGGGGATGTTGCATCCGCACTCCTCGCAGAGCCCGTATTGGCCTTCCCGCATCCGTTGCAGGGCGTTTTCGATGCGGGCGAGCTCGCGGCTTTCGACCTCCGCAAGCTGGGAGCTGATTTCGTCCTGGACCGAGTCCAGGGCGGCGTCGACCACGTCGCCACCCTTTTTGGCGCTCAGTTCTCTCAACAGGCTGAGGTCTCCGGCCAGGGCCTTGCGGAGCGCGTCGCGTCGCGTGATCAAGACCTTGTGCATGTTCAGGATCGCTTCTTGGCGGTTCTTCATCGTTGTACCTTGTTGTCCGATCCTGGCCGCGCTGAAGGATGCGCCCCCCTCAGATGAGCCGTTTTCGAACTCCCCTTCTCTGCCACTTGTTGACATGAAAGCTGGAATGACCCCTGCCGTCGGAAGTTCCGGGGTCCCGACAGCAACCAAACTATAGTACGAATCTGGAGTCTGGGGGTTCCAAAAAAACCGGAAACTCGCCCCGGCCGCCGGGGTCGACCGATAGCCGTGTCGCAACTTGTTTAATTTCAAGGGATTGTGGCCAGTATCCCGTTTCGCCGGGCCCTGCCGTCCCCCCCCTTTTTCTCTGCCTTTTCTCGACCCGGACAAGACACTTTCGGCCCCCAATAGACCACGATTTTCTCAGCCCCAGAAGGCCCCCTTGAGCTTCAAGCCCCGGAAGATCCTCCGGACGGAACGTGGCCGTGGCCGTGTGCCCGAAGTCGCTATCGGATAATCGACAAAACCGGCAGAGATATGCAGCCGTTTTCCCCAATCCCGCCCGGCCAACCACGCCTGAAAGGGCCTCCTTTGACTCGCCACAGACCGTAAGCTAAATCCTCTAAGAGGTTTAGCGCCGGCGGCGGCGTCCGACTGTCTCTCGGGAATGTCGACGCGGGGTACCCCTGCCGGCTGGTTCTTGCCTGGGTGGATGATCGTGGTTGGCATCGCCGCTTCCTCGATTCTGGACGTCGCGGACCAGGAATTCGTGCTCCGGGTTTGCGGCTCCCCTCGTCATGGACAGATCGTGCGGCTTCGATCCCCGAAGTGTACGATCGGCTCCGGGCCCCGCTGCACGCTCCGGCTCCGCGCTCGCGGCGTCCAGCCCGTGCACTGCCTGGTTCTTCGGGGAGCAGCGGGCACCGTGATCCGCCGCTTTGCCGCCGACACGCGACTCAATGGCCGCGCCTTCCGCGACGCGAAGCTGGTCCCGGGCGACCGCCTCAGCGTCGGCCCCGTCGAGTTCGAGGTGCTCGACGCCGATCAAGTGCCCGACCACGAACCTCCTATTCCGCCTATTCCTCCGATCCCCGCGCCCACGCCTCGGCCGGCCGAGGCGCCCGAACGGGAAGATCTCGGTGCCCGACTGGCCTCAGCCAACCGCCTCGGCCGCGCAAGGGCCCGGCGCCTGCTCCGAGAGCTTCGGTCCGCCCGTCAACAGATCGCCGAGCTGGAGAAGCAGCCGGTGACCGACCGGACCCGTGATCCCGAGCAACAACGCGGTGTCGAGGGACAAACCGAACGACTCGATCACCGCCTGCGAGAGCTGGACGCCCTGGCGAGCAGACTCTCCCACCGAGAGCACTCCCTTCAACAGAAGCAAGAGGCGGTCGACGAACAACAGCGGACCCTCCGCGAACAACAGGCGCTGGCCGAACAAGCAGAGGCACACCACGAGGAACAAGAGGCACTCGGCGACCGACGGACGCTCCGCGAGCAACAGCGCGCGCTCGACGAGCAGCGACAGGCCCTCGATCGCGAGCAACAGGCCCTCCATGAGCGGTCGGAACAGCTCGACCGGGCACAAGCCGACCTGAAGTCCCAGAGAAACGTGTTCGACGAGGAACGTCGCCGCTGGGACACGGATCGGGCCGCTTTGCAGGTCGACTCGGGCCGGCAGGTCGAAGAGGTCGAAGCCCGTCTGGCCGAGTTGCAGGCCCAACGTGAAGCCCTCCAGCAAGACCGCACGCGATGGGAGAACGAACGCGCCGAGGCGAAGGAACAGCTCGACAAGCGGGCTGAACAGGCCGACGCCCAACGCCGGGCACTGGACGCCCAGCGACAAGAGATCCAGCACGCCCGCGATCGTCGGACCGCTGAGCAGGACGAGGCCCGCAACAAGCTCGAGGCCGAATCGGCCGAGCTCGAACAGCGACGGGCGGAGTTGGACGCCCGCGAGGCGAAGTCTGGCCAGCGCCGCGCCGAATTGGATGCCCGTCAGGCGGACTTGGACTCCCGTCAGACGGACTTGGACACGCGTCAGGCGGAGTTCGACAACCGCCGGGCCGAGTTGGACGACCGCCGGGCCGAGCTGGATTCCCGCCACGCGGACCTGGACTCGCGACACGCGGATTCGGAGTCGCGTCACGCCGAATTGGAGGCCCGCCAAGCGGAGATGGACGCGCGTCAGGCGGAACTGGACGAACGGCACGGCGAATTGGACGCCCGTCGGGCCGAGTTGGACGACCGTCGGGCGGCGTTGGACGCCCGGGAGTCGGAGATCGACGAAGAGTGCCGACGGTGGGAAGCCGCCCGGGCCGCGGCCGACATTGGGCCCGGGCAGCCGTCCGGCGAAGCCGACCAGGAGGAGGATCTCCCGTTTGAAGAGCCGTCCCAGGGGTCGCCGGAAAGCAGCGACGAAGTCCTTCGCCGGATGGGGATAGCTCGCTCATTCCATGACGAGGTAGAGGAAGACGAAAAGGAGGAAGGCCAGTCGCCGGACGCCTCCGAGACAATTCAACGCGCCCCTGAAACGCCCGCCTCACCGCGCCTGTCGGTCGAGAAAGAGGACGAGTCGATCGACGACTACATGGCCCGGCTGTTGGACCGGGTCCGCGCGGGCACGGGCCGTCCCGGCGAGCCGAGGGCGTCCGTCCCCTCGGTCCCTGCCGCGCCGGCCTCGGCGCCGTCCGCATTACCCGCCCCGGAAGCCACCGATTCGCCGCCCCAAGCGCCCGCCCCGAAAACGCGCGAGAAAGGGGAGTTCTTGCCTCGGGCAGTCGCTTCGGTGAAATCCGTAAACCTAAGCGCCATGCGCGACCTGGCCAACCTTTCCGCCCGGGCGGCCATCAATCGCCACGCCCGAAGCCGACTGCTCGGCCGGGCGGCCAACAAGCTCCTTGTCACGATCGTAGCGCTGGCCACCGGCACGATCCTCCTCTGGATCTGGTGGGCCAAGACGCACGACCAGGTGACGCTCTACGCCGCCGTCGCCAGCCTCGTGGTCGCCCTGGTCTGGCTCGGCCAGTACGTCCTGCTCGGCGGCTACGCGCTGCTCAACCGACCCGGCCGCTCCAAGGAAGATAAGAAGGGCGACGAGGAAGAAGCGGACACCGGGCAGCAGGCGGAGTAGCACGCGCGGTGGCGTCGTGACGGAACGGATGCCCCGCGCCCTCTCTACTAGAACCCCCTCGCCGCCTTGATGTCGTCGAAGTCGCGGAGGTGGTACTCGATGCCGACGTAGTCGAGCACGCGGCAGAGGGCCCTGAGGGCGACGCCCATGCCGTCCGGGCCGCTGTAGCCGCCGAATTGGCCGCCGCCTTTGACGTGCGGCTCCAGGTCGAGAAACACGCCCGGGATCCCCCGGCGGCGGAGCTTGCTCTCCATCTTGGGGAGAACGGCGGCCAGGTCGCGGAGGATCGCCTCGTGGCCGCTGTCGCCCTCGTCGGAAGGGACGAAGTTGGCCAGGGCGTCCTCGTCGACGTGGCCCCGCTTCTTGACCGGCTTGGGATGGTGATAGTCCTTGATGTGCAGCCAGCCCAGCCCCGGCTTCATCGCCTTGTACTCCTCGAACACCTCGCTGCCCGTGTACCCCTGGACGAGGATGTTGGCCGCGTCGAAGATCAGCACCATGGCGGGGTGGTTCACTTGCCGGTGGATCTCGGCCAACAGGCGGCCGGTTTCGCCCACCAGGTTGGGCTCGACCTCCAGCCCGAAGGTCAAATCGGACCGGTGACACGCCTCGGCGATCTGGCCGAGCCGGTCGACCGCCTCCGCGAGGTGATCCTCCGGCTTGGTTCCCCGGGGATGGTAGAAGGAGAAGCCGCGGATCAGCTTCGTCTCGAACGCATGGGCCAGCTCGCAGACCTTCTTGACCTCGCGGTCCAGGTACTTCTTGAAGGGGACATAGGCGTTGTGGGTCCCGTCGTCCACGTCCAGGAGCTTCACCTTCCCGATGGGCGAGCCGATCGAGGAGACGCAGAGCCCGAAGTCGTCCTGCATCCGGCGGATCTTCTGGATCTCCTGCTTGGTGAGCTGCATCGCGTTCTTGGTGCCGCCGCCCACGTCGACGAACCGGATGCTGTAGTACTGGAGTCCCAAGGCGGCAAACGCCGTAAACTGCTCGACGGCGGTCTTGTCCTTCTTTCCGGCGGCTTCGTCGGCAAAGCCGGACAGAATCACGCGGGGCGGGCCGGGCATGATGGTATCCATTCTCAGGCTGGAGGTTCTCACGGGCCACGACAGGAAAACGCTTGATCCGTATTGTCCGGCTAGTGGTCCGTTGTGACAAGGGGGCGGCGCGGGGCCACTTGCGGCTTCGCCCGATTCTCCCTCGTTGTTTGGGCAGTTCTTCCGGCCGTCTGCTTACCTCGCCGGAACGAAGGGGAGCGAGTTCTCGATTCAACTCGCCGGGGCGTGCAGCGGACCGCACTGCCCCAACATCTCCGCCCGCGCCCCCCGTTGGGGGGTGCTATTCGATCTCCGAAGTGGAGGGGCTCCTAAGCCGAGCACCCGTCCGATGGGGTGACGCACTGCTCCGAGATTGCGTCGGAAGCGTGTCTCGCATGCTCGTTCGCCACGCGTTCACGGCATTTTGACTGCTGAGATGTGTATTTCGGACCGGCCGCTCCTCGCGAGCCACATCGGGCGGCATGGTCACCGTTTCCGGCTGGAATACGGAGGTATCTTGACACTCCCGGAAGACCCGCTAGGTTGTGGGGAAACCGATTTTCCTTTGATAATATATCGCTACTGTCGCCACTGCGCTGAAGGTATGGTGGCAGGTTGTTCGAAACGGTTTGAAGGACGGGTCACGGATGACGGTGCGGCTAATGGGGAAATGAGCGGTCTCTATTGTGAACTCGCGTGGAAAGGGTAATGTGGGAAACAAGTCATGAGCGACCAGTATGTCGACTGCAAAGGGATTCGGTGTCCCATGCCACTTGTAGAGATTAGCAAAGCGATCAAGGGCATGGCACCCGGTGAAACGCTGGTGGTTGAAGCGAGCGACCCGGCATTTGAAGCGGACCTGAGGGCCTGGGCAAGGAAGACGGGGAATATCCTGGTTGAATTTGCAGACGGAGACGTGCAGAAGGCCGTCATCAGAAAGGCATAAGCTGTGGGAGGATGGCAATGAGCGATACGACAGGGGGATCTGGTTCTTCGATCGACCCTTCTCTGAGGAAACTCATTGAGGAAATTGTCGAGAAGAAGATCGCAGATCGACTCGAAGCGGTTCAGACAACGGTAGGCCAAGTCCAAAGTCGGCCGGAGTCTGCGGAAACCGAGGAGGTCGCGGACCGGGTATCCTTGCTGGTTTTCAGTTGCGACATGGACAAATTGTTGTGTGCATTCATTATCGCTGCGGGAGCGGCGGCGATGGGAATGGAAGTCTCCATGTATTTCGCGTTTTGGGGACTTGTGGCGGTCAAGAAGAAGACGATTTTCAGCAAGAAACCCTTTCTCAAGAAGATGTTGGCGGCCATGCTTCCGTCGGGCCCGAGACGGGTTGGCACGTCGAAGATGAATATGCTTGGCATCGGGCCCGCGTTTTTCAAAATGTTGATGAAAAAAGAGAACGTAGAGTCCCTTCCGGCATTGATCGACCAGGTCCGCGAGTTGGGCGTGAAGCTGGTCGCATGCACAATGTCGATGGGGGTAATGGGCATGAAAGAGGAAGAACTGCTCGACGATGTGGAGTACGGCAATGTTGCCACCTATCTGGAGGAGGCGAGCAAATCGAAGGTGACCCTTTTCATCTAGCCATCGGCCCAACGCAAGCGAGCGGTTTTCGCAAGCGCAGACTCTGCAGGTGACGGATCCAAGTGGCCCCGACACGTGGTGAGCGGGTCGTTGAGTTCGAGAGAGCCGCACAGGGCCGCGGACGCAAAGTCTGGAAGCCCGGAACAGAACACGAAACGGAATTCGATCATACGCGACGAGAGCGTAGCGGCAAATATCCGGCGACCGGGACAACGGTATCGTAGAGAGTGCATGAGCCCTGAGATAAGAAAGACAAAATGAGCGTGGTGTCAGAGAACGCGCTGATTATCACGGCAGACTTCTCCTTGGCGCAAGCGATTCGGCGATTTCTTGCCGAAGCCCAGGGCTATCGGTTTAAGGTTACTCAGGCCAAGTGTATTGATGAAGCACTTGCTCTTCTCGGCAAAGGGGGCGTGGACGTCATTTTGCTCGATCTGGCGTTGCCTGAGTGCGGGAGGCCGGACGGGAGCTTACAGATAAGCAAAGCCGCGCCACACATTCCACTTGTTGCATTGGTTCGTGGGAATGAGGCGGGCCGCGGCGCAGAAGCGATGCGGAACGGTGCGCATGACTTTCTGGTCAAAGGGCAGATGGACGTCGGTGTGTTCGAGCGGTCGTTGCGCTACGGGCTCGAGCTCAAACGCTTGGAGCACGAACTGCGGAGAACGACAGAGGACCGGGCACGGGAAGCGGCCGAGCGGGAGAAGGCGAAAGAAAAGCTGAGACAAACGAACGAGGCCCTGGCAGCGGCCAATGTTAACGCAGCGGACGTGATGCTGGAGCTTGAGGAAACCAACAAGGCATTGAAAGAAGAATCTGCCGAGCGGATGCGAGCCGAGGCGGCCATGAGGGAGGCCAAAGAACTGGCTGAGGAAGCCAGCCGTGTCAAGGGCGCATTCCTGGCGGCGATGAGCCACGAAATCCGTACTCCCCTCAACGCGGTCATCGGCCTCACCGGACTTTTGCTGGACACCGCGCTGGATCCCGAGCAGCAGGATTTCGCCGATACCATCCGCCGTAGCGGCGAAACGCTATTGGCCCTTATCAACGACATCCTCGATTTCTCAAAGATTGAGGCGGGCAAGATCGACCTGGAAAACCAGCCCTTTGATCTGAGGGAGTGCGTCGAGTCGACCCTCGACCTTGTGACGGTCCAGGCGAGGGATAAGCGCCTGGACCTGGGCTACTGGATCGATCCGGACGTTCCGGCGGGCATCGTAGGTGACGCAACGCGGGTGCGCCAGATTCTGATGAACCTGCTTACCAACGCCGTGAAATTCACAGAGAATGGTGCGGTCACCGTCACCGTTTGTGTATCCAATTTCACGGAGCGCAGCGTGTACATGGACTCTCCCCAACAAAGCTCGGGGACAACCTATGAATTGCAGTTTTCCGTTCGAGATACGGGGATAGGCATTTCTCACGAAGGGATGGGTCGGCTTTTCAAGCCTTTCAGCCAGGCCGATCGAAGCACCAGCCGCAAGTATGGCGGAACCGGCCTGGGACTGGCGATCAGCATGCGGTTGGCCGAGGAGATGGGTGGCAAGATCTGGGCGGAGAGCGAAGTGGGCAAAGGCTCCACGTTCTGTTTTACTATCAAGGCCATGCCCGCTGCCGAGGTGCAGGGCTTGGCTTTTGACGGCCAGGAAATCATGCAAGACAAGGTCGTCATGATCGTTGACGACAACGAGACCAGCTTGGAGATCGTCACGAAACTGTGCCAGTCCTGGGGTATGCTTCCCCGTCCGACCACGTCCGCAATGGAGGGGCTGGCATGGCTCCGCGACGGTCAGCGGTTTAACTTGGGCATCTTGGACATGCAGATGCCGGAAATGGACGGTCTCACTCTGGCCGGGGAAATCCGTCGGTGCCGCGACAGCAAGCAGCTACCCTTGGTGATGCTCACCTCCATTGGAACCGAGGAGCGGCCGGAGCCGGCCGTCATTGCCGAGGTGCTGACCAAGCCGATCAAGCCCTCTCATTTGTACAACGTCCTGTTGAGCGTGCTTACCGGTCAGCCGGTTTTTCTCTCTGCCCGCAGGAGATCCGACCGCAGTCAGCTCTTCGACCCCGAGTTGGGTAGAAGGCACCCTCTCCGCATCCTCCTGGCCGAGGACAACCCGGCCAACCAGAAACTGGTGCTCGCCTTGCTGTCGAAACTCAATTATCGAGCCGACGTGGTCGCGAACGGCCTGGAAGCGCTTCAAGCGCTGGAGCGACAACGCTACGACGTGGTCCTGATGGACGTGCAGATGCCTGAAATGGACGGCCTGGAGGCGACGCGACGCATTTGCCGGCGCTGGCCAAAAAAGGAGCGGCCGAGGCTGATCGCTGTAACAGCCAATGTGATGCAGGAAGACCGGGAGGAATGCCTTGCTGCCGGCATGGACGACTATATCACCAAGCCGATCCCCCCCGAGGCGCTGATTAAGGCATTAAAGGATTCGCCGCCTTTGGGAACGGACGTCGCAGAAACGCGGCCGGCCGGGGCCGTGGCGGAAGCGAACGGACCTATGAGGCAGGCAGAACGGGCTTCCCCGCCACGGAGCGAAGACACTTCGTCTCCTGAGTTAGAATCGCAAGGGAACTTCGATTCGACGGCTTTGGACAGGCTCTGCGAGATGACGAACGCGGAATTCGTAGTCGAGGCTCTTGACGATTTCGTCGAGCACGCGCAAGGCTTTCTCCAAACGATGCGCAGGGCCCTGGCAGAGGGGCGGGCGGAAGAACTCCACCGTGCAGCACACACGCTCAAATCGAACAGCGTTAGTATAGGCGCCACGGCGCTGGGCGATGCTGCCAGGGAACTCGAAGCCCTGGGCAAGGCAGGTCGGTTGGACGAAACATCGGTGGCCAAGCTGGAACACATTGCGGCGGAATTCAACCGGATACGCCCCGTCATTGAGCAGAAACGAAGCCAGTGGCAGAAAGC
Source organism: Thermoguttaceae bacterium (assembly GCA_035528065.1). Lineage (GTDB taxonomy): Bacteria > Planctomycetota > Planctomycetia > Pirellulales > Thermoguttaceae > DATKZH01. The sequence goes on along the minus strand of DATKZH010000001.1, from coordinate 4,137 downwards.
AATCGACACGTGAAGAGCGCCGCCGATGTCAACCTCCGGTGCCATATTGTCGGGTAATGTGGAATTCAAGTTCTCGGAGAGGCGGGACAAGCACCATGGCGCAGGAAAAGAGCCGGCTTCTGGTCGTCGATGATGACCTGATGAACCGGAAGACGCTCACGCTTTACCTCCAGAAGGAAGGCTACCTCGTCGATACTGCGGAGAACGGTCAGCAAGCGTTGGACAGGTTGCGCGCAGCGTCGCGGCCTCAAGGCCCGCAGGTGTTCGACCTCATTCTGCTGGATCTTGTTATGCCGGGCATGGACGGCATCGCGGTATTGGAGCGCATTAGGGCGAATACCCAGTGGCGCCAGATCCCGGTCATCATGGTCAGCGCAGTCGAAGAGACGAAGAGCATGGTACGCTGCATCCAACTGGGCGCCGAAGATTACTTCTTCAAACCTTTCGACCCGATCCTCCTGAGAGCGCGCATAGGCGCCTGCCTCGACCGGCGCGCCTTCTATCGCACTCTTCTGGAGACCCAGGAGCGGTTGACGCATGAGTTGACTCAGGCGGCGGCTTACGTACGCTCCCTTTTGCCCGATTCTCTTACCAGCGGCCCGGTCAAGGCCGATTGGCGGTTTCTGCCTTCTGCGCAGCTCGGAGGAGATGGGTTCGGATATCACTGGTTGGACGCGGATCGCCTGGCGCTCTATCTTCTGGACGTTTCCGGACACGGTGTCGGGGCGGCACTGCTGTCGGTATCCGTGATCAATATCCTGCGGGGACAATCGCTTCGCCGAACCGACTTCAGCCAGCCTTCTCAGGTCATGGCGAGGCTGAACGAAACGCTCCAGATGCACGAGTCCAGTGAAATGTTTTTCACAGCTTGGTATGGGGTGTATCAGCAAAGCAATCGAAGTCTGACCTTCTCCTCAGCGGGCCACCATCCGGCCATCCTGGTTCCGCCTGAGCGCGGAACGTCCTGTGCCGTGGGTACAAGCGGCTTTCCGGTCGGCGTAGTCGGCGGCGCGGCATACGATGCCGAGACCGTGAACGTCCCCAAGGGTAGTCACCTATATCTCTTCAGTGACGGCACCTTCGAGTTTCTCACGAAAGAAGGCCGCTTCTGGACGTTTGAAGAACTGCGATCTTTTCTGGTCCAGCCTCTTGATCCCGCACGCAGCGAACCGGAACGGATTGAACATGTCATCAGAGGTCTGGCTGAAGGCGAGTGCTTTCGGGACGACTTCTCCCTCCTGGTTTTCAATTTCGATGAATGATCCGGCTGGCAAGTCCTTATTCAGCCTTGCATAGCCAATGAACGGAGGGCTTCCACCGGAAGCCCGGGACCGAAGGGACCGGTCCACGTCGGGTGATCATTGGCAATGCAGACATCAATAAGAGGGCGCCAACGGTGTATTTTCCGGCGTCACGATGAAGCTATCTTCGCGTCGAGCCGAGTAGGACTCGAACCTGCGGCCTACCGGTTGACCGTTTCGGTAAGATCCGTCCATATACCCTGACCGCAGGCAAGCGGGGAGAGGGATTGATTGCTGGAGGGCTTCTGACGCCCCGGCTGCCGGATAAGCCGAGTCTCGGCTAGATCAGAACATTACCACCACGTCGGTGGCGAAGGTGAACTGGTTCTTGCTCTGGCCGCCGTCGAAGGGGAACTCTCCGGCCAGGTTGCGGGAGCCGCTGTAGACGTCCCAGCGGGCCTCCGGGCGGACGAGGACGTTGGGCTTCGGCTTCCAGTTCAGGCCGATGGTCACTTCGCTGAAGTTTCCTTCAAAGCCGGGGGCCCCCATCCAGCCGCGGTTGTTGGGAAGGTTGCCCAGCCCCGCGACGCGAACCCCGTCGTCGTCGCGGAACCACTCCACGCGGAGGCCGGCCGACCAGCAGGGGTTTATCGTGTAGAGGTAGTACTGGACTATCGAATACCACTCGGCGTCCTCCTCTCCGGCCACGCCGTTAAGGAAGCCGACGTTGTTCTGGATGACGTAGAGGGCCTTCTTCGAAAGCTGGTGCTTGAATACGAGGCTGTGAACATATTCGTCTCGCAGTCCCTCGTCATCATTCGGGCCGACTTCCACGGCATAGGCCAGCGACGTCCCCTTGTCCCGGCCGGTCCAGATCAGCCCCCCCTGGAAGTTCAACTCGTTGTTGTTGTCCTCAAACCGGCGGACGCCGCGATGGAAGCCGGCCAGGGCGGTCCATCGGTCGGACAGCGGGTACTTGCCCATCAGGCCCGTGATCAAAAGCGGTTCCGTGTAGCATATGGTGTACGAGTGGGAATAAAAGAAGCTGCCCATTGGCGGGATCATCTCGTACCCGAGGATGCCGCCCATCCGGCCGATCTTGACCGACAGCTTGTTGATGGCCGCCTCCAAGTAGAACAGGGGTATACCCAACCCATAAAGCTGATCCAAGCCGTTGATCTTGTCTTCCAACCCTTGACCCTGACACACTGCGAAGCGAAAGTCCGTTCCATAGAACAGATCCACGCGTCCGCCGACGTCGACGCCGCACCCGCCCGTGTCGCAAGGCCGCTCAAAGCTGAGCCATACCTGGTGCATCTGGAACTCGCCGTCGCGGTCGTTCATCAGGATCGGGCCGTTGAAGCGATCGGCCGGGTCCTCGGCGTTAAACGTGATGCCGGCTTGAAGCCAGCCGCTCGCCTTGATCCCGAGACACTGCAGAACGCATGGCTGAGGCAGTTTCCAGGGATCTCGGGCCAGCCAGCGGCCGAACAGGCCGCACTGGTCACAGCCGCAGGGATCTTCGCAACCGCTCGAGCACGGGCCGGTAGCGGCCGCGCAGGGGACATCGCAAACCGTCGCGGCCCAAGCCACGCGCGCCGAGAGAGTTCCCAGCAACGCAAACCCCAATGCCAACCTTGCGATCTTCATGATCGACTCTCCTGGGTCTGAAAAGGACAGTACAATCCGGAGAAGGTTTAAGGCCCAAGTGGCACTGAAAGGGCGTATGGCACCCCCCGGTTGCTGGCCCCACTTTGGCAAACGTCACGAAGTTACTTTGGCAAACGTCACGAAGTTACTTTAGCAAACGTCACGAAGTTACTATCGAACCGCCAACAGGCTGCTGTTCGATAATTCCACGATAACGGTCGCATCGGCTGGAGGGGCCGATTCTTCGAGGGCCTTCAGTAGCGATTGGGGGAACCCTGCGGGGCGAGTTGGCCGAAAGCCAAAATGAGCCCACAAGACAACAACGACAGTCGGCGGAGACAAAAAACGCCGCGGGAGGGTTTCTTGTGGCCCCGGCGGCACCTCTTTCGGGGTAGGTGGTCGGCCGACGTGACGCCGGGGCGACGCGCTGGCGCGAGATTGCGCCGGAAGCGTGTCCGGTCAACCTCGCCTCCCACGAGTCCCTGGGCGTTTCGAAAGATGAGATACGTTCTTCGGCCTGCCGTGCCCGCCTAGGGCGTCGTTTCGGCTTGCCGCCTGTCTCGTCCGAAGTACGGAAGGCGTAATCGACAGGCAACCGGGGAGTAGCAGCGGCTCCGAGCTTCCGCAGCCTCAAAGGGCATGGCGTGATCCCGATAATGCCGATCAGGAACATTCAGTTCATCCCGCGTGGGCAGCGTGAGAAGGCGATCCGGTTCGTCATGGACTTGCCGTCGCGGTCGCCAGTGATGCGTGTTGGTCGACGGTCTCTTTGCTCGTCGAAGAACCTGCACACGCGGTCAGCGTTTTCTTGACAATCGAAGCGGAGTATGGCGACAATAGTGCCTGAGTTGTTGCCTCAGTGGGCGCTGCATGCCTCCGAGGCTTGTAAACGGTACTCGACGGTCATGTTGGGAGGAAGGGTCTGGCGATGTGTGAACACTGCACGCGAAGGGAGTTTTTGGGAACGGGCGCCGTAAGCGGGTTGCTGCTCGCGGGTGCGACGTGGACGCATGCGAGGGCTTCCGAGTCGCCGCCTTCGCAGCCGCGCGGCAAATCGCGGATCTGTGTCGTTTTCACGGGCACCCCCCAGCCGGAAGATCGCAACTGGGGCGCCGACGCCAAGCAGATCGAGGCGATGACGGCTCGGCTTGCTGAAGCGGAAAAGAAGTTGGGAAACGTCGAGCTGGTGGTGGGGCAGTCGCGCAGCCCCGAGGAAACGGCGGCGCTCCTGGAAAAGGCGGGGCCG